>DATMZU010000141.1:0-13460 GCA_035607435.1 Thermoanaerobaculia bacterium | reverse complement strand
GATCGAGAACGATTCGACCTGAGTAGTTCCACAAAGTATAAGCAGGTCACTTTGCCAGTCTCTCCAAAATGATCGACCTACTCGAGGTGAATGATCCCAATGACGAAGTTCAAGCGGTACCTGACCCTTGGCATATGTTCGATAGTCTTTGTCTTGATCGCGGCACCGGCCATCACGTAACAGACCGCCTATGTAGCGCCTGTACCTCAGCCGACCGATCCAAACTACCTTCCCTACCAGCTTAATCAACTTGGAGAGATCCTACGGCGCAACCAAATGCAATCAGCGCAAGTCGACGCGCTAAATGCGCAGACGGATCTCGCCAAGGCAGCGATGCTACATTCCCTCAAACGCGACGAGTTGGAAAGCTTGATCAGTCTCGCAAAGCTGCTCGATGCGGCCGGAACTCCCGAACAGAAGCAGGCGCTCCAGGCGGTGATCCAGCAGAAGCTCGATCAGCTGATCCCGGTGACCCTCCGCAGTTTTCCACCGGGAACCTCGCTGGTTATCGCCACGCCGGGTTTCCCTTGGGCGGCTCAGCAAGTCGCCGGTGTCTTGGGTGGGCATCCTGTCGCCTTGGATGCCTCGTTCGCAGATCTTCAAAGCATCCTCTCGACGGCCCCGAATGTGGTGGGTTACGTCGAGGTCGAAGTGAATGTTTACAATGCCTATGAAACTGTCAAAGCCAACTGCCATCACCGCAACGGAAACTTGCTCTGGTCGAAAATGACACTGTGGAACATGGGCGGCAGTCCGGAAAGCCTTGCCCGCGAAATGGTGGGGCGCCTGCTGAAGAAAGTTCATGGCCAGAGCTGTGGCTAAACAAAGTACGCTGAGTAAAGGCCGAGAACGACCGGTCCGGTCAAACCGCGCGTCCCGCCAGGGACGCCGTAATCTAGCGAGGAATTTCAATTCCTCGCCACGATCGCCCGGCCGGTTCTCACGCCTCCCTGAAGACCGACACCGGAGCGGATGGGTCATCTCCCATGGTGGCTGACAATTCGAGCGCGAACTATGACACGAGCATTCTCAGCTCTCTCGGGGTCTTTCCCTTCGATCGAGCCGGCGCACTGCATCACCGCGGAGCGCGCACTCTCTTCGTCGTACGCTGCCTGGGCTAGAAGCCAGTAGCCGTTGGATAGGCCGAAAAAGCGACACAGGCGAAGATCGGAATCTGCTGAGATGGCACGCTTTCCAGCCATGATCTCGCTGATCCGCTGCGCGGGAACACCGATCTCCTTGGCGAGACGGTACCGGGAGAGCCCCAAAGGAACGAGGAACTCTTCGAGCAACAGCTCGCCGGGCGTCACAGGCGCGTGTTTTCTCATGCCCTCCGCTCCAAGGCAGGCATCGCCTTCTGCACACTTGACCAAAACGATCATGCCGACATCATAGCGCGCGTACTGAACAGAGAGGGTGAGGCCGGTCAAGCCTCACCCCTCTTGACGTAGTTACGCCGCGTAGTTACAGTTGCGTCCGTGAAACTCGAGTGGGACGAGCGGAAGAGGCGGTCGAACCTCGCAAAACACGGAATCGACTTTGCCGACCTCGAGCCTCTCTTCGCTGGCCTCACGATTACGATCAACGACGAGAGGTTCGAATATCCCGAGCCTCGGCTCCTGACGGTCGGCTTCCTCTCGGAGAGGCTCCTGGTGGTGGCCCACACCGAAATGGATCGGGTGATTCGAATCATCTCGGCACGAAAAGCGACGAGCCATGAAAAGAAAATCTACCTCTCGCAACTCAGGCACTGACTTCGCGCGACTCGATGCGATGACCGACGAGGAAATCGACACGAGCGATATTCCCGAGCTGACTCCTGAAATGTTCGCTCGCGGAATTGTTCGGCGGGGACTTGAGCCGGTCGCTCCAAAGGCGCAGCTGACGATCCGCGTGGACCGCGAGGTGTTGGAGTGGTTTCGCCAGCAAGGGAGCGGGTACCAGACGAGGATCAATGCGCTGATGCGTGCCTATATGGATGCGCACAAGAAGAGCGCCGCCTGAGGCCGAACCTCCGGATGGATCGGGCCTTCAGCCCTCCTGGTTTTTCTCGGGGGTCCTTTCCTGGGGCGGTGCCCCAGGCTTTTATTGGACGCGCCTTCGGCGCTCGATGAACTGTAACTCCAGGACCGCCCGGCCGGTTCGCGCGGTCGCCCGGTGGACCGAGTCCTCCCGCACTCCAAAGGAGCGGCTGCGAGCGCGGACTGGAGGGTGAGGCCCGCGAAGCCTCACCCTCGAAACTTCACACTACGACGTCTCGATCTCGGCTTGGGTCGTTGGGTGTGTCCTGCCTGCAGGCCGCGGGAGCTCCCTTTGGACGGTGCGCACGGCACACCCTGCGAGATCAGACTTCCGGTGCGGGCTTCGCCTCCTTCTTTTTACGGCCGCGCTTGGCCCGGTGCTCGGAGCGGACGTTGAAGCTTTCGAGGAGCGGGTTGGAGAAGCCGTAGTGCGAGCGGGCGGCCGCCGCGAGGAGGCGAAAAGCCGCGCCCGCCTTTTTGTTCTGCTGCTGGCGCAGGATCACCAGGTCGGTGAGCTTGGCGCGCAGCAACTGGATGCTCTCCTGAGAGGTTCGGAGGGCATCGACCTGCTGCCGGATCTCGGCGAGATGGGCCTCGCCGCCAGGGATGTTGGGGGCCAACTCCTGGATGTTTTGTACCGCGACGTCGCACTGGTTGATACGGTTGGCAAAACTGGTGTCTCTCAACATGTCCTTCTCCTTGTAGAAAACGGACCGCGGAATGCGGTCCGGTGGTGCCGATGGCCATCCGGGAAGGAAGGCGACTGCGTTCCCTCCGCGACAGACCCTAAGGGATACCGGCCTGCGAAATCGAGAGGTCGGCGAAGATTCTTTTCGCGGGGCTTTGGGGGACGGGTGGAGGAGCTGCGGCAAGGGGGTAAACAAACCCCGAACTCGAATTCGGCAATCCCGAAATGCAATTCGGGAGAGAAAAAATGGAATTCGGGACTCCCGAATTCGAATTCGCGAGCTAGAAAATGGAATTCGGCGTTCCCGAAATGGAATTCGCCAGCCAGAAAATGGAATTCGGGATTCCCGAAATGGAATTCGCGAGCCCCGGATTCGAATTCGGGAGCTGGAAAGTGGAATTCGGGACTCCCGAAATGGAATTCGGGAGCCAACTCGCCAATTTCGGCGGGCCGGATTTCGTTCTCCACGATCGGCGGGCACGTCGCGTCGTTCATCACGCGACAAACCCTACAGATCCGATTTCGAGAAATCCAGAGCGATTTGCGGCATAGGGCCTCTGCCGTAAATTGCCCTTGAATTAGTGAAGCGAGTTGAGATACCGTCCGCGACCTTTTCGAGGTCACCTTCCGGGGCTGAGTTCTTCCGCCGCCCTAAGCCGAAAGTCGATTTTGCAATCTTCGTTGAAGATTTCGGATCGTCTGTTCGTCTGTTCGGCCGCTTCCTGACCGCTCTATCCCGCCCGGTCCGCCAAATCACGAATCTCGCGGTTCTCGATCACCTGGCCGCGCAGATTTTCCTGCGTCCCCTGAAGCATCGCCTTCCCGAGATCCTTCCCCGAGATGTAAAGGCCGCGGATCGGGCTCAGCAGAGGGTACAGCGGACGAAAGACCTTGTAGATCCACGGCTCGCTTTTGGAAGGAATGCCGTCGATCGCCGCCGGGCGCCAGCAGCAGGTGTTCGGGTCGAGGGCCAGGAGGTCGCGCTCGGTTTCGGCTTTGACGCGCGCCCACATCATGCGGCTGTCGAGGCTGGCGGATTGGCCGCTGATGAAGTGGAAGACCGCCTCCGGGCTTTTCGCTTTCAACATCCGCGCGGCGGCGAGGGCGAAATCGTGAGTGATCTTTCGATACTCCGGCTCGCCCGACACTTGAGTGACCGAAATGCCGAGGCAGTAGAAACAGGCATCGACCCCGACGAATGCGTCTTCGACCGCGGTGTAATCGAGAAAATCGGAGTGGAGGATCACGCGGAGTTTTTCGTGGCCGACCCCTTCCTCCAACTCCGGCGGGCGGCGCGCGAGGGCGCGGACTTCCGTGACGAACGGGGACGCGAGACAGACTCGGAGCGTACTGCCGCCGGCCGAGCCGGTCGCGCCGAAGAGGAGGATCTTGAGCGGTCGATTCGAAGCAGGCATGGCACGTTGGATTGTAGCGCCCAAGCTTTACGTCGGATCGGCGGCGTACACGGTTCCGGGGAACTGAGAAGACGACTTCGAGGACGGAATCTTCCGGGAGCCGCGCGGGCCTCGGGCCACACTACCGCCGGAGATTCCGCCGGGACCGGAAGGCCCCCGCGTCGCGGAGGGCCGGCGAAGCGCGTCCTCGATGCGCCACGCCTCCGCGGCGTCGATCTCGGTGCTGTCGATCAGATATCGAACCTCGCGCCCCGCGAGGTGGGCGACGGGCAGACCGTCGCGCAGCAGAATCCGCTGACCGGCGACGGCCGAGATCCGTTCTCCTGGAGTGAGGATTCCGGCCAGGTTCAGCGGATCGGCCGCGCTGATCGCAACGAGGGTGCCGGCCGGCTCCTCGCGGCGCATTCTCCGGAGCTGGCCGACCGCTTCGGGAAGGGCGAACTGCTCGCCGGAAAATCCGTGGACGAACCGGCCGCCGCGAATCTCTCCCCGGGCCTCCAGGCGATGGAGCGCGCGCAGCAGCGAACGCCAGGGCGGAGCGAGCGATTCGCGCTCCAGGATCTTGCGGAGCACCACGCCGTAACGGGAGAGCAGCTTCCGCGCGGCGATCTCGGCCGCGGCGTCGTCCGCCTGATTCGAGGAGGCGGCCGCGAGGTCGGCGGATTCCGCGGCCGAAGCGAGAAGCGCCCAACGGCCGGCCGCCCCGAGGGGGCCGGTGGCGAGAAGGTGGCCGTGGTTCCTTCGCTTGGCCGCCGCGATGCGGGAATCGGCCGGGCCGATCAAGGAGCGCAATCCGGCAAAGCCATCCGCCGCCGCGAGACCTCGAGCGACCAGCTCGCCGAGAGCCCCGTCGACCCGTGAGGGCAAGAGCCCGGTGGCGCGGACCAGATCGGCGGAAAACGAGGCGCCCTTTCGTTCGAGCGCGGCGTACACGGCCTGTGCCTCGTTCGACAGGCTCGCGATCTCTTCGGTTCCGCCCGCTCCAGTCACCGCGAGCTGCGGCTCCCAAGCCGGAGCCGTCTCACGGGCGAAGAACGCGATCGGCGTCGCGCGCACCGGCCCACCGCGCCCGGTGGCTCTCGGCTTCGAGGCGGAAATCGAGGGCGGGCTCGCCCGGCGCCAGAGCAGGCGGCCGGAAAAGCAGAGCGCATCGAGCCAGGCCGGATCGTACCCCTCGACCCGGGCGGGGAGGATCTCGCTCTCCCAGGCCCCCGCGGGTGCCTCGAATCCTTCCAGCTGGGCGAGCACCGCGGCGAGTCCTTCCGCTCCACGCGCTCTGACTCCCGGCGCCGCCCGCTGCCATTGGGGCAAGAATCGCAGCAGATCCGCCGCCGAAACCGGCTCGATTTCGCGCCGCAGCCGCTCGATCGTCGCCCGGTGAATGCGCGCGAGCAGCCGGCGGTCGCACCACTCCTCCGTGCCGAGACCCGGAGTGAACCGGCCGCGCATCGCGCTTCCTTCGTTTTCCAACGCCGCGAGAGCCGTAGCGGTGTCGCCGAGCGGGATCCCGAGGGGCGCGCCGAGCGCCTCGACCGTGACCGGCCCGAGCGCGGAGAGCCGGCCGCGGAGGAGGGCGACCAGAGCCGCCTCGCGCGATTCCGGAGCCTTGACCCGGGTCGGCGCTTCGATCGCGGGCGACAGCTCGGGACTCTCGACGATCGCGAGCAGATCCGGCAGCCTTTCGGCCGCGACCCAGATCGGCGGGATTTTCGCGCCGCGAATCACGGCCGCCCGGCGGGATTCAGCGAGCTGATCGAACAGCGAATCCCAACCCGCCGCGCGTCCTTCCCTTTCGGTCAAGAAACCGATCGTCGCAAGCGCGTCGTTCAGCTCTTCGGCGTCGCGCGGATCGGGCCACGCCTCGGCGCGGACGCGCTCGATCGCTTCGAGGTCGAGGGCGCCCAAATCCGAGGCGGTTTTCGGGTCGAGCCAGCGCCGCGTGCGCACCGCTTGGGTCCTGCGCTCTTCGAGGGGGGCATCGTCGAGGAACGAATAGGGCCGGGCGGCGAGAATCTGCGCGGCGAGCGGCGACGGCTCGGTGAGGTCGCGCGCGACGCGGCGCAGCTCTCCCCGTTCGAGCCGCTTGAGCAGCGCCTCCAGCCCCTCGATGTCCATCGATTCTTCCAGGCAATCGACGAGCGTCTGGCGGACTAGTGGATGCTCCGGGATCTCGCGCTCGCCGACGATGTTTTCGAGGCAGGCGAGCTGATCCGGAAAGACCACCGCGGCGAGATCCTCCGCCTGCTGGCGAAGGAGAGGAGCGGGAGTCCGCCGGCCGCCGCGGAAGCGCAGCACGGCGAGCGACCGCGTCGCGTTCCAGCGCCAGCGGACGGGGAAGAGCGGCGCGTCGAGCACCGCCTGTTCGAGCACCCCGCGCACGGTGTTGGAGCGCAGGAAGTCGAACGCGTCTTCGAGCGGAAAGCTGTGCGTCGGGCCGAGCGAGAGCACGATCGAATCTTCGTCGGCCGCCGCCTGCAGCTCGAAGTTGAAGCTCTGGCAGAACCGTTTGCGCAGCGCGAGCCCCCAAGCCCGATTGAGCCGGCTGCCGTGCGGCGAGTGAATCACCATGTGCTGATCGCCCGCCTCGTCGAAGAACCGTTCGGCGATCAAAGTCTCGTCCGTCGGCAGAGCACCGAGCGAGGCGCGCGCCGTCGCCAGATGCTCGGCCAGCTCGCGTGCGGCATCGGCTCCCAGGCCCACTTCCGATTCGAGCCAGACGATCGCAGCGGCCAAGCCATCCGGGGCTCCGGATTCAAGCCGGATCTCGACCTCGGCGTTAAGCCGCGCGACCGAAGCGGATAGCTCGTCCGTCCGCCCCGCCGCCTCGCCGAGCCAGAACGGAATCGTAGGCGCCGCGCCGTGCGCGTCTTCGACTCGGACCTTCCCGGGCTCGACGCGCAGGATTCGCCAGGACGCGTTGCCGAGCTGGAACACGTCGCCCTGAATGCTTTCGACCGCGAAATCCTCGTGGACCGTGCCGATCGGCATTCCGGCCGGTTCGAGCAGCACGGCATAGTCCGCGGTATCCGGGATCGCGCCGCCCGAGGTGATCGCGGCCAGCCGCGCGCCGCGCCGCGGCCGGAGGATGCCGTGGACCTGATCGAGATGAAGATGCGCGCCGCGCCGGCCGCCGGTGGTGGCAAACCCGTTCGCCAGCGATTCGACCACCGCGTCGAAATCTTCGCGCGGCAGCTCGCGGTAGGGCTCTGCCCGCCGGACCAGGGAGAACAGCTCGTCGAGTCCGCGCTCGCCGGCCGCGACCTCCGCGACCATCTGCTGCGCCAAAATGTCGAGAGGAGCCTTCGGGATGATCACTCGATCCAGCTCTCCCCGGCGGAGCGCATCCAGCAGCGCCGCCGCCTCGGCCAGCTCGCCGAGCGTCGTCGGGAAAATCCGCACCTTCGGCGTGCCGCCCACCTGGTGCCCGGAGCGCCCCGCGCGTTGCAGCAACGTCGAGATCGCACGCGTCGATCCGAGCTGGCAGACCAGATCGACCGCGCCGATGTCGATCCCCAATTCGAGCGACGAGGTGGCAACCAGGGCCGCCAGCTCGCCGCGCTTCAAACGGTCTTCGACCGCGAGACGCCGATCGCGCGAAAGGCTGCCATGGTGAGAGGAGACCCGGCCCTCGCCGAGCCGGGACTCCAAATGCCGCGCCGCCCTCTCCGCAAGGCGCCGGGTGTTGGCAAAGATCAAGGTCGTCCGATGCGCCCGGATTCGATCGGCGAGAATGTCGTAGACCTCATCCCACACCTCGCCCGACATCACCGCCGAAAGCGGAGAGCCCGGTAGGGTCACCTCCGCATCGATCCGTCGTTTCCGACCGACATCGACGATCGAGATCGGCCGCGGCAGGTCTTCCGCGTCGCGGCCTGCCAGAAACCGGCCGATCTCCTCGATCGGCTTCTGCGTCGCCGAAAGGCCGATTCGCGCCAGAGAGCCGCCGTTCGCTTCGACGAGGGATTCGAGTCGAGCCAGCGAAAGCGCCAGGTGCGAACCGCGTTTCGAACCCGCCACGGCGTGGATCTCATCCACGATCACGGTCCGCACGGTGGACAACATCCGACGGCCCGACTCGCTGGTGAGCAGAATGTAGAAACTCTCGGGAGTCGTCACCAAAAGATGAGGAGGCCGACGCGCCATCGCGGTCCGCGTCGCGGCTGGAGTGTCCCCCGTCCGCAACATCGTCCGGATCTCAAAATCCGGAAGCCCCATCCCAGCCAGCTCGGCTCGAATCCCCGCCAGCGGCTCGGCCAGGTTCTTCTCGACG
Organism: Thermoanaerobaculia bacterium; assembly: GCA_035607435.1. Classification (GTDB taxonomy): domain Bacteria; phylum Acidobacteriota; class Thermoanaerobaculia; order Multivoradales; family UBA5704; genus DASYKS01. The sequence continues at coordinate 5,066 of DATMZU010000141.1, read as the reverse complement.
TCGTTCGACAGCGCCTTCAAGGGCGAGACGTACAGCACCTCGGTTGCATCGGTCAGCTCACCATCGAGCCCGCGCCGGACCAGATCATCGATCGCGGCAAGAAACGCCGCGAGAGTCTTGCCCGATCCGGTCGGAGCGGCCACCAACACCGAGCGCCCGGCGCGGATCTCCGGCCAGGCGAGCGCCTGAACCTCCGTTGGAGCGCCCAAACGCCGCTCGAACCAGGTCGCGACGGCCGGGTGGAAAGGGGCTAGGGGGGAGGTCTTGGGCGGTTTCAAAGTGAGCATGGCTCCACCTCGTGGACCGCCTAGTTTACGCCTCTCGCGCTGCTTTCGAAACCCGGTCGGCGCGATCGGCTAGCTCTCCCCCAGAAACTCCACCGCCCGCGCGATCGTCGCGCCATCTCGCAGCGGTTTGTGGTGCCCCAACCCTTCGGTCACGGCAAGCCGCGCTCCGGGCCATACCCCAACCAGCTCTTCACCGTCCTCGAACGGAACTTCATCGTCGGACCGGTCGTGGATCACGAGGAGCGGCAGGTCGATTTTGGGCGCCAGGCGGCGGGGCTCGGCTTCGTCGAAACCGATTCTCAGCCAGGTTTCGGACATCCGGCGGAAGCGGCGCTCGACTTCGTCGTTCCAGCCGAGGCCTCGGCGCATGCGGCCGAGGAAGTTCTCCCAGCCGGCGGGCGGAGCGAGGTAGACGGCTTTCTTGATGTTTAGGCCGCGGGAGATCGCGTAGGTCGCCCCGGCGCAGCCGAAGCTATGGGCGATCATTCCGGAGAAGGGCGAGAACAACTCGCCCGCTTTTTCGATCGCGGTCGCGAAGTGGCGGAGCGAGGAGAGCGACCCGCCCGAGCTGCCGTGGCCGGGCACGTCGAGCGCCACCGCCCGGTGCCCTTGGGCGACCAGCGGCTCGACGAAATGTGCGAATTGCCCCGCATGCCCGCCCCAGCCGTGGACCAAGAGGACCGGATCGCCCTGGCCCCAGGACCAGCCGACCACCGGACCGTCGGGAGTGCGCAATTCGAACCGCTGGGCTCGTGCCAAGAGATCCCGCTGCTCCGGCCGCATCCGGCTCGGCGGCGGAGTGAAAAAGAGGCGCCGGGCCACGCGCGCTGTGGCGCTCGGCGCGAACCCACCGGCGAGGCTGAATCCTGCGCGCAGCCAGCCGGGGAAGGGGATCGGGCGTAAACGATCGATCGTGCTTTTTTCGGACAGAGAAGGCTGGCTCAGGGGGTGGCTCATTTCGCGCTCCTCAGGGACGGGGTTCTTTATTGAAGCGGCGCGCTCGCGTCGGCGAGCAGGCGGGCGAACGCCGCCCGCGCCCGACGCTCGGCGGCCGGATCGGCCACCAATTTCGCGGCGTGCTGGAGGGCCATGCCGATGCCCTTGAACTCGAAGGCGAACTGCTCCGGGTCGAGGTCGGCGCGGAAATGTCCTTCACGGACGGCCAGGCTCGCCGCCTTCGCGACCGTGGCGATCCAATCCTTCTGGCAGCGGACGAGAGCGTCGCGCACCGCGCCGGGCCTGTCGTCGTACTCGGAAGAGAGCGAGAGGAACGGGCAGCCCAAGATCTCTTCCTCGGCGGTGTCGGTCTCGCCTTGGAACCAGGCGATCCACCGCTCGAACAGCTCGCGCACCCGCGGCGCCCCGCGCGGCTTGATCAGCATCGGGCGAACAACCCGCTCCGTGAACCGCTCGATCGCCTCGTCGAGCACGGCGATCTGCAGCGCCTCTTTCGACTTGAAGTGCGCGAACAGGCCGCTCTTCGAAATCTGCAGCTCCTCGGCCAATCGCCCGAGCGTCACACCCTCCAACCCCAGCTCCGAAGCCCGCTGGAGCGCGGTGTCCACAATCTGTTGCCGAGTGGCCTCGCCTTTTCGCACCGCGGGAGAATAGCACGACCGGTCGGTTTTGCAAGAGGCGGCCGATTCCAACTTTGACCAAGCTCGCAATGGGACGGTCGGAGGCGGCCCCGGCGCGTTCGTTCGGGCGATTCGGCCTTAAGGCGCGCCCTGTTTGGGAGGGCGCCCTGTCATGATGAGCCCTTTCGGGCCGGACGACCGGAGCTGCGCTTCGGGCGATCATGAGATCCAAACCCGGCCGAGGATCTCGGCCTGAACGATTTCGGCATCTCGTTACCCTAGAGGAGAAGCGATGGAACAGGCCACGATCGTCGTCCTCGGCACCTTCGCGACCGGTTACGAAGCGGTCTTCGCGGAGTATTCGAGGAAGGTCCGCGCGTTCCTCGACTCGAAGAACGCCATCGTTATTCGCCGCCAGCTCGTCGAACGCACGCTCTACGGCGATTTGGCGCCCAGTCTGGTTATGACCATCGACTTTCCGACCCGGGAGAGCGCCGAGACCGCTTTCTTCGAGCCGGAGTATCTCGCCCTCCTCCCGTTGCGCGATCGGGTGTTCTCTGACTTCCAGATGTTTTTGGCGAAGCCGGGCGAGGTCTGATAGGAACTCGATCCAGGAGCCCGGTGCCTTGCCGTGGATCTCGACGAATAGGGACCAAGACCTATGGACTATCGAACGCTCGGCGGCTCCGGATTCAAAGTTCCGGTTCTTTCTTTGGGGACCGGCACCTTCGGCGGCGGCGGCAAGCTTTTCCAATCGTGGGGCGCGAGCGACGCCGCGGAGGCTACACGACTGGTCGATATCTGCCTTGAAGCGGGAGTCACGATGTTCGACTCGGCCGATGTCTACTCGCAAGGGCGGGCCGAGGAGATCCTGGGCCAGGCGATCCAGGGGCGCCGCGATCAGGTGCTTCTTTCGACCAAAGGCACTTTCCGCACCGGGCAGGGGCCGAATGACGTCGGCTCCTCGCGCCACCACCTGACGCGGGCGGTCGAGGCGAGCCTGCGGCGCCTGGACACCGACTACGTCGATCTCTACCAACTCCATGGATTCGACGCCCTGACCCCGGTTGAAGAGGTACTCCGGACGCTCGACGACCTCGTGCGCGCGGGCAAGATCCGCTACATCGGGTGCTCGAACTTCTCCGGCTGGCACCTGATGAAATCGCTCGCGGCCTCCGAGCGTTACGGCCTCGCCCGTTACGTGGCGCACCAGGCCTACTACTCGTTGGTCGGGCGCGACTTCGAGTCGGAGCTGATGCCGCTCGCCCTCGATCAGAAGATCGGCACGGTGGTCTGGAGTCCCCTCGGCTGGGGCCGCCTGACTGGCAAGATCCGGCGCGGCCAGCCGCTGCCCGAGACCAGCCGGCTCCAATCCCAAGTGTCCCTCGACCTCGGCCCTCCGGTGCCTGACGAACAGGTCTTCCAAGTCGTCGACGCGCTCGACGAAGTTGCGCGCGAGACCGGCAAGACGGTGCCGCAAATCGCGATCAACTGGCTGCTCGCGCGGCCCACGGTCTCGACCGTCATCCTCGGCGCGCGCAACGAGGAACAACTGCGGCAGAACCTCGGAGCGATCGGCTGGAACCTGACGCCGGAACAGATCGCCCGGCTCGACGCCGCAAGCGCCACGACGTCCGCCTATCCCTACTGGCATCAGAAAGGATTCGCCGAGAGAAACCCGCCGCCGGTGTGAGCCGGAGGGAATCCCAAAAACGCCAGGCTGGAGCCTGGCGCTCCGAGGGGGGCCGTCCGGAAAGCGGTCTGCCCACCGGAGCCGCTATCCGGGCGCGTCTCGATCCTGCGGCCGGGAGCTCAAAGAGACAGGCCAGGGTCGCCTTCGACGACCCGCCGTTCCAGCCGCGGTCGTTCGCCTTTGGCCCACATCGGCACGCGATGGACGACGCGGTAGCGGAGCGGCCCGCCGTCGGTTCCCTCGCTCCGTTCGAGCGGCCGGGGGATGCAGACGAACTCGCATTCGGCGGCGTCGGCGGCGAGGCGCAAGACGGCGTAGCCGTGGCCTCCCATGTCGAGGAACGAAAGGTGCGGCGCGAGATCCGGGTTCGATGCACGGCGGGCGCTTTCGGCATCTCCGGTGCGCTGGTACTCCAGGCAAGCCATTACTCCGTGATGCATCAGGAGGTTCACCATCGGCTGCTTCTTGCCGCCGACCTCGGTCATGTAGAGAGCGTGCAGGGGATGATCTTGGGGAAAGCGATGCTCGAAGGCCTCCACCAAGCCGGGCGCGGAGATCGAGCCGGTGATGAACGCGGCGCCCACCGGCTCGAAGGGGGCGGGCGGCAACGACTTCGCCGCGAGGCCCGCCCAGAAGCTGTGCCGGTCGCCCGAGACGGTGACGAATCCAGTAATCCCCGCCTCGCGCACCGCGTCGTAGATCTGGCCACGTTCGGTGTAGGCGGTGCCCCAATCGCCCCCGCCACCGAAACAGGCGTAGCCGGCTCCAGGCCACTTCTTGCCCAACCCCTCCGGTAGGTTTTGCGGATCGGCGCGCCAGTCGAGGGAGCCGAGCGAGTTGCCCCATACCTTCCAGGTCGCATGCGAGGCGCGCAGCCGGTCGAGAAACCACGCCTTCTGCCGGGCGCCGAGCACCGTCTGCGGTGCCTCGGCCTTGCGGAAGTTCGGGACTTCCACCTCACCGTAGCGGATCGTCTCCGGCGGTTTGCCCTCTTTGTAGGCCCTGCCGGCGTCCAGCGCCTCCATGATTTCCTGCGGTACGAGGTTCGGGAAGTCGTCGCTGCCTAAAGTATTCGCCTCTTTCCGGCCGTCGGGCACCTCCGAGCGGTAGGAGTGCTGGTCGGTGATCAGAAGATCGAGATAGCGCCCCCAGCGCAAGGTGCGATAGCCCGTGAGGCTGTCGATCGCGGCAAGGTTGTTCGGTTCCTGACCGAGGCCCTGTTCGTCGAGCTTCTCGATCGGCGCGTCTTTCACCTGCGGCGCGGCGAACCGTTCGAGCGACGAGGCGCCCGCTTGGGTGACGCGCGCCGGTTGATATTCGAACCACGCCTGATTGGCCGCGACCTTGCGGGTCTGGGCCGGGCGCACCTTGCCGTCGTAGAGCTGGAACGATTGCCAACCGAGCCACGAAAACTCGTGGTTGTCCCACATCGGAACGAACGGCAACCGCGCCCGCGTATCCTGCAGGTCCGGATCGTGGAGATAGGCGCGATAGAGCGCGCGATAGTCG
>DATMZU010000347.1:0-23748 GCA_035607435.1 Thermoanaerobaculia bacterium | reverse complement strand
GCATCCGGCAGCCCGGCCCGCGCGGCGCGGCGCAGCAGGTCGCCCGATTTTTTGGGATCGCTCGCCGCGAGCAGATCGCTCAAATTCCAGAGGGCCGAAGCGGAGCGCGGATCGATCGCGATCGCTTTTTCGAACGCCTCCGCCGCGGCGCGCGTCTCGCTCGGATCGCCTTTGGCACCCAGCGCGCGGCGGATCAACCCTTCGTTGTTGTAAGAGCCGGGTGTGCGGGTCGGATCGGTTCCCGCGGGGGCGGCGCGCGGCGCCTGCGCGGGTTCGTCCGCTCCGAGGTAGCCGAGCGCGCGGAGCGTCGCAAGCTCTTCGCCTCCGGCGGGTTTTTCCTTCGCCCCTGCCGGTGCGGGAATCGCCGCCCGGCGGAAACGGGCGCCGTAATCGACCGGCTCGCGGGCCGGAGCGGTCTTAGGGAGAGGGGTCCCGGGAAGCTCCGGCCCGGCGAGCCCACGCCCCGGCGGCAGGCCGAGCAGCGTCAGCAGCGTTGAGGCGATCTGGTCGATCCGGCCGCGGCTCCGCTCGGAGGTCGTTTCGATCCCCGGGCCGGCGAGCAAATAGATCCCCTCTTCGCGATGCCAAAGCCCCGCGGTCGCCGCTTCCGCGCTGCCGGCATGGGCGGGGCGCCCCTCCTGCCAGCGGAAACCGTGGTCGGAGGCGAGCATCAAGATCGCCCCCTCTTTCTTCGCGATGTCGGCGTACGCGCCCAGAAGGCGGTCGATCTCCGCGAAGTAGCGGCGTGGTACGTCCCCGTACAGCGAAAAATCCGACTCCGAAATCTCAGGTCCCCGCGGCGGCGAAAAAGGCGCGAACAGATGACCGATCGCATCGGTCCCCTGGATGTAGACGATCGCGAGATCGGGATGCGTTTCGGCGATCGTTTCGCGAGTGAGCCCGTCGAAAAGGCGCGTTTGGACCAGGATGCGGCGTAGCCCCTCGATTCGATTCTCGGGACCGGGAGGAGCGGCGAGCGCGGTCTCGATTTGCTCCAAGGAGAGCCCGGGAAGGTAGGAGGCGATCTGCTCCGCGGCGATCTCCGTCTCCGCCCGCTCGCGCGCCGCGCGTGCCCATTCTTCGCGGTCCTTGGGCCAGACCAGGCCGGCCGGCGGATCGCCCTCACGCAATTGGAATGAAAACAACCGGTCCGAGACCAGACGGCCGTTCACCTGCTCCGCCGGCCAAGTTGCCCAGAGGCCGAAGACGGCGATGCTCCGCCCGGCGTCCGACGCCATATTCCAGATCGCCGGCACCCGACGCTCGACCGATGTGATCGGCTCGCGTTGGCCCGTTGCGGGAGAAAAACGGGTGAAGTCGAGCACGCAATGAGCGAGCGGCGAGACTCCCGTCATCATGGTGGTCCAAAGCAGAGGAGAGAGGGGAGGCTGCTCGGTTTCCAGGATTCCCGAGCGCCCTTCCCGCAACAGCCGCGCGAGATTCGGCATCGTGCCGTCCGCCGCGAATTGGTCGAGCTGCTGCCAGTCCGCGCCATCGAGGCCGACGAATAGAACCCTCGGGCGGACAGGAGCGGCTTCCCGGCCGCAAGCGGCCAGCAGGACCACGGCGAGCAGCGTGAGCGGGCCCAGCGATCCGGTACGGATCACGGATTCTGTTCTTTCAGCACCGCGCGAAGGATCGCATTGAGAAGAATCCCCAAGGTGATCGCCAAAACCACCCCATTGCCGAGGAACAGCTTGGCGATCGGCGGGAGCGCCGCGAACCAATCCTTTTGCGCGGTGGCGACGACCGGCAGCGTGAGCGCCGCGCTCAAGGAAATCGCGGTGGTCAGCAGGTAGGCCTCGTCCTTTTGGCCGGAAGCGAGAAGGCGCAGCCCGGCGGTCGCGATCATGCCGCAGATGACCAAAAAGACGGCGCCCACGATCGGCCGGGGGATCAGGACGAGGAGCGTGCCGAGCTTCGGCGAGAGGCCGTAGAGCAGGAGCAGCAGGGCGGCCACTTGAATGACGCGGCGGCTTGCGACGCGGGTGGTCGCGATGACTCCCGTGTTCTGGGCGTAGGTGGTGAGCGGCAGGGCGCCGAAGAAGGGGCCGATCGCCGAGGCGATCCCTTCGACCGTGATGCCGCGGTGGATATGGCGCATCCGGTAAACCGTTCCGGAGACGGCGCAGGTTCCGGCGTAATCTCCGATCGATTCGGCGATCGAGCCGACGTAGCCGATCACCACTCCGATCACCGCGCCGGCCGCGAGGTTCCAGCCGAGCCAGGGCGCGCCGAACGCGAACAGCTTGGGGAGAGCGATCCAAGGCGCCTCGCGGAGCGCGGAGAAATGGGCCAGCCCCAGCAGGCTGGCGACCAGGACACCCCAGAACAGCAAGGAAAAGAGCAGCGCGCCACGGGCGAGCAAGCCGAGCCGGAAGCGGTGGCCGATGACAGTCAGCAGAACGATCGAGAGCGCGGTCGCTCCGGCGAGGCCGAGCATCTCGGGTCGCGGGTCCATGAACAGCCAGCCGCCCGCCACCCGCGCGAGCGATACGCCGATGGTGAGCACGACGATGCCGCAGACGTAGGGCGGCAGAAAGCGGCGCAGGGAGGAGAGGATGCCGCTCATCCCCACGACGGTCTCGAACAGGCCGCCGATGAAGCCCGCCATCCACATCGCCGGGGCGCCGAAAATCGCGCCCGCCGTGGCCATCGCTCCGGTATCGGTCGCGGACGGCCCGAGGATCGCGGGGAGCCGGTTGCCCCAGGTGGCGTTGGCGAACGTCGCGATGCCCATCAGCGTCAGACAGGCCGAGATCATCGCCGCGGTTTGCGCGACGCCGTAGCCGACCGCCCCGGCGACCAGGATCGGCAGAACGTAGGGCGAGACATCGACCAGGGTGTGCTGCCAGGCGTAGAGCAGCGTCTCGGGCCAAGGAGGTACGTCTTCGATCCCGTAGTGGGGGGTGATGACTTCGAGGTCTTCCGCCCAGACCCGTTCGTCCCCGAGGTCACCCGAAATCTTCGCTTCCATGGCCCCACCTCGCGCTGTTTGCGGCAGATTGCGCCAGTCTAGATTAACCTTCCGCCGCCATGGGACGGGAAGAGCGCAAAGGGCCGCCGGGGCCGACCGATCCGGACGCCGGGATCTATCAGGGGCGGTCGATCGCCCGCCGATTCGTTTCGCCGGATGGACTGATCGTCCTGGTCGGCAAGACCGCAGAGGACAACGACGTCCTGTCGCTTAAAGTAGGAAGCCCGCGCGATTTCTGGTTTCACGTCGCGGGCGACCCGGGCTCGCATGTGGTGGTGAGGAACCCCGAGAACCTCCCACGCCTGTCGCGCGAGACGATGCAGTTCGCGGCGGGCCTGGCGGCCGGATATTCGAAGGCGCGGAAGGGTGGCCGGGTCGCCGTCCACTGGACGACCTGCGACGAGGTGAGCAAGCCGCGCGGGCTCCCACCCGGGAAGGTGCAGCTCGGCCGCTACGACACGGTGCAGGCGGCGCCGATCCGCGGTGAGGGTTCCTAGCGCCCGCCCCCACCTGCCCGGACTGCCCATTTTGCCGGGGTACATTTGCCCGGGCCGTCTGGTAGGTTCCGCGCCCTAATGAGCCGACCGAAAATTGCGCTGGTCCTTTCTGTCCTTTTCAGCTTGATCGCTTTCCGGGTGCTCGCCGCTCCTCCGGCCACAACCCCCGCCGCCAAAGCGGCTCCGGCGCAGATCTCGGCGCCGTCCGATGTCGCCGCTCCTCCGGCGGATGCCGAAACGACCGCTTCGGGCCTCGCTTCGAAAGTCATCCAGGCCGGCACCGGCACGATGCATCCCGAGCTGACCGACTCGGTGAAGGTGCATTACACCGGCTGGACCGTCGATGGGAAAATGTTCGATTCCTCGGTCGCCCGCAACCGGCCGATCGTCTTTCCTTTGAACGCGGTGATCCCCGGCTGGCGCGAAGGCGTGCAGCTGATGGTCAAAGGGGAGAAGCGCCGGCTCTGGATTCCCGCGAAGCTCGCCTACGAGGGAGTGGCCGATCGGCCGCAGGGGATGCTGGTGTTCGACGTCGAGCTGCTCGACGTCCTCCGCGTTCCGCCGACTCCGCCGGACGTCGCGGCGCCGCCCGCCGACGCGCAAAAAAGCTCCTCCGGCCTCGCTTGGAAAGTGCTCACTCCCGGCACCGGCACGCGCAAGCCGGCCGCGCAGAGCATCGTGCGCGTTCATTACACGGGCTGGACGGTGGACGGCAAAAGGTTCGATTCCTCGCTGGCCAAGGGCACGCCCGCGGTGTTCAAGCTGACCGAAGTGATTCCGGGTTGGACCGAAGGTTTGCAGCTCATGACCGAAGGCGAAGCCCGCCGTTTCTGGATTCCCAAGTCGCTCGCGTATCGCGGTTCGCCGGGCAAGCCGGAGGGCATGCTGGTCTTCGACATCGAGCTGATCGAGATCACGAAACTCTGAGCCGAACGCGGTTCCGAGCGCCCCGCAAGAAGCGACTGCACAGTTTGTTGTACAATCGGATGCAAATTCGCCGGCCCTAGGGCCTTTCCTGCGATCGTAGTAAGGAATTGTGAAAGGTATCTTCGCATGAAAAGACCGACGTTGACCGGGATTCTGGTGCTCGCGGCTCTCGCCGCGGCTCCGCCGCTCAAAGCGGGCGAGTCCTTCATTCCCATTGCACGCAACAAGCCCAGCGGCGGCGGCACGAGCCGTACCCTCGTATTCGTCTCGAACCTTTCGACCACCGCGAAGACCTTCATCTCCCAGTTTCTCGTCGCCGGAACGGATGGGGTGGCCAATCCGGGCGAGTCGAGCACGCTCACCGTCGGCGCCGGCCAGACCGTCCAGTTGGCCACGAGCATTCCCTCGGGGTCGAGCGGCATGCTGCGCTTCGATGGCCCGTCGGACCTCCGGATCGACGCGCGATTGGAGACCACCAGCTCCCTGGGCGTGGTCCTGTCGGAAGCCCGGATTCCGGTCTTGAGCCCCGAGCGGGTCACGCCGGCTGGCGAGACCCTCTATCTTCAAGCCCTGGAGCGCAGAGCCGATGGCAAGCCGCTGACCGACTTCGGGATCGCGAACCTGACCCGCGAAGCGGCTTCCTGCACGGTCGCGGCGGTGCGGTCGAACGGCCAGTCGATCGGCTCGGCGGCGTCGTTCAGCTTGTTTCCCCTGTCGGTCCGCGAGTTTCCCGAGGTGTGGGTCACCCTCGGCGTACCCGAGATCGCCGACGCTCGAATCACCGTGTCGTGCAACAAACAGTTCAGCGCGTACGCGCTGGTGTTCGACGTCGGCGGGCCGCGGACCGCGGCGGTGACCCCCGGCGGCGTCCTGGACGGAACGCTGGAGCCGATCTTGCGCCCCGGCGAAGTGGAGTTCAATGCGCCGGGCGATTTCCTGATCGCGCGGGCCACCGACTCGTATCGCACCTACAACATCCCGCTCGTGCCGAACCTGGTGTACCAGAAGGCGACGGTCGATTTCGACATGTTCCTGAACAAGTTTCCGAACGGCTTCTACACCAGCGTCACCTCGATGCGACGCACGCATCGCGACCGGCATCAGCGGAAACTGTATTACGGCGTGCAGATCCGCAACGACAACAAGAAGACCAACCTGGACCTCGGCGACGAGGTGCTCGTCCGAAGCGGCGGCGGGGTGTGGAAGAAGGCGACCCAATACCACCTGAAGTTCGAGTACGACCTGACCGTGAACCGCGTGACCCTGACCGTAACGAAAGACGGTCAGCGAGTCTTCGCGGTGGACGGCCCACCCCAGACGCCCGAGCTGGTGGACAACGGCAACGCGATCAGCGTCGACTTCGGCCAGACCGGTATCGCCGACGGCGCCTACTTCCCGCCGATCAGCTGGGTCTATTCCAATTTGCAGGTCAAGTTCGAGCCGAAGGAGAACTGAGCCCATGCGACGCGCGAATCCGATTTGCCTGACCCCTCTGCGCCGGACCCTGCTGCTCGGCGCGGTCGCGCTCGGCGTCCTCCTGCCGCTGCCGGCCCTGGCCGGCGATGCGCTGATCCCGATCGCCTCGAACCAGACCGTGGGCGACACGCTTTATGTGACCAAGCTGTGGGTGACCAACCAGGGGGGTAGCGCCCGCCGCTTCACCACCACGTTCATCGCGGTCGAAGCGCTCGGCACCCAGGCGACCCCTTCGGGGCAGATCACCGTGGCGCCCCGCTCGACCATCCTGCTGACCAACGTCGCGCCGATGGGCCAGGCCGGCATGCTGCTCGTCTCGGGCGCGCCGCAGTTGGTGGTTTCCGCCCGCTTGGAGGCGTTCGGCCAAGGCGGCGCTCTGGGGTTGGCGAACCTGCAAGCGGTCACCGGCCGCCAGGTCTCGGTCGCCGACGCGACCGTCGTGCTCCAGGGTCTCGCCCGGCGGGCGGACGGCCTGGTGACCAGCATCCACGTCGCGAACGCCGCCGAACAGGCGGCAACCTGCGTGCTCAAAGCGTTCCGCAAGAACGGCCAGCAGATCGCCCAGAACATGACGATCACCAACAAGGCGCTCTCGCTGCGCAGCTTCGAGGATGCATTCAGCGTGCTCGGCGAGACCGAGCTGTCCGACGCCCGCTTCACCGTCTCCTGCAACAAGCCGTTCTACGCCTTCGCCCGGGTGCAGAAGCCCGGCACGGCCGAGCTGGAAGTCGTGTCCCCCTCGGCGACGGTCGGCCGGGCTGCTTCGCTCGCGAGCCTCGACACCGATCTGCCGCAGGGCGACGCCTATCCCGAGCCGGACGAGTCGGCTCTCGACGCCGCGAGCACGGAGCTTGCGCCGTCCGACGTGGCCGCCGACGGTACGTTCACGATGAACATTTCCGGCGAATTCCTGCGCGCCCGGCCGGTCTCGTCGTTCAAGCACTACACCTTGGCGCTGCGCCCAGGTTTGGAGTACGGCAAGGCGGAGGTCGAGTTCGACCTCGAGCTCGGCAAGTGGCGGACGCCGCTGTTTCACGGCATCATGGGCTTCAAGCGCGCCGATCCCGACCGGCACCAGCGGGTGCTGTACACCGGCCTGATCTTGCGCGGCAGCAACGGTTTCAAGACCATCCTGGACATCGGCAAAGACCCGCGCACGGGAGAAGGCGAGCTGGTCAAGAGCAACACCGGTCCCTGGCGCGAGCGCACCAAGTACCACCTCAAGTACACCTACGACACGGTGGCACGGCGCGTGACCCTCCAAGTCTGGCATGCCGCTCAGCTGGTCCAGACGCTGGCCGGGGAGATCAACAACCGAGATCTTCGGTCCCTTGGCGAAGGGCGCCAGGTGACTTTGGACTTCGGCATGACCGGCGTGGCCGACGGCGCCTACTTCCCGCCGGTCGGCTGGGTCTACTCGAACCTGAAGGTCACGGCGACGCCGAAGTAGGGTAACTCTCGACGTTCGAAACGGCCTTCACAGAACGGGCCTCAAGGAGTTTCCTTGAGGCCCGTTTGCTGGGTGAGAGAGGGCCTTAGTTCTAAGGCTTGAAGTAACCCGTGACCTTTAGGGTTGAAGGCGACCCACTGCGGGTAGTGCTGATCCTGCAGGACGAGTAGTTCGCTTCGTCCAGCGTGATCGAAGTAACCACGCCCGACGAGTTCTTGACAACTTTGGTTACCTTACCAACATGACCGTAGGGCGGAGCGATATTCATCACGGCGACCGCGCCGACTGAAGCGCTATAGCTGTTGATGATGTTTTTCTTGTCAGCGTAGGTGATCAGCCCATAGGGGAGCCTTGGGACCAAGCAGCGTGCGTACAGCACACAGTTGCACCGGTTAGTCGCGGTGTCACAAGGCGCGGCATTTCCCTCGATGCCTAGGCCTAGAGAGTCCGGCTGGTCGCCTAAGAGGTCTGTGGCGATCGGCCGGGCGGTTGAAAAGAGCACGAGGGCCTTCCCGGTATCCATCAACAAGCTGGTTTCCATTCGCCCGCCAACCACCGAGGTGAACAATACGGTTTCGAAGTCGCCGATGAAGGAGTTCTTCATCGAGCCCGACACCAGGTACTCGGTGTAGTTTGAAGCGATGAACTCCTCGAGGGAGGAGAAGTTCTCGGGACGTGGCAGTGTAGTTGCCGAAAACTGTTGCAAGGGAGCCTTTAGGTTCCCCTCTTCGGCGAGGATGGAGGAGGGGCCAAGCAAGACCCCTAAGAGTAACAACGCAAACAGCACACGATTCTTACCGGTGATTCTCATTTCGGTTCTCCAGTTGTGGTTGTGAGTTTCTTGAGCTTGACCCTGGAGCAACCGGAGAAGTACTCTTCCACGGGGCTCCAGCCTTACCGGGGCTGCTGTCCTGGTAGTTTCTCGGGGGCGACTCAAGGTTCCAGCTTCAGTCGCTCCCATCCTTCCTAGCTTCGCGGCCTCCCCACCTCCCTTCTTCTCTATTACCAGATGATGTGCACCCTAAACAGATTTTTCAGCCGTGTCAAGAGGTATTCAGTTCGATCTCGCTCAAATCGACTGAGATCGTCCTGCGTCACCTGGATGCCCAGCAGGGCGGTAAAGGGGCGGCATTGACGTGGGTGGTACTTGCCCAGTAAAGTTCAGTCCGGCGCCTGTTGTGCCAGCATAGGCTTTGGAGAAGGAGCTAGCTAGGCGGTCTCTTTGCGGGGATGCCTCTCTACGTATGCGACACAAGCAAGTACAGGCCAATCAGCAAGTACCTCCCCTCGACGTATCCCGAGAGAAACTCCAGCATTTTATAGCGATCATTACAAAAGAAGTCGAGGCTAGAGTCTACTTCCCTGCCTTGGAAGTCCTCTGGGGAAGAGTCGAATCTCCTGACGTTGCGAACTTCTGGCGTTACAAAGCAGGGCATCGTGACGGTTGCGCGAATATGGTTTTGAAGGGGGAGTCTCCTGAAGCATGCCTGGAAAATTTTTTCAAAGGGTTGGGCTCACTGTTTCGAAATCGGAGGGCCAAGCGCTCGCAAGCAAGTGAGCTCGAAGTCGATTTGGTTTTCGCGAAGACGATCGGGAATGCACTTAATGAAATTTGTTGCGCGATCGAATTAGGACTGCCCCCTCTTGTTAACCTCGGAGATCAACCAGTTCGCTCGACAGATGTACTTCGCCAGAAGCTAGTGAAAGATTTGTTTCAAGGCTTCTCCGATATCTGGACAGTTTCTGAAGGAAAATTTGACGTCAATCCGGGACGTATTCATAGTCAGATTGACCCGTCGGAGGCTGGAGATGAGAAGGACCAGAGAAGAGTACTAGTAGAACGGCTTGCAGCTGCCAGGGAAGTCGCCGCGCATAACGCATCTTTGGTTGTGGAAGCGCGCGAGGCAGAGTTGGCGGCTCTAAAAGTCATAGCGAAGCTTCGACACGAAATCGCTGATTCGACAGGTGGGAAGAGCGAGGAGCGGGGCGCTTCCCTAGCGGACGATAAGTCCTCTGAAACCCAATTAGAACCTCTTGACCCGAGGAAAAAATACCCAGTTGGAGGAGGAGTAGATCCTCTTGACTGGCTAAGAGTGCACTGGGGACATCGGCTGAAGTATTTCGGAGCGCCCGCCGACTCGTTGTACCTAGATCAGCTACGGCACCTCGACAACGGACTACTCCGATCGCTCCAGAATCGGTTTAATTACATGAAGCGCTGCTCGAGCGGTGAGAATAGTTCGGCACTCAGTTTACGAGAAATAATTCCTTCGAAAGCGGATCGAAACTCGCGTCGAATCGAGCATCTGAAAGAGATAAGCCCGGCAGATGCAGCAGCCTTGCTCTACAGATATCGAAAAGGTGGCCTAAAGGCGAGTTAAGACTTACCTTGATGGAACTGAAAGTAGCCAGAGAATCTATCTTCTTAGAGTAAAGTTTCCTCTTTTCTGGCCCGTACGGGCATAGGAAGTTCATTATTTCCGCGCCGTAGACTTAAACCATCGCGGGCTCCTGCAGGACCTCACATCGTAAACAGGGCCGCGAACGACTCGATCCCGTCCCAGAGGTTCTGCAGGCGGAGGTTCTCGTCGTGGGTGTGCTGGTTGTCGTCGTGGTTCGCGATCGGCACGATCAACAGCGGCACGCCGAGCACGTCGTCGAACGCGGCGAGCGGCAGGCTGCCGCCCAAGGTGGGAAGGCGGACGATTCGCCCGTGCGCGGCTTCGAGCGCCGCCACCACGCGCTTTGCTTCCGGCAGATCCATGCGGGTGCGGATCGCCCGGTAGCCCCCCTCCTCGCGCGCGATGCGGGCGACTCGGGCGTGGCCCGTGCGCTCCTCGGAGGTCGGTTCCTTCTCGGTGACAAAATACCCTTGGGCCCGCACGTGGGCGATCACCCGATCGATCATCGTCTTCGGATCGAGCCCCTTGACCAGGCGGATGTCGAGCGCCGCGGTCGCCCGGTCGGGAACCACGTTACGCGCCGCGTCTCCCACCGCGGCGCTCGACAGGCCCCGGACGTTCAACGAAGGGTGGAGGATCGCCTCCTCCAGCCGTTCGGGAGAGCGCTCGGTGCGGCCGAGCCACAGCTCGCGCTTCAAGTCGTCGTCGATCGGCGGAGCTTCCTGGAGCGCCTGCTGTTCGAGATCGCCGACCGGTTCCATGCCGCGCTCGAAATCGGCGATCAGCACCCGGCCGTCCGCGTCCTTCATCGAAGTGAGCAGGCGGGCGAGATCGAACGCCGGATTCGGTGCCCAGTTGCCGTAATGGCCGCTGTGCAGCTCGCGCCGCGCGCCGTAGACGGTGATCTCGAAGCTGGTAATGCCGCGCGCGCCGAAGACGATCTGCGGCCGGCGGCTCTGGTGGACCGGCCCATCGCAGAAGAGCCAGAGATCTGCGGCCAGCAGGTCTCGATACGCCGCGAGCATCTGCGCGAGATGGGGCGAGCCGAGCTCCTCTTCTCCTTCGAAGAAGAACTTCAGGTTTACGGTCGGGCGGATGCCCACTTCGTCCAGCGCGTCGAGCGCCGCGAGCAGGGCGACCACGGGTGCCTTGTCGTCCCCCGCCGAGCGGGCATAGAGCCGCGATTCGGGATCGAACGCCGCGCCCTCGGCCGGAAACGGGATCGGCTTTCCGCCGTCGGCGAGCGCCCGGTCGGTCAGGTAGGGATGGAACGGATCGCCGTTCGTCCAGCGCGCCGGATCGACCGGCTGGCCGTCGTAGTGGGCGTAGAACACGACGGTCGTGGTGGCGCCCGGCGTCGGCCGCTCGCCGTAGATCGCGGCAGGGGCGCCCGGGATCTCCAAGCGGCGGGTGCGGATGCCGCGCCGTTCGAGCCGCCGGGCGATCTCGTGCGCGTTCTGCGCCAGGCCGTCGGGGGCGGCGGGGTATTTCGGAACGTTCGGGATGGCCAGCAGCTCGACGAAATCGCGCACGATCGCGCTTTCGTGCTGCATCCGGTAGCGGTTCGCGACCTCCGCAGCGCTGGCGGCGGGTGCAACGCCCGGCGCGGCGGCCGAAAGGAGCGTTGAGGCGAGTAGCGCGGCAAGCATCGGTCAAGTCCTCCAATCAATCGACGAAAATCATGCTCGCGGCGAACGCGATCGTGGTGAGCGCCTGGGCCGCGACGATGAGGCCGCGGATCGCCGGGCTTGGCGGTTCCCGAGAATCCATCGCAGCCGCCGCGGCGATCGCGGCAAACGGCATGGCGAAGAGCCAAATCCGGCCGACCTCGCCGCGCACGCTGCCCGAAAGCCAGAGCAGGACGAAGAGTGCCGCGCCGCCCCAAAGGCCGCGTCGCAAGCCTATTGGAGCGCGCCGCGAAACCAGCCCGACGGCACCGAGCACGGCGACCGCCGGACCGCAAAAGAGCGCGAAGTCGTAAGGGTTCGCGAGCAGCCAGGTCGCATACGACCGGGTCGCGACCGCCATCTCGCGATGGGCCGAGATCGCCGTGCGAAAGCTCACCCAAGGGTCGTATCCGGCAAAGAGACCGAGCGCGATCCAGGGGAGCGCGAAACCGCCCCCCACGAGAGCCGCCCGAACGAACCGCCGCGGCGCCAGCCACCCAGAATCCTCTCCGGCGGAAAACTCCACCCAAGCCACGAACGGCACCGCCACCAAGAGACCATAGGAGATCAGGCACCCCATGGCCACCACCATCCCCGCCAGGAACGCCCCCGCTCCTCCCCTCAGGGCTTCTTGTCCTTGAAGTCCTTGCGGTCCTCTATGTCCTTTCAAGGCCAAAACCGCCCCAACGACCACCACCAACCCCAGCGCCTGATCGACCGAAGGTGTAAACAACACCTCCGCGGGAACCGTCAGCCAAAGCGCCGTGGCCCAGCGAGCCGTGACGTCCGGCAGACCCCAGGCCAGCCCCAACGAAAAAACCGGCAAAGCGGTCGCCGCCGCGGCGAGGGGCAGCAGGAAGGCGAGCAAAACGGCGGTGAGAGGGCTGGGCGGAATCGCCGGCACAGGCTTGCCCCGCTCCCGCGCCCGGGAGATCTCCGCCGTCATGGCCTCCGCGGATTCTCGGGGTAGAGATGTGCGCAAGGCTCCCGCCGGTCCGAGCGTACGGGTGACCTCATCCAGACCGCGGATCGCCAGCAGCACCCCCGGCGGATGGGTCCGGCTGTGCATCGAAAGCCCGGCGGAGGCCTTTGAGAAGTCGGCCAGCAGGTCGCGCGTCGGCGGGGCGAGAGCGGCGTCGTACAGGTAGCTGAAGCTGTGGCGCGAGGCGAGCACCGAGACGACCCGGCCGAAGCCGTTCGGCTGGGCGGCGATCAGCGAGAGGGAAAAACCGTAACCGAGAAGGGCGAGCATCCACGCGCCCCGGCGCCCCGAGGGACCGTAGAGCAGCACGGCGATCAGCGCCGCAACGCACAGGATCGCGGCGAGCGCGGGGAGGGTATCAAGTCCGAGGGGCCGGTAGGGCCAGCGCCACTCGGCCGGGCCGTTGAACCCCGGGACCTGAAGCAGGGCCACGGCGACCGTAGCGAGGGTTGCGAAGAGGGCCGCCGCAATCGGCCGGGAAACCCTCAGAGCCGCTGCTCCGGCGCGGTCGGCTCGGACGCCGCTTCCGCTCCGACCGCGGAGAACTGCGTCGGCTTGGCGCCGAGATCGATGACTTCCATGCTGAGATCCCTCCGCGCGGCAGCATATCGAGGCGGGCGGGCTAGAATCGACTCCGACTTTGCCCCGATGACCGATTCTTCGCCGCTTCCCCCGCGCGCCTCCGGGCGGCCGTCCGTCGCGATCCCGCGCGACGTCTGGGCGGCGCTGGTGCCGTTGCTCGGCGCGCCGATCGCGCTCGGATTCGCGGCAGGGGGAGGGGCGCGGACGGCGAGCTGGGCCGAGCTGGCGTTCCTCACCTTCGCCTTGGCGCTCGCATCCGCCCACCGCCCGCTCGCCGGAACCGGCACGCTCGGTCTCGGGGCGCTCGCCCTGCCGATGCTTCTGCTCCGGGCGCGACCGGCTTCGGCCGCCTTGTTGGCCGCTGTCGCTTTCCTGGCCGTCGAGCTGGCGTATCGCACCCTCGCCCGGCTCGCCAGCCGCGCGCCGGGTCCCGAATCGACCACCCAGGAGCGCCGCCGCACCATCCGCTCGCTCGAAAGCGCCGGGCGCATCGTGCTCGCCGTCCTGGCGGCGGGCGCCGCGTTCCGCTTCGCTGCGGCGCGCCGGCCTCCGGCGGCGGGCGATCCGGCGGCGGTCGCGGCCTCCGTGCTCGCCGGGTCGCTGATCTACCTGGCGGCTTGGGTGCTCCTCGAAGCCGGCGACCGCTGGCTGCGGCGGCCGGATCGGCCGGTCGAGCTGCGGCCGATCCTGCTGCCGCTCACCCTCGACGCGCTCGGTTGGATCGGCGGCGCGATCCTTCTGTCGATCGGCCTCGCGATCGGCTGGCGGATGGCCGCGACGATCCTCCTCTTGCTTTCTCTGTTGGCGCTCGAAGCCGCCCGCCAGGCGCACGCTTCCGATCGCCACGAGCAGCGCGCCGCGGACCTCGAACGGATCGGCGTGGCGGGGCGGCGCATGTTCAACGCGGGGGAGCTGTCGCTGGTGGTGCAGCAAATCGCGGTCGAGTGCAGCCGGGTGCTCGACTACGGCTGGTTTCAGCTGGAGCTGGCGCCCCTGGGCGCACCCGCCCGCAGTTGGTGGTCGCGCGGCGGAACGGCGGTGTTCGACGGCGCGCCGGAGCCCGAGGAGCATCCGCCCGCTTTGCTCGGCTTCCACCGCCGCCGGCCCTGGCAGATCGTCGAGCGGAGCCTGCAAACCGAACGGGCCTCGGTGGTCCACCTACGCCTCTGGTGCGACCCGCGGCGGGTGGACCCCCCGGCGATCGAGCGGCTCGACCGGCTGCTGCCGCAGATGGCCACTTCGGTCGAGCATGCCCTGCTCGACCGCGAGGCGCGCGAGGACCCGCTCACGGGAGTCGCCGTCCGACGTATCCTCGAACGCCGCCTCCAAGAGGCCTACGCCCGGGCGCTCTCCGGCGGGGCGCCGATGGCGGTGATCCTGTGCGACCTCGACCACTTCAAGCGGATCAACGACACCTACGGCCACGACGTCGGCGACCGCGCCCTGATCTCCGCCGCGGCGATGCTCGAAGCCCACCGGCGCGACGGCGACCTCTGCGCCCGCTACGGAGGGGAGGAGTTCGCCCTCCTCCTCGAAGAGGCGAACGGCGCGACCGCGCTCGCGATCGCCGAACGGCTGCGCGAAAGAATCTCCGACATCGAGCTGATCGTCGACGGCAAGAGGGTGCCGATCGCGATGAGCGCCGGCGTCGCTTCATTCCCGGAGCTCTACGTTCGGGCGCCCTCCGAGCTGTTTGTCTTCGCCGACGAGGCGCTCTACGAGGCGAAGCGCCGCGGGCGCGACCAATGCCTCTGGAACCTCGGCCAGGGACGCTACCGGGCGGCGGACGGCGAGATCCACCTCGCCGAGGAGGCCCGGTCCATCCCCGAGCCGCCGCGGATCTTCGCCTGACCGGTCGCCGCGGCGCCTCCCGCTCCCGGCGCCCGGCCAAATTGACTCCCTTCGCGGGGCTCGTCTAGACTGTGACGCGCGTTCCCGTCGGGGCGTAGCGCAGCCCGGTAGCGCACCTGCCTTGGGCGCAGGGGGTCCCCAGTTCAAATCTGGGCGCCCCGAAATCATTCGAAGGGACACTCCTTCCTTACGATGAGCGGAACGGCCGCATCGGCTGCCTGTAGCTCAGCTGGATAGAGCGGCGGCCTTCTAAGCCGCGGGTCGGGGGTTCGAATCCCTCCAGGCAGGCCAAGGTTCTTCACAGATTCGCCGAGAAGCGCAGCAGAGCTTTCTCAGATCGCGCCCTTAGCTCAGCTGGATAGAGCGACAGCCTCCGGAGCTGTAGGTCAGAGGTTCGAATCCTCTAGGGCGCACCAAGTAAAGCCAACAAAACAAAGAGTTTGCCGATCTGTTTTCAGTCGAGGCACTGACTCCGGCGCGCCAATAGGTCCAAATAGGTTCCAAATGGCGAGAGTGCTGCTGACCGACAAGCTCCTGAGAGCCCTCACGACGGAGAGGGCGCAGGAAGACTTCTGGGACACGAGCCTGGCCGGGTCTGCGCGGGCCCGACCCTCTGGTTCCCGAGCCCGAAGGACTGCACTCGGCCGGTCGACATCGCGCACCGGCCCAAGCTTGCCGGCGGCTCTGCCAGCGCCTGGCGCTCACCGCTGCCGGATCTTCACTTATTTATGGCGGCTTTCGAAGCGGCTCCGCTCCATAGCGGGTGATTGAGCCCGATCAGCTCGGCTCCCGCCTCGAGAATGCGGCCGGGCACGATGGTCGTGGACGAGGCCACGCGGCCTCCCGGCGTTCCTGTGGGATCGTAGACCGTGACGTTCCAGCCGAGGTTCGTGCTCAGGACATGGGCGGCCGCGCAACCGGCGAAACCCGCGCCGATCACTGCGGCGGTGGGTGACGGTGCGCCAGCGGCGGGTCTGGCCTGCAGCACGCCGATCGGTAGCACCGCGCGCAGCCGTTCCTCGAACTGACGGGCGTGGCGTACCCGTTCTGCGCCGGTCGGCCGCCGGCCAAAGCGACGGTGCAGCATCCCATAGAGCGAGCGACCCATGATCTCCCCCTTGCTGGGTAAAGCGTGCCCGAGTGGCCGACAGCTGGCAGAACCTGATCGGGCCCGCGCAGCAGGGCGTCCGATCGATCCAGGCTATGGCACGAGGTCGCGAGACACAATAGACCTGGACCCGCTTGCTGCAGGCGGCGTTTGAGGAGTTCTACCGGTCGGGTTTCCAAAGCGCCGACCTCGAGACCGTCCTTACGATTCACAAAACGGCCAGATGCGCAGGCGCGGAGCCGCTTCGACCGAGCCGATGTCGGGCTTGCCTCCTGCCGGTTGCGGTCGAGCGACCCTCCGGTGATCGGTGGTCACGCCGGTCACCATCTCTCCCGCATTGATCGCCGGGCTGCCCGTTTGCGGCAGAGCCGTTCGGGTTTCGGATCTCCCCGACCATCTGCTGATTCTGGTCGTCCGCCGGATCTGGTGGACTGCGTAGCCGCCGCGAAATCCGTCACCAGACAGTCGTCGGGCGATTGCGCTGCGGGAGACTCACGCAGCCTCGAGAGTCGGCGGCAGGCAGGGCGCGATTTCGCCACGGGTGATCGCCGCGAAGCGGGTGGCGAGCGGCGCGATCTCCGCGCGGCTCGGACCCGCGTAAGCGGCGAGCGTCGGCTCGTCAGCGCGGCCGAGCGAACGCCACAGGGCCGTGGCGAAGCGCGGCAGGAGCGGTTGGGCGAGGAGGGAGAGACCGAGCAGCCAAGCTCCCCCTTCGGCTCTCGCCTCAGAGGCGGCAGCGACCCAGTCGTCGAGGGTTTCGGCGACCGTTCTCAGGCGGAAGCCCGCGGGCTCGAGGTCCCGCGTCTGCATCTCAAGGAGATCGCCCAAGCGCTCGCCGAGCGCTCCGGAAGGCGGCGCGACCACGCTCCCCGCGGTCTCGCGCCAGAGCCGGTCGATCGTGCTTTGCAAAGGACCGGACAAGAAACCGCATCCCTCGTTCAAGAAGGCGGTGACCTCGAAATCGGTCTCCTGGTGCTCGGGATTGGTCTTCGCCAGCCAGTAGCGCACGGCATCGCTCGTTGCTGGCGTCTCGCCGACGATCGCGTGTGCCCAGATTACATGGCCGCGGCTGGTCGAGAACTTGCCTCCCTCGAGCCGGTAGAAGCGGTTGGCCAGGAAATGGTCGAAGGTCTTGATCCCTCCGTGCTCGAGGGCCGCGCCGACGCCCGAGACCAGGAAGGGGACCGTGTTGTCGGTGCCATGGCTGGCGACGCAGATCACGTTCGAGCCGGGATCGAAGGCATTGCCGATGCCGTTGCGGCGGCCGTAGAGAGCGCCGCAGGCGACCGAGAAGAAGAGGAACGCCGGGTAGTTGAAAACCACCTGGGACGCCGGCTCGCCCGGCACGTGCCAGGGGACGCCCCAGCGGCCGGGCTGGCTCAGTTGGATGAGGGGGCCGCGCGCCGCGACGTGGCTCTTGACGATCTCCCGGGACTCCTCGGAGACGCCGATCTCCTCGAGCCGTGCGAAGAAGCGCTCGAGGTCGGAGAGCCGCAAATAGAGGCAGGTGACCTCCCGCTCCTCGAGCGGCCCTTCGTCGAAACGCGAGCGAGGGCAGCCCATCGCGGACGGTGGAAAGCAGGCGCCGCAGGCCTCGCAGAAGGCCCCGGCGGCGTCGGCACCGCATTCCGGGCACTGGCCGAGAAGCCAGGTGCCGACGATGTAGCGGTCGACGGCTGGGGCGAAGAGAAAGCGCTCGCGACGAACCTCGGTCGCGCCACGCGCGACGAGGGTCCGCACGCAATCGAGGTACGTCTCGGTGTAGAGCTCGGACGAGTCCGGTTCGAGCGGATCGACGGCGATGTCGACCGAGATGTCGAGGGCCGAAAGGTCGGCGAGGATCTCGGCATGGTAGCGCCGGGCGAGCTCCTCGGGCGCTCTGCCAGTCTGCCGCGCCTTGAGCAGGACGTAGGAATCGTGGGGATCGGTGCCGAGGACGTAGCAGGCCCTCTCTCCGCGCCTCCTCAAATGGCGGGCCAGGACATCCAGGCGCAGATAGGGTCCCGCGATGTGCCCAAGGTGAAGACCGCCGTTCGGTGTCGGCATCGAGGGCAGCAGCAGGAAGCGGCGTGGGCTCGCGGCGGGTGCGAAGGGGTTCATGCGCTGGACCTCCCGCCTCCGCCGGCGATCGAGCGCGGCACGGAAGCGAAGCCGGGAAAGCGTTCGAGGGCCGAGGCCGCGATCGCCGGCGCCATCCGATATCCCGAGCCGGAGCCTGCGCCCGCGACGACCAGGGTCCCGCTCGCGTCGACGGCAGCGGAGAACGGCGTGCGCTCGGGGCCGTAGAGATCGCAGAAGGCACGCCCTCCCGCGGCGGCTGTGGCGAGACGGGGGGCATGACGTTCGAGAGTCGAAAGAGCGCGGGAGCGATCGGCGGCGCTCAGGTGCAGGCGAGCCGGGTCGGCCGGGCAGTCCCATTCGTCGGCGCGAAAGCTGAGCAGCCATTCGCTCCGCTCCGGCAGCGGCAACAGGAAGGCGTCCTCACCGAAGAAGCATAGGGCGGGCGCTCCCGGAGGTGGTCGCCGATCGAGGTGCAGCGCCGCGACCTTCTTGCGTCTCAAGGTGGCGGGCAGAGCGGTGGCGTGCGGGGCGAGGCCGGACAGCTCGGGCAGCCACGGGCCGGTCGCGACGAGAACGCGCTCCGCTTCGAGGTGGTGGCCGTCGCCGCAGGTGAGAGCGAAGCCGCCGGTAATCGCGGTGATCGCGGCGACCTCGACCCCCTCGCGGCAGAAGCCGGGCCGCGCGTCGCGCAGGCGGTCGGCGAGAGCGCGTGCCGCGCGTTGTGGCACGGCGGCCCGCCCGCCGCAGCCGGCGAGGAGGACGAGGCCGCGCCGTTGCCCCGCTGCGAGCTCGGGCAGCGCGCGCATCAGGGCGCGTTCCTCGGCCGGAGTCGCGACGTGCGGATTGCCATCGACGAAGCCGGCGAGCGTCGCTTCGACCGCGCCCGCCTCGACCCAGGCGAAGGTTTCGACGTCGGTCGCCAAGCCGGGCAGGTCGCGCTCGATCTCACGCCAGAGCCGGCGGCCAAGCGCGGAGAAAGCTCGACGTTCGGGGGTCTCGCCGTAGGGCAGGTCGAATCCCGCGGACCTGCCGGTCGCTCCGCCGCCGATCGGCCCGCGATCGAGCAGGGCGAGGCGCCAGTCGGGGTAGGCCTCGTCAGCGAGGTGAGCCGCGACGCAACCGATGATCCCGCCGCCGACGATGGCGAGCTCGAAGGCTTCCTCCGACATCGCCCCTCAGCTCCACCAGAGCGAGATGACGGCGATCTCCTCTTCGCCGTCGTTGCGGATCGTGTGCGTGCGATGCGGCGCAAAGTAGCAGGCTTCGGGGGCGGCGAGCCGGTGCGCTTCCCCGTCGTAGGTGAGCTCGCCGGAGCCGGCGGTGAAGAACCAGATCTCGTGGACGGCGTGAGAATCGACCGGTGAGCTCTGGCCCGGAGCGACGGTGAACCGCGAGGCTTTGAACGGCGCGAGCGACGCTCCCCCGGGTGCGAGGTCGATCTCGTGAACCTCCATGCCCGGTCCGGGCAGGAAGGGTTCCAGGAAGCGGAGGGGGAGGTGGAAAGGGGAGACGGCTTCCTGGCTCATTGCGTTTTCCTTTTGCCGCAAGCGTTCAGACCGCCTGGGAGACGCCGCGCAACGTTGCGCGGGCGGAGTCCTGCGCGCACGGCCGTGACCAGTCGAAGACCGAGGCCGCCTCGGCGACGTCGTAGACCGTTCGCCGCAGGGCGCTGTTGAGGATCGTGGCGCTACGCCAGGCGGCGAGGCTCAGGTTCGAGTCCGCGATACCGTGGGTGTGGCGGGCGGCGTTCTGGATGTAGATACGAAGCTCGGGCGGACCGTCCCAGACCAGCGAGAAGTCGGCGCGCACGCGGAAACCCGCCGCGTCGCCGTCGATGCGATCCGCGAGGGGTTCGAGCGCCTCGGGCAGACGATGCTCGAAGCCGGTGCACAGCACCACCGTGTCGACCTCGAGGGTGGTGGCCTCGCTCCCGTCGAGCCGGTCGCGCAAGGCCACGGCGTAGCCGCCTTCCGAACCGGAGTGAAGGGCGGTCATCTCCCAGCCCGGATAGAGCCGGAACGGACGCTCGCGCCGGTCGATGAACTCGAGCTCGTAGAACCGCCGGTAGAGCGCGAGCAAGAGGTTCGAGGTGATGCCGTCGCTCGCGAGCTTCTGCTCGTCCACCAGAGCGCGGCGCACCTCGGGTTCGAGGCCGTGGAAGTGACGGCAGTAGCTCGGCGTGAACAACTCGTTGGTGAACGGCGTCTCGTCGAGCGGGAGGAAATTGGGGCGGCGGGTGGTCCAGTGGATGCAACGGGGCAGATTGCGATCGTCGCCCAGGAGCTGGAAGACGATTTCGGCGCCGGTCTGGCCGCCGCCCACCACGGCGACCTGGCGGCCCCGCCAGTCGTTGGGCTGATAGAGAAAGCTCGCGGCGTGGAAGACCTGCGGGCCGAGGTGAGGGGCGACGCAGGTAGGGATCCGCGGCCGAATGCCGGTGCCGAGCACCACGGATCGTGCGGCGACCGCACGGTCGTCGAGCTCGATCTCGAGCGCTTCGCCATCGAGGTCGATCGAGCGCACGGCACGCCCGAACGCGACTCCCTGCAGGCGGTCGGCAACCCAGGTCAGGTACTGGTTGAACTCGCGTCGTGAGACCCGCGGGAATTCGGCGTTGAGGAACTGATAGAGACGCTTCTTGGCGGCGAGAAAGGCGAGGAACGTGTAAGGGCTCGTCGGGTCAGCGAGCGTCACCAGGTCCTTCAGATGGGAGACGGTGATCGTCGACTCGCGAAAGAGCAGGCCAGGGTGCCAGTCCGGGGTCTCCCGGCGCTCGAAGAAACCGAACTTGAAGTCCGGGATCGGTTGGGCCAGGGCGGCGAGGCTTAAGTTCGCTGGACCGAGACCGACCCCGACGAGGTCGAAGCACTCCCTACTCGACATGGTGGGCGGCTCCTCTGCGCCGAGACCGGCCGGGCGGGGGCGTCGCGCGAGCTTCGCGATCACCCCGGAGGCTGCCTCGACGCGGTTTGCGGCCTTCGGCTCCGAGCGCGGCCAGGGTCGCCTCGGGGCGTGCCGTCACGGCCGCGAGGAGCGCGCCATACTCCCGAGCGAGGCGTGCAACGGTCGTCGGCTCGAACAGGTCGGTGCTGTAAACGAAGGTTCCAGCGAGGCCGTTCGGCGTCGGCTCGAGGAAGAGGGTGAGATCGAGCTGCGCGATCGCAGGCCGGGCGGCTTCCGGGATGGGTTCGATGGCGTCGTCGCCGTTTGCGGACGCCGCGAGGCCGCGAGCGAGGAAGGGAAGGTTCTGGAATACCAGCTTGATCTGTACGAGCGGCGCGCGTGAGCGGTCGGGGGGCAGGCCGAGCGCTTCGACCACCCGCTCGAACGGCACCTCCTGAAGCCCGTAGGCGCCGAGGATCTCGTCGCGGGCGGTGGCGAGCATATCGGAGAAGGAGGCGTCGCGCCGAATCCGGAAGCGCAGGGCGATTTGGTTCAAGAAGGCGCCGATCAGGCCCTCGGTTTCGGCGCGACTCCGGTTGGCGACGTCGGTGCCCAGGATCAGGTCGCAGGCTCCGCTCTCGCGGCTGAGGAGAGCGGCGAACGCGGCGGCGAGGACCATGAACAGGGTCGCATCGCGCCGCCGCGCGAGATCCGAGAGCGCGGCGAGGAGCGACCGCGGGAAGCGGAACGAAAGGCTTGCGCCGGCGCTCGAAAGCACCGCCGGCCGCGGCCGGTCGGTGGCCAGAGGATGGATCTCCGGTGCGTCGGCGAGCCGTTCGCGCCAAGCGGTCAGCTGTGCGCCGTACGCCTCCTCGGCGAGCCGCTGCCAGATCGCGAAGTCGGCATATTGGACCGGCAGCTCCGGGAGCGGCGACGGGCGTCCGCCGGTGTACGCTGCGGCGAGAGCCCGAAGCTCGGCGAGGAAGACCCCGATCGACCAGCCGTCGGCGACGATGTGATGAATCGCCAGGTGCAGCCAGGTCGCTCCCTCGGCGCGCGACAGGGCGACCCGGAAGAGAGGACCGCGGGCGAGATCGAAAGGCTCGGCGGCGAGAGCGGCGGTCCTCTCGAGCGCGGCTGCCGGCTGCTGCTCGACGGGGACCGCGGTGAGGTCGTGGACGGGCAGGTCGATCACGCGCGGTGGGGCGATCCGCTGCACCGGCCGACCATCGACCTCTGCAAACGTGGTGCGCAGCGCCTCGTGGCGGCGCAGGATCTCGCCGAGCGCCCGGCGCAAGACGCCGGGGTCGGCGCTCGGTCCCAAGTCGAACGTCGCGGCGATGACGAAGTCCGCGCTCCCGGGCGCGAGCTGATCCATCAGCCAGAGTCGGCGCTGACCCGACGAGAGCGGGAGGGGACCGGTGCGCGACATCGGAACGATCGGCGGCGCCGCCGGGCCGCGCCGGGCCGCGAGAGCGGTCTCGATCTCGGCGGCGAACGCGGCGAGCGTCGGCCGGTCGAAGACGAGGCGTACGGGCAGCTCGACGGCGAAGGCCGCGCGCGTCCGGCCGATCACCTGCGCCGCGAGCAACGAGTGCCCACCGAGAGCGAAGAAATCATCTTCGCGTCCGATCGCTGCAACGCCGAGGAGATCGCTCCAGATCCCGGCGAGGAGATCCTCGATTGGCGTCGCCGCCGGCGCGAACCCCTCGCGCTCGCCGTCTTCCGGGATCGGCAGGGCGTTGCGGTCGATCTTGCCGTGAGCGCTGCGCGGCAGCCCGTCGAGCCGCACGAAGGTCGCCGGGACCATGTAGCTCGGGAGCCGGGCGGCGAGCGCCGCCCTGAGCTCGGGCACGGTCGTCTCGGCGCGCAATGCGATGTAGGCCACGAGCCGGGCCTCCCGACCAGCGCTCCCACGCGTCACGACCGCCGCCTCGGCGACCGCGGGATGCTCGGCGAGGGTGGCTTCGATCTCGCCGAGCTCGATGCGGAAGCCGCGCAGCTTGACCTGGTGGTCGAGGCGGCCGAGGAAGTGGATCGCGCCGTCGTCCGCGAGGCGCGCGAGGTCGCCGGTCCGGTAGAGCCGGGCGCCGGGCACCAGCGAGAACGGATCGGGGACGAAGCGGTCGGCGGTGAGATCGGGACGGGCGAGATAGCCGCGTCCGACCTGAACACCGGCCAGGAAGAGCTCACCGGGCACGCCGATCGGTGCCGGTTCGACCTCGGCGTCGAGCACATAGGCGCGGACGTTCGGCAGCGGACGGCCGATCGCGGGAGGCGAGGCTCCGGTCGCCGTCACCGGACTCGCCGTCGCGACCACCGTCGCCTCGGTCGGCCCGTAATGGTTGACCACCAGGAATGGAGGCGCGGGCCGCGGCGCGGCGCGCAGGCGGTCGCCGCCGGTGAGCAGGACGCGGAGCGACGTCCCGCGCGGCGAGGGGAGGGCGAGGGTCGCCTCCGCGAGCGGCGTCGGCAGGAAGGCGAGGGTCGCACTCTCCGCGGCGAGCCAGTCGCGAACCGGTTCGGGAGCGAGCCGCGTCGCGTCGTCCGCGATCAGCAGGCGGGCGCCGGCGGCGAGCGCCGGCCAGATCTCCCAAGTCGAGGCGTCGAAGCTCGGCGCGGCGAGAAGCGTCGAGCGGTCCGCGGCGGTGACCGCATAGGCGCGAAGGTGCCACGCCACGAGGTTGTCGAGGCCTTCGCGGGTGTTCATGGCGCCCTTGGGTCGTCCGGTGGAGCCGGAGGTGTAGATGACGTAGGCAAGGTTTTCGGGGAGCGCGCGCTCGGGCAAGGGGGCGTCGGAGAACGCCGCGAGGCTCTCGTTCCCATCGGCGTCGAGCAGAAGGATCGGGGGCTCGTCGCCGGCCGGCCGGCAGCGCCCGGCGAGG
>DATMZU010000345.1:0-16237 GCA_035607435.1 Thermoanaerobaculia bacterium | reverse complement strand
CGCGATGCTGGTTTTCGACGACGACCTGTCGCCGAGCCAGGTGAAGAACCTGGAGGAGATCGCCCAGCTGCCGGTGCTCGATCGCAGCGGCGTGATCCTGGAGATCTTCAACCAGCGCGCCCGCACCAGCGAAGCCCGCACCCAGGTCGAGCTGGCGCGCTCGAAATACCTGCTGCCTCGCCTCACCCGCCAATGGAGCCACCTGTCGCGCCAAGGGGGCGGCAAAGGAACGCGAGGCGGCGAGGGCGAAAAGCAGCTGGAAGCCGACCGCCGCCTGCTGCGCGGCCGGATCAAGCACCTGGAAGCCGACCTGAAGCAGATCGAGCGGACCCGCGAAGTCCAGCGCCGCGGCCGCACCCAGGTCCCCGAGATCGCGCTCACCGGCTACACCAACGCGGGCAAATCGACCCTGTTCAACCGCCTGACGAAGGCCGGCACCCTCGCCGAGGACCGCCTCTTCGCGACGCTCGACGCCAAGCTCCGCCGCGGCATCGTCGAGGGCTCGGGGCCGGTGGTCTACGCCGACACCGTCGGTTTCATCCGCAAGCTGCCCCACCATTTGGTCTCGTCCTTCCGCAGCACCCTCGGCGAAGCCGCGGCGGCCGACCTGGTGATCCACCTGATCGATCGCAGCCACCCCCGCTGGCAGGAACAGATGGAAGTCGCCGACGCGGTCCTCGCCGACCTCGGCGTCGAGCCGGAAAAGATCCTCAAGGTGTTCAACAAGATGGACCGCCTGGGACCGGAAGAAGAACCCGGAGACGGCGAGATCTGGATCTCGGCGGAGACCGGC
Organism: Thermoanaerobaculia bacterium; assembly: GCA_035607435.1. Classification (GTDB taxonomy): domain Bacteria; phylum Acidobacteriota; class Thermoanaerobaculia; order Multivoradales; family UBA5704; genus DASYKS01. The sequence goes on along the minus strand of DATMZU010000345.1, from coordinate 15,444 downwards.
GAAGGGATGGAGCAGCTCCACGCGGCGCTCGCCGAGCGGCTGTAGGCTGGCGATAGCCGATTGATGAGGCGGAAAGCGGTTCTACGAGCCGGAGAGCCGCCATCCCCGCCGGAAGGCCGCTTCCCGAGCTGGGAAGTCGCTTCCCGGACTGGGAAGTCGCTTCCTGGACTGGGAAGCCCCTTCCTGAACTGGGAAGTCGCTTCCTGAACTGGGAAGCCGCTTCCTGAACTGGGAAGCCGTTTCCTGAGCTGGGAAGCCGTTTCCTGAGCTGGGAAGCCACTTCCTGGAGTGGGAAGCCGTTTCCTGGACTGGGAAGCCGCTTCCTGGACCTCAGAGCGAAGAGAGGAGGGGGAGGAAGACAGGGGAGGAGCGTTTGACACCTCATTCCCCCGCCGCTAGACTCTGCCGCCGCGTGGGGCCGTAGCTCAGTTGGGAGAGCGCTTGAATGGCATTCAAGAGGTCGTCGGTTCGATCCCGATCGGCTCCACCAAAGTAAACCCCCTTCAAAATCTACCCAAAAAGATCCGGCGCCCTCGCCGCCTCTTCGACCTTGGCAGTGTAGCCGCCGCATAGGCAGGCGCTGTCCAAATGATGAGCGGGTGCACCTGCATCCAAAGCAGAGCGTCGTGAAATCCTATTGCGCCGTGCCTGAAACCCTGCCGCAGCAATGGGAAGGGCGTGGGGCCATGCCCGCTTGGGGTGCTTGCATTTTGAAGGCAGCTTCGGCACCATGTAGGCATGGGAGTTCAGATCACGATCCGCGACGTCCCCGGTGCAGTAAAGGATGAATTGGCCGCTAGGGCCGCGCTGGCCGGCAAGTCGATGCAAGAGTTTCTGCGCTCTGAGTTGGAGCGCCTGGCATCGCGCCCGCCAGTCGAGCAGCTTCTGGCGCAGATTCGGGATCGGAAGGTCAGAACAAAGACGCGAATCTCTCCAGAAGAGATTCTGGCTCACCGTGACGCGGATCGCCGGTGAGCGCCGTTCTCGACGCCTCGGTGCTGGTTGCGGCCCTTTCCGACTTTGGAGCGGAGGGCATTTGGGCAGAGAAGATCGTGGGCGAGGGTGGCCATTTCGCTCCCCACTTTGCCCTGGTAGAGGCCACCAACATCCTCCGTCGACTCGAGTTGACGAGGAAACTGGGCGCCAGGAAGCCACGGCGGCAGCCCGAGATCTTCTGAAGATCGATTTGGAGCTGGCTCCCTTCGAACCCTTCGCCGAGCGGATCTGGGAACTTCGGAACAACGTCACGAGCTACGACGCTTGGTATGTTGCAGTAGCGGAGGGTCTTGATCTTCCCTTGGCTACTTTAGACCGGCCGTTGGCCGCATCGTCCGGTCCTCGCTGCCGGTTTCTGCTTCCGCCTGCCGGCTGAAGCTTGCCGCCCTCCTTCCGGCTATGATTCCCGCCGCCCGGGCGACCCTTAAGCCCGGGTACGACGCGGAGAGCTGCCCCCCGATGCCGAAATCCAGCGCGAAGACTCGGAAGAACGTCCTTTACCTGGTCGTCTTCTTCACCAATCTGCTGTCGCTCGCGTGCCAGGTGATCTGGGTGCGCAAGCTGTCGTTCCTGTTCGGCTCGACGGCCGGGGTGTTTTCGACCGTTCTCTCGGTCTTCCTGCTCGGTCTGGCGGTCGGGGCTCTGGTCGCCGGGCGGCTGGCGGACCGGACGGGGGAGCCCTGGAAGCTGCTTGCGCGGGTGCAGATCGCCCTCGGCGTGTATGTGGCGCTGTCGCTGCCGATCTTCGACTTCGCGCGCCGGTTCTATCTTCAGGCGTTTCCCAACGATCTTTCGCCGATGTCGGCCGCGCTCTGGAAGTTCGCGGTCGTGCTGGTCGTCCTGATCGCTCCGACGCTCGCGATCGGCGCCACGTTTCCGCTGGCCGTCCGCCTGTTGACCCGCGGGTCGGCGGATGTCGGCGGCAGCGTCTCGCTGGTCTACGGCCTGGACACGATGGGCGCCGCGCTCGGCGCGCTGCTTTCCGGGTTCGTCTTCGTCACCGGTTTCGGCCTATCGACCTCGACCTGGATGCTCGGCGCGCTCTCCGTGATCCTGGGCCTGTGGATTCTCGGCGCCAAGTTCGAGGGGACTGCGGTCTCGGTGGAGCCCAAATCGGAGCGTAGGGACGCCGCGAGCCTCGCGGGGAACGTCAAGAACATCAAGAAGGACAAGGTCCGCCAGAAGAAGATCCAGGCCGAACCCGCCGCCGCGGCAGCCGCCGTCTTCGAGCCGCCGCCGAGCTCCGAACCCGAGCCCTGGCCGGCTTGGCGGCTCGGGCTGGTGCTGGGCATGTTCTTCCTCTCGGGCCTCGCGGCGCTCCTTCTGGAGACCGGCTGGAACCGGCTGTTCTACCTGATGAACGGCACCAGCGTGTATTCGCTGTCGAGCGTGCTCACCGGGTTCCTGACCGGCATCGGCCTGGGGAGCCTCGCGATGCGGCGACGGATCGACCGCATCCGCGATCCGCTCTCGGCCGTGGCGATCACCTATGCCGTGATCGCCCTGGGCGGCGTGCTGGTCCTGCGCTCGGGGTCGTTCTTCGAGCGGATGTACCTGGCGATCTTCGCGGCGACGAATTCCTACTTCCTGTTTCAGATCCTGGTCTCTCTGGTAATTGCCGGGATCGTCTTCTGCGCCACGGTGGCGATGGGCGCGAACTTCCCGCTGGTCACCAAGATCTGCACCCGGGTCGCCGAAAGGCGCGGTTTCGCGGTCGGCCGGGTGTTCTTCTGGAATACGCTCGGCGCGGTGCTCGGCGCGTTCCTGGGGGAGTTTTGGCTCCTGCCGCGCTTCGGTTTCGCCGGCCTCGGCCTGGTCACCCTGGTCATCTACGCGCTCGGCGCGCTGCTCTTCCTGGGCCTCTCGCAAGGGGCCGGGCGCAACCGCGCCGCGATCCTGTGCGCCGCTTTGCTGGCGGCCGCGGTCGTCCTCTCTCCCGTCGTCCTCCATTTCGAGCTGCCGATCCACGCGGTCTACTACCACGGCCTGCGCAACGGCACGTGGGAGAACTTCCAGGCCGAGCTGGCGCAGATGAAGGTGATCGACGAGAAGCAGGGCTTCTACGGCCAGGTGGCGGTGCTCGACTACGGCCCGGACCTGCTGCTCAAGCACAACGGCAAGACCGACGCCTCGACCAACATCAAGGACAACCGGACCCAGATCCTGCTCGGCCATCTGCCGCTGTTCTTCCACCCGAATCCGAAACAGGTGCTGGCGATCGGCCTGGGCGGCGGCGCCACGCTCCGCGCGTTGACCCACAACCCGGACCTCGAATCCATCACCATGGTCGAGATCGATCCGCTGGTCACCCGGGCCGCCCGGACCTTCTTCGGCGACTTCAACGACCACGCGCTCGACGACCCGCGGGTGAGGATCGTCACCAACGACGGCCGCAACTACGTCGATAGCTCGCGCCGCACCTACGACGTGATCTCGTCGGAACCGCCCAACATCTGGGTCGCCGGGGTCTCCGGGCTGTTCACCCAGGAGTTCTACCGGTCGGCCAAGGCGCATTTGAATCCCGGCGGAATCCTCTGCCAGTGGATGCCGCTCTACGAGATGCAGGCGCCGGATTTCCGGATCACCCTGCACACGATCCAGTCGGTGTTCCCCAACATCAGGTTCTGGGCGGTCGGAGGCGACATCGCCCTGGTCGCTTCGGAGCTGCCGCTCGAAGCCGACGAGGCGAAGGTCCGGGCGCGGCTCGCCTACCCCGGGGTGCTCACCGATCTGCGCGAAATCGAGATGACGCCGGACGAGTTGCTCGGCAAGCTCTCCCGCTCGGACATTCCCTCGGACCGGCTGCCGAGCTTCATCGGCCGGGTCGAGATCGAGAATACGGACGACCTGCCCATCCTCGAATTCAGCACCGCCCAGAACCTCTACACGTTCGCCAAGGAGAAATAGGGCGGTCCTCCGGGTCATCCCGGCCAAACGTGGCCCGCTTTCGGCGGTTCCCGGCACCGATAGCATTGATCAGGCTCTGTCGCTACAATCCGCCGGTCGGCAAGCACGTTGGCACGCCCCACGCCCGCCGAACGCGCGCCTCCTTCTCTTTAGATCGAGCGAAGGTCGGCAGAGCTCGCGAGTTTTTCATGCCGGATTGCCAGAGGAAGTAACGTGCAGCCACGCAAAGTCCTCGTCGTCGATGACTCGAAACTGATGCGCAAGATGTACGAAGTCATGTTGCGCCAGTATCCCCTCGTCTATGCGGCCGACGGCCGCGAGGCGCTCGACCGCCTGCGCGAGCACGCGGACATCGACCTGATCCTGCTCGACATCAACATGCCCAACATGACCGGCCTCGAATTTTTGGCGGAAATGCGCGCGGACCCCGGCAACGCCCAAACCAAAGTGGTCATCATCAGCACCGAAGGCCGGGAGGAGGACACGGCCCGCGGGCTCGAAGCCGGCGCCGACGCCTACATCTCGAAGCCGTTCCGCACCGAGCAGATCCTCGAAGTGATCTCCCGCCTTGCCGACTCGGCCCCGGCCGAGACTTCGGAGATTCCCGCTTGAGCGAGATCGACGCCCTCGCCGGCCATCGGCCCGACCTGCAGATCGACCTGGTCGAGCAGCTGCGCACGACGGTCGAACGCGCCAACGACCTGCTGCGCGCGCTCGAAGGGAGCTTCGCGGCCCAGGAGCCGATGGTGCCCAAGCCCGCCGAGCGCATCCGCGAGCTGGAGCATCGCCTGTCCACCACCGATTCCGACGTCAAGGAGCTGGCCTCGCGGCTGGTCGAGTCCGAGCATCAGTCGGGCCGGTTGATGAGCCTGTACGTCGCCACCTACCAGCTGCACGCGACGCTCTCGCCGCCGGAGGTGCAGGCGACGATCGCCGAGATCGCGATCGACCTGCTCGGCGCCCAGCAGTTCGTCCTCCTGCTCCGGCGCGAGGAGGGCGACGATTGCGAGATCGCCCTGCGCCAGGGGCTGGGACCCGGCGGGCAGGCGCCGTTTGCCGGCGACTCCTACCTGGGCGGCGATCCGATGATCGACGCCACGCTCCAGGACGGCCTGCTCCGGCTGGGGCCGACCGAAGACTCTCCCGCGCTCGCCGCGGTGCCGCTGCGCGTGCAGCACGAGATCGTCGGCGCGATCGTCCTCTTGAAGCTGCTCGACCACAAGCCGATCCTGCGGCCCGAGGATCGCGACCTGCTCGACCTGCTCTCCGCGCACGCCGCCTCCGCCCTGTTCGCCGCCCGGCTGTTCGCGGCGAAGGACCGGAAACTGCGCACCCTGGAGAGCCTGGTCAAGCTGGCTCGGGGAGCCTAAGGGCGCGATGGGGATTTCCGGCAGCCTCCAGGACGTCTCGGTCGCGGACGTCATGCAGTTCATCCACCTCGGGCGGCGCACCGGCACGCTCGACCTGGTGCGCGGACGCGACCGGGCGATGATCGGCTTCCACCTCGGCCGGCTGGTGAGCGCGCAGACTCCGAAGACGCCGAAGATCGGCGACCTGCTGGTCTCCTCGGGGCTGATCCCCCGGGTCGATCTCGACGAGGCGATCCGGAAGCAGCGCGCCGCCGGTCCCGAGCGCCGTTCGCTCGGCCAGCAGCTGATCGAATCGGGGGCGCTCTCCCCCGAAAGCCTGCGCGACGTGATCGCCCGCCAGATCGAACAGGGGGTGGGGGAGGTCCTGCTCTGGGAGACCGGCACCTTCGATTTCGCGATCGACGATCTGCGCCCGATCGACGACATCGCGATCTATCCGAGCGACGTGCTGCCGGACGGCGACATCAACACCCAGATGGTGCTGCTCGAAGCGGCGCGGATCTTCGACGAACGGAGCCGCGAGCCGTCGATCCCCGCGAGCGTGCCGAGCGGCTCGGGCGCCCTGCCGATCGCTCACGCCACGTCGGCCGCTCCGGCGGCCACCGCGGCCGCCGCGGTCACCCATCGCGAGATCGCGGTCGAAGCCCTGCTCGACGAGGAGCTTCTGCTCGCCGCCGAGATCGAAGTCCAGATCGTCTGCGAGGACGAGGTGTTCCTGCGCCGCCTGCTGCCGGTGCTCGCCCGCCTGGGCGGGCGTTGCCGGGTGACCGCGCTGGCCGAAGCCGGGCGCGCGCTTCCGGGCGACGCCCCGCCGATCGTGGTCGCCGACCTGCGCCACGGCGCGCTCGCGCCGGAGCGGTTCCGCGCCCTCTCCGATTCGCATCCGCGCCCCTCGCTGGTCGCGGTGATCGATCCCGAGACCCCCGTCGCCCAGGTCTACGGCGCGGGGTTCCTCGCGACCCTTCCGGCCGAGGTCGAGGCGGTTGCGGCCTGCGTCCAGAACCTGCTGGAGAGCCGCCGCGAAGGAGCGTCGGGAGGCGGCGCCGCCGGGGTGCCCGAACCGCCGCGCGAAGTCCGCACGGGAGTCGCCCGGCTCCGCCGGGTCTACGGCGATCTACGCTCCGGTTTGATCTCCGCCACCGTCGCGCTCAACCTGATGCACATCATTTCCGAATCGGTCGAGCGGGCGATCCTGTTTCTCGTCCGGCGCGACCATCTCGTGGCGCTCGGCGCGTTCGGCGCCGCCGCGGACGGCCGGCCGCTCGCGGAGCGGACGAGAGGGCGCAACCTGCCGCTCGACGTAGACAGCGCGCTCTCCCGGGCGTTCGACTCCGGAGAGGTGCAAAACGTCACGTTCGAAGGCGCGACGCTGCCCGAAGAGCTGCGCCTGCTGCTCGGGCCTCCGCGCGCCGGCCAGGTCGTGGTCTTCCCTGTGCTCGGCGCCCAGCGGGTGATCTCGGTGATCTACGCCGACAACGGCGATCGCAACCAGCCGATCGAAGACATCGACATCCTGGAGCTCGCGACCGCCCAGGTCGGCATGGCGTTCGAAAACGAGCTGCTGCGGCGCCAGATCCAGCAGAAGGATTGATCCCCGGCGGGCGCGCCGGTGCCACGAATCCGCCGCGGAGACTCCTGACTCCTAAGGCTTCGCGCTCCACACCTCCGTCGCCGGATAGAACGACGACCAACCGAACCAGTACGTCTCATGCCCCGGCAGCCGGGCGAGCCGGCGCCCCGAAGGGTTGCTGAGGCCGTCCTCGGCGAGCTTCCAGGCGTGGCCCTCTTGATCGGCGAGGAAGCTCGCGCCGAGCGCCGCGCGGAGCACCGGCCCGAACGTCCGATCTTCCCGCCGGTAGGCGCGCACCGCGCCGGTCTCGTCGATCACCAGGACCACGGGCACCCCGTCGGAACCGCCGACCTGATCGGAGATCACGCCCGGCTTCGGCAGCTCGGCGAGCGGATAGGCTTTCGCCACGCCGCCGAGCAGCAGGGCGAACACTTGGGTCTTCGGCGCCATCCGGGGACTGGCGCCGAGGGAAGGAAACATCAGATCCGGGCTGGCGAAATACGGTCCGTACGGCTTGCCCGGCGTGTAGTCGCGGTCGAACCCGGTGCGCGGCGAGAGCACCTTCGTCGCCGGATGGTTCTTCTTCCATTTCGCCCAGGAGGTCACCACGATCGGCAGCCGTTCGAGCCGCAGGCCGGAGCCGGCGAGCGGCCCGGCCACGGGCTCGCCCGTCAGCTGGTTCCAGAGCGTTTCGGTCTGCCGGTCGTACATCAGTTTGTTGCTCTCGTAGAGCAGGCCGGAGGAGCCGAAGGTGAACGTCCGGGCGCCCGCCTTCGTCGAGTACAGCACGCCCGCGCCGCAGAGCGTGCAATAGGCGAGCGAGACCGGCGTGTCGCCCACGACGTCGTTCGCCATCTCATGCCAATCGAGGATGCGCAGCGGATAGGCGCGCGTGTCGCCGTGGATCTCGACCCCGAACACGCGATCCTCCGGCGTCAGGTACGTGGCCTCCGCCGCCGCGATCAGCTCCGGCCGGTCGAGCGCGGGAATGCCGTCTTTCTTCACCCCGCCCCATTGAATCCGCTCGATCGGAATGCGGCTCACGGCTCCGGGATCGAAAAACCGACGCAGCGCCGGATCGACCCGCGCCGCCAGCAGCCGGCCCTTCCAGGCGGTGAAGCCCGCCGGCAGCTTGGGGTCCTTCTGCGCCCCCAGCCAGGTGAATCCATCGTGCCACGGCTCCCCGCGGCCGATCCCCGCCGCGAGTCCGGCGATTGCCCCGAGCGCTTCGACCACCGCGGCTTTCTGTGGCCCCAGCGGAAAGCGCAGCAGCTCGACCAGCGGCGCCGCATAGCGCGGATCGCGCGAGCTTTCGGCGCGCGCGCAAGCGGCGCGGAACGCCCGGGCGTCCGAACCGAGCAGCGCTTCGAGATCGGCCGCAAGCTTGGCGTCGGACACCTTCGCGCCGGCCGGCCCGGCCCCGGCGAGCAACGCGGCGAACAGCCCTAGGGCCGCCGTGACTTTCAATCGTCTCATCGTGATCTGTCCCTTCCCGGCCGGTCATTCTAACGGCCGCTCGAAGGGTTCGGGGGGCGCGAGGATACCTACGCCCGAGCGGCCTTCAGGCCCGCGGCTCGCCGCGCGATCTGGTCGATCAGCCCGCTGAAGATCAGCCCGTGCAGAGGATAGAGCCCGTACCAGTAGAGCCATCCCGCGAGCCCCTTGGGCGCAAAGAACGCGGTCTGTGACAGCAGGACCTGGCCGTCGTCGCGCGGCGCCGCCTGGAATTGCAGCCACGCCTTCCCCGGAACCTTCATTTCGGCGCGCAACCGCAGCAGGCGCCCCGCTTCCACCGTTTCGACGCGCCAGAAATCGAGCGCGTCCCCCCGCCGCAATCCATCCGGATCTCGGCGGCCCCGGCGCAAGCCGACACCCCCCAACATCCGATCGAAGAACCCGCGAATCTCCCAGGCCCAATTCATGTAAAACCAACCGCGCCGGCCGCCGATCCCGGTAAAGACCGTGTAGACGTCGGAAGTGGAGGCGTCCACCACCCGTTGGCGCGTTTCCAGGACCATTCCCTCGTGGGTAGTCAAGGCGACCGGCGTCACCTCGCCCGAGCTGGTGCTCAAGGCATCGAACCAGGTCGTCTCGACGTTGCTCGCCTGCAACCGGGCGAGCGCGCGCTCGACCGCGACCCGATAATTCACCGTCTGAATCTGAGGAAACATTTCCCGCGCGCTCGGATCTTTGACGATGTTTTCGTTGTGCAGCCCCTCGATCAGCGGGCGGGCGATGAACGCCGGGATGGGTGTGACCAGATTCACCCAGTACGACGAAAGGCGCGGCGTGAGCACCGGAACCGGCACCAACCATCGTTTCAGCCCCCGGACTTCGGCATAGATCATCATCATTTCGCCGTAGGTGATGACCTCCGAACCGCCGATTTCAAGGATCCGCCCGGCGCTCTCGGGAACGGCCAACGCCGCGGTCAAGTACTCCAACACGTCGCGAATCGCCAAAGGCTGAGTTTTCGTATAGACCCAGCGCGGGCAGATCATGATCGGCACCCGCTCGGTCAGATAGCGAATCATTTCGAACGACAGGCTGCCCGACCCGACGATCACCCCGGCACGAAATTCGGTGACCGGGACCCCGCCGCTTCGCAGAGAATCGCCCGTCTGCTGGCGCGAACGAAGATGCTCCGAAAGCCCCGGCGAATCTTCCGCCAGGGCGCCGAGATAAATGATCCGTTCGACCCCGGCGTCCTTAGCCGCCGCCCCGAATTGCCGGGCCGCTTCGAGATCGCGCCGATGAAAGTCGGCCCCGCCGCCCAGGCTGTGGATCAAATAGTAGGCCGTTCCCACACCCTGCAGGGCGGCCGCGAGACTCTCGGGCCGCAACACGTCGCCCGCCACGATCTCGACGGATGCCTGCCAAGGGCGCCCCTCCAAACGAAAAGGATCGCGCGCCAGGCACCGCACGCGATACCCCATCTCCAACAGGCGCGGAACCAACCGCCCGCCGATATACCCCGTGGCCCCGGTGACCAGGATGAGCGGCCGGACGTTCTCTTCAGTAGGCATGAAGAGGTGTCTTGCAAGGCGCGTGCTTGGGGCGCGCCCACCGGGTAGGATGACTGCGAATTGCAACAAGGAGACGCACAATGAGGCGAAGGAGACTCGCCACCCGAAACCTCACCGCCGGAGCGTGGCTTCTGGGCCTTCTGGCTCTACTGCCGGCACCCGCCTTGGCGCAGGAAAACGACACTTCGTTCGATCCTTCCGTCGGCTGCCCGGCGTACGGCCCCGGGGTCGGGCCGCAGCTGTTGATCGACGAGGCGCACAAGAACCTACATACGGCCGGAGGGCGCTACGCCTCGTTCGCCGCGGTGGCCTCCCACGACGGCTTCCGCGTCGAACCGTCCACCGCGAGTTTCCTCGAAGCTCCGCCGCCCGAGGGCGCGATCCTCGTCATCGCCAACGCCCGCGGCGTGGCCGACCCGGCCGACAGCGCGTTCCCGCCCGCTGAGATCGCGCGTCTTCACGCTTGGATCGAGGGAGGAGGATCGCTCCTCTTGATCACCGACCACAAACCGTTCGGAACCGCGGCCCGAGCCCTCGCCGCATCCTTCGGCATCGAGATGTCCGACGGCCACGTCCGAGACACCGAACACGCCGCCCGCGAGCTTCCCGGTCCCGACTTCCTCGAATTCACGCGGGCCAACGGCCTCCTCGGAGACCACCCGATCCTCCGCGGCCGAAGCCCGTCCGAAACGCTCTCCCGCGTCGTCACCTTCGGCGGTCAAGCCCTCCGCGTCGGCCCGAACCTCACGACCCTCCTCCGCCTAGGGCCCGCCGCCGAAGCGGTCGCCAACCCCGACCAACCCACCTCCCCGGTCGAAAAAGTCGGAGGCTGGTCCCAAGCCGTGGCCCTGGAAATCGGCAAAGGCCGCCTCGTCGTCGTCGGAGAAGCCGGAATGTTCGGAGCCCAAATCATCCAAGGAGAAGCCGCCCGCCGCGCCGGCCTTCCCAGAGAGCTCCGCTTCGGCATGAACCACCCCGGAACCGACGACCGCCAGTTTCTGCTGAACACGCTGCATTGGCTGGCGCGGTTGCTGTAGGGAGGAAAGGCGCCGAAGCCTCAGAGGCAAAGATCAGATGCCTGGGCAAGCGAACCTGTAACCGTACTTCCTCCGTACGTGGTATCTTCAGCAGTGAGGTGCCGCAATGACCATTGCAACCGACCAGCGCGACGAACGAATCGACCTGCGAGTTTCTACCGGGCTTAAGACTCTTCTCTCCCGCGCGGCCTCCTATAGCGGGATGTCCCTGTCGAGCTTCCTCGTTTCCATCGCGGCCGACCGGGCCAAAGAGGTTGTCGCCGAGCACGAGACGCTGACTTTGAGCCCTCGCGACTGGGAGGCTTTTCTCACGGCCCTCGACGACGACCGGCCTCGCCCCGAACTCGAGGCCGCCGTGCGCAGATATCGCAAGCGGCGCGAACTCGATGCCGGCTGAATGGCGGATTGAGCCTCTCCAGCGGGATCACGATCGCTCCCGTTTCGATTGCGGCGAGCCGGCCCTCGACGAATATCTCGCACGTTTCGCGCGGCAAAACCAGGAGTCAGGGGTAACCCGCACGTTCGTCGCAATGGACCCTGCAGAACCGGGTCGAATCCTGGGTTACTACTCCTTAGCCGTTGGAGCGATCGATCGTGCCTGCCTGCCGCCTGACGCGGCCCGTCGTTTCCCCAACTTCCCCTTACCGATCGCTAGATTGGCCAGGCTCGCCGTTGACCGGAGCAAACAGGGCATGGGGCTTGGTGATGATCTCCTGGTGGATGCCCTCTTTCGCTGCCTCCGCGTCGCAAAGGACATCGGAGTCGCCGCAGTCGTGATCGATGCCAAGCATGAAAGAGCGAAGGCTTTCTACGCGCGCTATAAATTCGATGCGCTGCCTGATCTTCCTCTGACGCTGTGGCTTCCGCTGCCCGCTCTTCGTAAGTTGTTCGAAACTAGCGGATGCTAAGGAAAAGGCTCGCTCGTTGCACGGAAGGCCCGCGGTACCAGATGTCCCCCCTACCGCCACCGCGCACCTCTCGAGAGGCGCTGTCACCCCTGGAATGAGACATCCACCGCAACCGACGACGAGACCTCGGCACAGCTGGTCAAGGGTGGATTTCAGTCATTCGCGGAGGGCGCTCGGCGCGACCGACGAGCAGGCGCTCGGTCACCAAATTGGCGAGGCGAGTAGGAGATGTTGGGATTTCCAAAGAGCAACCAGGCGCAATAGTAGATCCTTTCCGGAGCTGCCGTTTTTCTCCCACACCTTACCGCCTCACCGAGAGTCCGCCCTCCGACCAAGCCCTGATAAAGCGCGTCATAGTAGGCGGTTAGGGAAACCTCACCCGAGCCGCCGCCGCTGAGAAACCCACAGTACGCCCCGATCGACCCTTTGGCTCCTTTCGCCACAAAGCTAGGAGCCACGCTCTTGGTGCGCGCGCCGGCCCTGCAGCCCAAAAAGAAGAAGACGCTCGGACCATGACGATCGTAAAGCCCTCGCACGTCCACAGCGATACCATAGGGGTTATCTATCTGCAAAGAAGTCTCCGTACCATGACATTCAAAGTGCAGAATGTCCAAGTCCCGCCTGTGAAACAATCCAGCGGCGACTTCCTCGACCGGGAAGAAATAGTGCTCAATGGCCAGGTTGTTATCTATGCGTAGGGTTGCGGAGACGACGTCCATTTCATGCAGAGATGTTAATCCTGGATTGTAGGCGCATACGTGCGCGATACGCCGCAGGGGCACCTCTTCGCTTTGCGACGCGTTGATCAGATCCGAAAGGGTTGCTCCCTCTGGATCCCGGTGAGCAATGATGCATTCAGTTCCGAGAAGACTTCCTCGGCAAGGAATAAGATCGATCGGAAGAAGCCGATCTGTAAAGACAAGGATGTGGGAGAAGCGATTCGGAACCTCATCCCAGATGAGGTCTTCGCCCACTCCCGCTGCTCGATTCGCCAGCTGGTCGCCGAGATCGGCAGACTGTGCCAGCCAAGTCTTGCGCCCCTCGTCAAGACTAGTGGGCGGAGAGTGCTTAAGCGCTCTATCGAGTGCATCGAGACATTTCCTCAACGCATCGTCGACGTTCAGAGTGACTATACACTGACCCTGCTCCTGAAGTTTCCTTACTATCCCCACAACGGGCAGTGTTGTAAAAATGAGCGCCTTCGCCATGGTGACAGACACTCAGTAGTAAACGGCGCGGGCTTCCTACTTAGCCAGCTTCCTTAGAATGCAGCGGTCCTCCCTCATCATGCGCTCGGCCGTTTCCATTTGCCGGGCGAGGCCGGGGTCGGAGGGGGTGAGCTCAATTCCGAGAGGTGTCTCGACCACGTAGAGAAGATCTCCTCGATCAACCTGCAGGCGCTCGAGGATCTCCTGGGGCAGCACCACTCCCGTCGAGTTGCCAACCGCGCCGAGCTTGAGCGAGGTCACCAAGGAACCTCCTCCCGATCCCGAAACAATTTCCCGGTCGGCCCGCCCGTGGGCAGGGTCGCGAGGTAGATCGCGGTGTCCGCGCCTTGGGCGGGGGTTCGGGGCGCGAGGGGGCCGCCCATGTCGGTTTGGACCCAGCCGGGGTAGAGGGCGTTGACCAGGACGTCGCCGTCGCGAAGATCCGAGGCGAGGATGATCGTGAGGGCGTTCAGGGCGGCTTTCGAGAGGCGATAGCCCGCGAAACCGCCCGCCATTTCGGACATTCCTCCCAGGCCGCTCGACATGTTGACGATCCGGCCATAGCCGCGCCGTTGCATGCCGGGCACGAGCGCCTGAGTGAGCGCCCAGGGTCCGAAGACGTTGGTCTCGAACGTGGTGCGCACCGCGCCGAGAGGCAGGGTGAGCGAGCCGTGGGCATGGTCCTCGGCGGGAAAGATCGCGGCGTTGTTGACCAGCACGTCCGCTCCGCCCAGCTGGGATTCGACGTACTCGGCCAGGCGGGCGACGCTCTCCGTCGAGGTGACGTCGAGCGGAAAGGGAAGCACCTCGCCCGTGGGGCTGAGCGCCGCGGCGCGCTCTCGCGCGGCGTCCGGATTGCGCGCGGTGAGCACTACGCGCATCCCCAACCCCGCGAGCTGGCGGCAGATCTCGAAACCGATCCCGCGATTGCCGCCGGTTACCACCGCAACCCTCGCTCGATTCATGGTGCCCTCGTCCTCCTCTTCCTCAGTCTACCAACCTTGGAGAGGGAGGAGCCGGCAGCCCTCACCCCCGGCCCCTCTCCCAAAGGGAGAGGGGAGAACGGCACAACGTTTTTGCTTTGCCCCCCTCTCCCTTTGGGAGAGGGGCCGGGGGTGAGGGCTGCGGCAAGCCGAATCCGACTTTGACTGGATCCCGGTGGAGGGGCGGTACTCGCTACTCCGCGAAATCCGCCCGCCAGAGCCCGCCGCCTACCGGAGCGGCGAGCCACTGCGTCGCCCGGCCGGGATCTTGGAGCAGGAGGGGCACCGGCGTTTGACTCCCCGCGGGAAGACCCGCGCTCGCGTCCTGCCAATGCCGGCCGCCGTCGCGGCTGCGGCGGACGCCGCTGTAGGTCGCGGCCCAGAGTTGATCGGGATGCGCGCGATCGGGGATGAGGTCCACGATGGGGAGCGCTTGCCCGCCGGGCGGCGTGAGGTTTGAGAGTTGGCGAAACGAACCGCCGTCGTTCTGGGTCACCAGGAGGCGATTCGTCTCGACGACGAACGTCACCTTGGGGTGAAACGGATCGAACGCGATGAGGGTGCCGTTCCGATGCCAGATCTCCCAGGTGCGGCCGAAGTCGAGACTGCGATAGATCAAGGGAGGACCGAATACATGCGGAGCCCGGGTGGTCGCGAGCCCGTAGATCCTCTCCGGCCGGCGCGGATCCTGGACCAGGCGTTGGAAGGTGGCGACGAGGGAAAACTCGTCGGAAGGATCGAGAACGCCGTCCTCCACCCTCCGCCAGGTGCGGCCGAGGTTCTCGCTGCGATAGATCCCGGAGAACCCGGCGGCGAGCAGAACCTTCGGCGCGGGGAAAGCCAGAACGTCGGCCGGGGGCAACGTGCCGGGAACCCGCGACCAGCTCGCGCCGCCGTCGCGGCTGACGTAGAGATGAACTCCGCTCTCGCCGCCCGAAATCGCCCAGACCCGCCCGGCCACGAGCGGATCGAACTCCAGGGTGACGCGCCGCCCGGGCAACGTGGTGGCAAACGGCGCGAACGTGGCGCCACGGTCCGAGGTCGCCTGAAGATCGCCGAACAGCTCGACCACCCAGCGCCGCGGGTTGAAGGGGTCGATCAGGAAATCGGTCACCGGATAGGTATGGAGGCCGCTGCGGATCGGAGCGCGCCAGGTATCCCCGCCATCCTCGGTGACGAAAAGCCCGTTCGGCGTGGCGGCGAAGGCCAAGCCCGAACGCCCGGGGAAGGTGGCGAGCGCCCGGGCGCCGTAAAAGGCCGTCGTTGCGATGTCGATGTCGGGCAGACCGCCCGTCGCCTGGCGAAAACTCTCGCCGCCGTCGTGGCTGACGAACAGGCCGCGGATGCTGCCGCCGTAGACCAACTCGGGGTCGAACGGATCGACCGCCAAGCGATCGAATTCGAACGGGAACGGCCCTTCCCAGGTGGCGCCGCCGTCG
>DATMZU010000336.1:0-2072 GCA_035607435.1 Thermoanaerobaculia bacterium | reverse complement strand
GCGACAGCAGCTCGTTCGAGGAGTGGCTGATCGCCGAGCAGGAGCGCTTGCGCGAAGCGACGGTCGAAGCGCTCCGCGCGTTGATCGAGAGCTACCGGCGCCGCGGCGAATATCGCTTCGGCCTCCATTACGCGCGGCGCCTCGTCGCGCTCGAACCGCTCGCCGAGGAGCCCCGGCGCAACCTGATGCGGTTCTATGCGATGACCGGCCGCCGCAGCCAGGCGCTCGCCGAATATGAAGACCTGGTGGCGCTGCTCGATCGCGAGCTCGGCGTCGATCCGCTCGTGGAGACCCGCGAGCTCTACGAATCGATTCGCGACGACGCGCCGACCCAAGGAATTCCGATCGCGGACGGCGAGCCGATCGGCCCGATCATCCCCCTGGCCGGGCGCCGCGGCGCGTGGGACCGCCTGCGCGACAGCTGGCGCAGGACGCTCTCCGGGGAGACCCCGGTGACCGTGGTGGAAGGCGAGACGGGCATCGGCAAGACGCGCCTGATCCGCACCTTTCTCGACGCGGTGAGCGGTTCGCGCCGGATCGTCGTGCTCCGCGGCGCCGGCCGCCCGACGGCGTTGCCTTCGCCGTTCCTGCCCTGGCTCGACCTCTTGCGCGGCGCGTTCGACGAAGCGGCGGAAGGCGGCGGGCCGGACCCGGCGATCCTGTCGCCGGAGAAATTCGGCGACCTGGTGCGTCTGCTTCCCGAAGTCGGCCTGCGCCGGCCCGAGCTGCCGCCGCCCGCCCCTTTGAAGCGGGCCGCCGAGCGGCGCCGGATGTTCGAGACGGTGGTCGATTACCTGGCCGCCTTCTGCTCCGCGGGGCTCGGCATGGCCACCGTGCCGCTGGTGATTTTCTTCGACGACCTGCACCTGGCCGACGACGACTCGCTCGAGCTGCTCCAATTCGCGATCACCCGCTTCCGCGGGCGCCCCTGCTGGTTCCTGCTCGCCGGCGAGCCCTCCGAGCCGGCCGATCCCCGGCCGTATTTCTCCGCGATCGTCAAGGACGCCGAGAGCATCAAGATCCGCCGGTTCGACGACGCGGCGGTCGAAGAGATCGCGGTCTCCTTGGTCGGCGACGATCGCGCGAGCGAGCTGTCCCGCTGGCTCTCCGAACGGAGCCGCGGCCTGCCGTTCGCGCTCGCCGAGCTGATCAACCTGCTCTGGGACGAGGGCCTGCTGACGCCGGGAGACAACGGCATCTGGCAGCTCGCCGCGTCTCTGTCGACCGCGGCGGTGCCCGCGAGCGGCGATCTGGGCGCCCTGCTCGGAGAGCGGGTGCGGCGGTTGCCGTCGTCGATTCGCCGGCTGGCGATCCAAGCGTCCTTCGCCGGCTGGAGCTTCGAGGCCGACCTGCTGCAAAAGGCCGCGGACGAGCATCCCGCGGTCGTCGAGATCGGCCTGGAGCTGCTGCTCAAGCGGTGGCTCATCCGGCAGAGCATCCGTTATTGGTCGACCTTCGGCCGGGCGTCCGACGTCGTGTTGTGGAAACGGGGAGCCCGGCGCGGCAGCTTCGAGTTCGCCCATCAGCAGGTGCGCGAGGCGCTCGCGTCATCGGTCGTCCCGGCGCGCCAAAGGGCTCTCCATGCCCGGGTGGCCGCGACGCTCGAAACCCTCGCCGCGGATCACCTGGAGAGCCATTCCGAAGAGCTCGCGGCTCACTACCTGGCCGCCGAGATGTGGGGCCGAGCCCTCCCCTATCTCGAACGGTCGGAAGCTCGGGCCCGCGGCCTCCTCGCGCGCTCGGCCGCGCTACGCTACGCGGCGGCCGCGGCCGATGCGCGCCTGAAGCTCGCCGCCGAAAGAGCGAGCGAATCCGACGAATCAAATCCGACCCCCAGCGAGCGCGCCGAGGCGGCCGCCGACCGAAGGAGCATGTGATGAACCTAGAGACCGACCTGCGATTTCCGATCGGCAAGCTCGAAAGGAAGAGCCGTCTGACCCCGGAAGAGCGCGCTGCTGCGATCGCCGCGATCGCCGCCGCTCCGGCGGAGCTGCGCGCCGCCCTCGACGGGCTCTCCGAAGAGCAGCTCGAAACTCCCTATCGGCCCGGCGGTTGGACCGTGCGTCAAGTCA
>DATMZU010000312.1:0-6622 GCA_035607435.1 Thermoanaerobaculia bacterium | reverse complement strand
GAGAAGTTGCCGACGAGCAGGTGCGGCCGGCCGGAGCGGTCGTAGTCGGCCGCGTCTACCCCCATCGCGCCGCGCGCGGTGCCGTCTTCCGCGAATGCCACTCCAGCTTCGAGCCCCTGGTCGACGAAGGTGCCGTTGCCTCGGTTCTTGTAGAGCTTGTTCGGCTGCGTGTCGTTCGCCACGAAGAGGTCGCTCCAGCCGTCGCCGTCGAAGTCAAAAACCGCGACGCCGAGCGCTTTACTATTCGGGTCGGCGATGCCGGCCTTGGCGCTCGCGTCCTCGAACTTGCCTCCCCCCAGATTGTGGAACAGTTTCGAGGGAGCCCCCGTGTACGACTCCGGCGTGCAGTAGGACTTGGAGGTGCCGTCGAGCGAGCAGCGGAGATCTTTTTCCGCCGTCCATTGGACGTAGTTCGCGACGAACAGGTCGAGCTTGCCATCCTTATCGTAATCGAGCCAGGCCGAGCTGGTGCCAAAGCTCGCGTTCTTGATGCCGCTCGCCGCGGTCGCGTCCTTCCACTTGCCTCCGCCCTCGTTATGGAAGAGCCGGTCGCCTTCGAGCGCGGTGACGTAGAGATCGTCGCGCCCGTCGTTGTCGTAGTCGCCGGCCGAGACGCCGAGGGCGTAGAGCTCTACGTCGAGGCCGCTCCCACGCGTCGCGTCGCGGAAGGTTCCATTCTTGCCGTTCAGGTAGAGCGCGGGTAGGGAGGGCTTCCCCCCTTTCGTCTTCGTCCACTTCCGGCCGTTGGCGAAATAGAGGTCGGGCCAGCCGTCGCCGTCCGCGTCGAGCACGGCGACCCCCGAACCGAGTGTTTCGGGGAGCCACTTCTTCCCCGCCCGGCCGCTTTCGTGGACGAAGCGGATGCCCGCCTGGGCGGTGGCGTCGAGGTAGCGGACGCCGGCCGGTTGCGGGGGCTTCGGGGCGGAGGCCGCAAACATCGCGGAGGCGAGCGCGGCCAGGACCGCACCGCCGGCCAGCACGAAACGGAGCTCGATCGCCTTCATCTCATCCCCCTCCCGTCGCCGCGGCGGCCGGCGTCGGCTCCTGGCCGACCGCCAACGGGGCGCTCTCGTGCTCGTGGATCGTTTGCCGCTCGTTGTTGTCCTCGGGCGAGAGGCGGCGGCGCTTTTCCGTGATCGCCTGCGACGATTCCTCGGCTTTGAAGCGGCGGAAAAGCTTCGCCTCTCGTGCGGCGCGCTCGGTATCGCCCAAGGCGCGCGCGGCGAGCATCGCCGTGTAGTGCATCTGCACGTCCTCGGGGTCGATCTTCCCCACCTCTGCCAGCACCTCGAGCGCCTCCTTGTGCCGGCGTTCGAGAAAGAGAATGCGGGCCAACTGATTCTGCACCACCCGGTCGCGCGGGTATTGGGCGACCACCGCGCGCAGCGAGGCCTCGGCTTTCGAATAATCGCCCGCCGCCTTCTCGATCATCGCCCGGAAGAACAGCGCCCGGCCGAGCTGCGGCTTGACCTTCAACGCCCGCTCGACGAACGGCCGCGCCGCCTCGGTCTCCCCTTCGCGGATGAGGGCTCGGGCGACGTTCACCCAGCCGTCGGCGTACTCGGGCTCGATCTGAGTGACGATGCGAAACGCCCGTTCGGCGCCTTTCAAATCGCCTTGGAGCAGCAGGCCGATCCCCCAGTCGTTCCACCGCTCTCGGTCTTCGAGAAGCGGCTTCGCCGTAAATTGCGGAGCCGAACCCGCCGTGCCCAGCGGCAGCGTCACCTCGTCGCGCGCCAGCTCAGTAATCGGCAGATCGGGGATCGCGCCTTTGATCTTCCCCGAGACGTTCGCCGGGATGTTCTTCGGATCGAACGAGTAATCGAGCGAGTTGAAATGGGGCGACAGCAGCTCCGGCGACTGCCCCGGTTTCGGCTGCCCGGCGTAGGAAAACTCCGTGTAGTAGCGGGAGAACTTCCGGTGGTTGAGCTTCGCGGTGAGCGTGATCGGCCCCCGGGCGTCCGCCGGGACGTGGACGCGATAATGGATGGTGTCGGCGGCGCCGGGCGGGATCAGGCGCGTGTAGAGCGCGCTTCTCGCCTGCCAGGCGTTGCGCTTGTCGATCGGGTTCCCCTCGGCGTCGAGCGCGAACGAGCGGTAGAAGTGGGCGCCTTTTTCAACCGCTCCCCGTCCGCCGTCCTCTACTCTGCCGCTCCAGAAGAGCACGCGGCCGGCGGCGTCTTTCGCTTCCAGCTCCAGCCAGACGTCGAACGCATCGACCGTGCCGCCGGGAAAGAAATGGCCGATTCCGCGCGTCCGCACGACGACGTCCACCCGGACGGTCGAGCCGGGCACGATCCGCGCCCCGGCGGATTCAAGCGGCGCCGAAAACTCGGAAACCTCGCGCAGCGTCGCCTCTCCCCCGCCTTCCGCCTCCTCGCCGACCGCGAACGTGGACATCGCCTGCGGCGCCTCGCCGCTCCGCCGCACCATGCCCTCGCCGGACAGCGGCGCCGAGGCGGGGGCGATCGCGAACAGATCGACGGTGATGAATCCGGATTGCAAAAACTTGGTGACCGTCTCCAGCTGCTCGGCATCCTGATTGACGTAGGGCAGCGCCGTGTTCGCCGCCGGGAACCGGTGCGAATGCACCTTGCCGTTGCGGTTGCCCGGATCGTGAGAATCGACCAGCGGCATGTGGCACGACCCGCAGGTCTTCGTTTCCGGCGGGTAATAGAACGAGCGCGCGCCTTGGCCGGAAACTCCGCTCGCCTGCCAGTTGTCGTAGTCGTTGAAGCCGCGCACCCAGCGGTAGCTATTGACCGGCACGTCCAGGTGGACCTTGTGACAGGAGGCGCAGAACTCCGCCTGGTCCTGGCGCATGAACGGCTTCATGAACGTCCGGCGGTGCGGCTCGGGATCGAGGTAGGTGAGGAACTTGTCGACGCGCCTTATGAATGGGTCCTTGCTGCTCGCCAGCTCGTGGAGCGGCGGATATTCGATCGTGAAATCGCCGTTGCCCATCGAGCTGGCGACGTGGACGATCGCATGACATGACATGCAGCCCAGTCCGGCCTGCGCCTCGGGCGTGTCGATCTGCTCTTTGATCGGCCGGTCGAACCGGCCGTTGAAGAACACCGCGTGATCGTGGCAGGCGGCGCACCACTTGCTCGGCCGGGTGCCGACGACGTCCTGCATGTATTCGATCGACTTCCGGTAGAACTGGTTGTTGAACGAGCCGAAACGATGGGCCGAGCTCTGCCACTGGCGGTAGATGTCCACGTGGCACCGGCCGCAGGTGGCGGAGTCCATGAAGAAATTGGACGGGATGATGCCGCCGACGTTCGTCCGCGCCGAAGACGGGAAGAACGGGGACTTCGGTCCGCCGCCTTCCTCCTCCATCGACGCGGGCACGATCGCCGGATTGACGATTCGCATCGACGGATCGGGGTGCAGGCGGCGGACCAGCGCGGCTCCCGCCGGCACGAGAAGCGCCAGGAGCGCCGCGGCGCCCAGCGCGCGGCGGAAGCGAACGGGCCCGGGCGAAGGCGCCGCGGCTTGCCCGGCTAAAGCTACGAGCAGAGCCGCCACTCCGAGCGCGGCCGTCGCGATGTGCAGCCAGAGCGCCCAGCGATGCTCGCGCAGGTTGTAGAACTTGACCAGGAAGAGGGCGGCCAGAAGGGCGACGAAAAAGAGCGCTGCCGCGGTCGCCATCGGCCGGCGAAGATCGGGCCGGCGCCAGAGCAGCAGCGCGCCCAGTCCCACGAAGACGAGTCCGAGACCTAAATGCAGCGCGGCGTTGCCCATGTAGAAGAGGGACGCCTGCGCAAACGCCGCGACGTAGGCCGTGTTGATCAGCAGCAACAACAGCGCGAGCGCGGTCGCACGGGCGAGAAAGCTCGACGCTTTCGTCTCGGAGCTCAAGGGGACACCTCCTGGCGCAGCGGGGCGATCAGCCGCAGGGCGGGTCTCACGTTGTAGGTGCGGCGGTAAAGGTCGTGCTCCGGATCTGTAGGGTAAGTCTCGGTCTTGGGATAGGGATAGCTGCTCATCGCATGGAATGGCAGCGGCTCGACGGACTGCCCAAACGCGGTGTTGGCGTCCGCGTCCTTCGCCCAGCCGTCCACTTCGAGCAGGAAGTCGCGCGCCCATCCGGAAGGCAGCGGCGGGAGCGCCTTGACATCGAACCGCAGCCGCACCTCGTCGCCCGAACCCATGATCACCATCTCGTCATCGACCGCGGAAAGCAGTGGCACGACGTCGCCGTATCGAGTGTAGAGCCCGGGGGTCGGATTCCACATCGAGAACGGCATCCAGGTCTGGTAGTCGAAGCTCTCCGGCTGCTTCCTCTGCGGATGGATCACCGGGCGCGAGAAGCCACGGAAGCGCAGCTCGGCGGAGGAGAGGACGAGAGGAGTCGAGAGCTGCTCCGGCTCGGAGCTGTCAGAGGACAGCGCCGCCAGGAAGATCTCGTCCCAATAGACGCAGAGGTTGGTCTCGATCCGAATCTCGCGCGAGGCCGACCGGAACGCGCCGGTCAAATCCACCACGATCGTCTTCGGCTTGCCCGCCGGAATGCCCATGCTGGCAATCGCCGTCACCCAGTTTCCTGCTTCGTCTTTGACCAGCAGACGCGGCATCTCCAGGCCCCCTCCGGGCCGCTGCGCGGCGCCCAGGAAAGTGCTGCCGTCGGCCCAATCGACCCAGCCGGAGAGGACGAGGAGCGCGCGGCCGTCGGGTACTGCGGTTCCGAAATCGAGATCGAGCCGGTGACGCCCGGCAATCCCCGCCGCGTCGCGCGGAAAACCGTCCGGATAGGTCCGGTCGCGGGCGAGCACTTTGGCGACCACGTCGCGCCCGTCGTCGTCTCTCGCGGCGATCGGCGGGATACGGTGTTCGACGCCGTAAAGCTTGAGATCGGGAAACGGCGGGTCCTGGAACTTGTCGTTGACGAAGATCTCCAGGTTCTCCGGATGATCGACCGCGACCAGCCGCACGCGATCCAAGAACGCCACCTCGCGCAGCTCTTCGGTCATTCGCACCTCGTAGACGCCGTCCTTTTCGACCAGCGCGCCGCGCGGAATCTGGACGTGCTCGTCGTGATCGACGGGAAAGTACCCGCCGTCGCCGGAGCTGGCGCCGAGCGGCGCCACGCCCAGCACGTCCGAGACGAACTCGAAGCGCTCGCCGTTCCAGGTGAAGATCATCGGGCAGGAACCTGAAAGGCGCGGCGCCTCGGTGACGTGGATCTCCCCGGGAACCTGCCCGGTCTCGTTTTGGATAAGGCCGTTCGGCCACGTGATGCGGACGGTATCGATGGCGGTACGCGCGCCAAGGCCGAAGATCAGCGGCACGCCTCGATACGTCTGCTTCTGGTAGCCCGCTCCGGCCTTGATCTCCACTTCGGAGCCGACGGCAAGTTTCGGGTTCTTCACCCCCGTGAGCCGAACCGAGACAAAGCGGTACGGCGAAGGCGTCGCGTTCGTGAACAACCGGAGCACGCCGTCCTTCCCTACCGCTGCGAGGTCGCTCTTCCCGTCGCTATCGAAATCCGCCGTGGCGAGCGCCGCCGAAGGAACCGGAGCGGCGAGCGCGCGGCGCCTCCCAGAGTTGGCGGCATCAACGAACGCGAGCGGGGGCACAGCGCCCTCCCCCATCGCCTTCCAGTCCCGGCCTGCTTTCTCCGCCGGATTGATCCACCGCGTCGCGCCGGCCAGCAGATCGATCCAGCCGTCGTCGTTCAAATCCTCGGCGGAAAAGCTCGTCGCGCCGGCCGGCAGCGCGGACAGCGGTACGGCTTCGTACCGGCCGCCCAGACGATCCCGGTAGATCACCCCAGGGCGATCCAGGTATGCGACGGCGAGGTCCATCCCTTGCGTATCGGAAACGGCGTGGAGCGTCGCGGCGGCAAGTGCCGGGCTCGCGAGGAACGGAAAGTCCGAGGTCCGGTCGGTCCATCCTTCGGAGGCACCCGCCCCGGGATTACGGACGTAGGCCGCGCCCTTTCCCAACAGGATCAGATCGAGGTCGTAGTCGTGATCGACGTCGAGGAAGACCGCCGTCCGAAAATCGCCGGCCGGGAGCTTCGCGGGAAACTTCTCGAACCGGCCGCCGACATTTCTATAGAGCGCCGCGCCCGCGGCGGTGACGATCGCGAGATCCGCCTTGCCGTCATCGTCGAAATCGCCCGGCACGGCGTCGCGCACATCGGAGGCGCCGTCGAGCCCGCTGGCTGGAACGCGCGTCGTCCCATTTGAAAAAAGCGCGAGACCGGAAACGGAGACGACGAGAAGGTCCGCCTGTCCATCGCCGTCGGCGTCCAAAACGACGAGCCGCGAGCTGTTCGAGTCGATACCTCGCGCGACCTCCGAGGCTTTCCAGACCGGCTCGATCGCGGCGGGCGGCGGGCCGGCCCCCTCATCCACCTCATCGAGGATCTCCGAGTACCGGCTCCATTCGAGATCCTCAGGGATCGCCGCCCCTTCTTGGGCTTTGCGGATCTCCTGGAACGTAGCGATCTCGCGCTCCGCGTCTTTCGCCCGCCCGGCGGCCCGATAGGCACCATAGAGCTGGTAATGCGGCCCGGCCAGCTCCGGAGCGATCCGCGCTGCCGCTTCGAACTGTTCGAGGGATTTTTCGGGCTTGCCCGCGAGCTTATAGAGCGAGCCTAAATTGAACCGCG
>DATMZU010000136.1:0-2196 GCA_035607435.1 Thermoanaerobaculia bacterium | reverse complement strand
CTGACCGGACTCCGATTACACACCCCCAAGGAGTAGGTAGAGCATGCGTACGACCGGCGTTGTGAAGTGGTTCAACGACACGAAGGGCTTCGGTTTCATCACCCCCGACAATGGCGAGAAGGACTGTTTCGTCCATCACTCTGCCATCCAGTCCCAGGGCTTCAAGAGCCTGGCCGAGGGCGAGCGCGTTCACTTCGACATCGTCCAGGGCCAAAAGGGCCCCGCGGCGGAGAACGTCGTCAAGCTCGGCTAAGCTCGAAATCGTGGCTCTAGAGCCATAGGAAGAGGCCGGTTCGCCGCGAGGCGCGCCGGCCTTTTTCGTTTTCCCGCCCGGCTTCGGCAAGCGACGACTCCTGATCGTCAGGGCTCACCTTCGAACGCCTCCACCCTGGAGATTGGAACGACCGGGGAAGCGCGCCGGAGCGCGCTTCCCCGTGGGGCTTCAGGGCTGGGACTCGGCCGCTACCCGGGTCACCGGCGTCGGTTGGGGCTGCTCCGGGAGGGGAGCGGCGAACCTGCGCGCCGATCTCGTCCGCGGACGCAGGCCGAACTCACGCAGGCGGTCCGAATAGAGGGTGTAAAACCCCTGCAGGCTGTGCACGATCCGCCGGTGCTCGGCGATGCACTTCGCCTCGAGAGCTTGGCGGCGATGGGTCGCCTCCGCCAGCTCGGCCTGGAGGAGCTGCTTCTTCGATTCGAGCATCCGCATCTCGGCGACGTCGGCGGTCATCTGATCCGCGGCGTCGGCGAGAAACGGCAGCTCGCTCCGGTTCTTCTCCAAACCCGCGAGCAGATCGCCGCAGGTGAGGAGGGAGGTCGCCAGGTTACGGTACGACATGATCGTTCTCCTTTCTGATGGACGCTCGGCGCACCACGCGCCGAAGCGCAAGCACGGGGCGAGATTGCGATATCCGAGATCGGGAGGAGATCGAAGCGCCCGGCGGTGGACGCGCGGAGACCGGAAGGTAAACGCGCCGCGAAAAAGCGCGGCAACATTTTGCAGTTCGGTTCCGCCGATCCGCGGAAGGCTTCCGCGAACTCGCGGACGGCTCCTGCAGATCCGCGGAGCTGAACTGCAGGTTCAAGAAAGTGAGCTGCGCATTCGCGGAGCTGAACTGCAGAAACGGCGAGCTGGATTGCGAGTCCGAGAATCCGGTCCGCCGTACCGCGCACGGCTTCCGCGAAGCCGCGGAAGGCTTCCGGAGAACGGCGGACAGGCTCAGGAGATGGGCGAGCGGTTTGCGCGAAACGACGGAGAGCAACCGTAGAATCGCGGAAAGCGCCTGCGAATCCCCCGGAGCCCTCCGCAAGGAGAGGGAGCACCGGGGCCACATGTCGCCGCGGACGCTATGCCTGAGGTTGGTGGGAAGTCAAGGGGGATCTTGACAGGGGGACCCTGACCCCGAGCCGCAGGCAGCTTCCGCCATTGCGGATATATCTTTTCTGATCTATCCTTGGTTTCGTGACCGGCAGAGAGGTCATCGCAAAGCTCAAGGCAGCCGGCTGGGAGCTCGATCGGGTTCACGGCAGCCATCACGTCATGGTGAAAGGCGGCCAGGCGGTTCCGATCCCGGTGCATGGCTCGCGAGATCTCGGCATCGGACTGATCGTCGCGATCGAGCGGCAAACGGGCGTGAAACTGAAGTGAGGTGCATCGTGGAGATTCGTTACCCTGCCACAGTGGAGGCGCAGAGCGACGGGCGCTTCCTCGTGCAATTCGTCGATCTGCCCGATACCTTCACGGAAGGTGAGACGAAGGAAGAAGCCCTGTTCAACGCCGCCGAAGCTCTCTCCGCGATGCTCGCTTGGCGGCTCGACGGAGGCAAGGACATCCCCGCTCCGAGCTTGAAGGTCAAGGGCGCCCACTACGTGGCGCCGGACGCGAAGACGCAGGCGGCCATGCTTCTTCGCCTCGCCCGCGGCGAACGCAGCCTTTCCGAGTTGGCTCGTGCGTTGGAGACGTCCTGGCCGGCGGCGAAGCGCCTCGAAGACCCCACCCACTGGCCGTCGCTCAAAACGTTGGACCGCGCGGCCGCCGCGCTCGGGAAGCGCCTTGTGCTCGTGCTCGAGTAGCGGGCCGGGCCTCGAGCCGCTCCGATGACATGGCCGCACGTCCTGACAGAAGCCGAAACCAAGCTTACCCGCCCAGCCCCAGCTCCTCGATCGACTGGACCTCCAGAATCCGATCGGCGATCG
>DATMZU010000268.1:0-4383 GCA_035607435.1 Thermoanaerobaculia bacterium | reverse complement strand
GTTCGAAACGGGAAACGTGCCCTGAGCCTCGGGCGGACGAGCGAGAAACCCGGGCTCGGTCGTCGCGGGGGGCGGCGGCGCGGCGACAGGCGGTGGTGTTGCCGCGGTGCGCCGCGACACGATCACCGCGGCGGTGATCAGCGTGCCGCCGAGCACGACGGCCGCGATGGCCAGGGGAAGAGGGCTCAAGCGCTCGACGCGCGGAGGCGAAGGTGCGGTGATCTCGGACATCACCGAGCCTCCCGGTTCTCGATCGCCAGCTCGCGCTTGGCCCGACCCGAACCGACGACGAGAACCGCACGCTCGAACACCCGATCGGTGACGTAGAAGTCGCCACGGACCGCGTAGTTCAGTAGCTCGGTGGCCTTGCCGTCTTCGAGCAAAAAGAGCAGCGGCGCTTCGGCATCGCGTGCCTTGACGGGAAACTTGATGTAGACGTGCGCGCCGTCGTCGAAGATCTGCTCGGGCGTCCAGGGATAGCCGCGGTCTTTTCGCCAGCGGTAGGCGAAGTGGAGCTGATCGATTGGCAGGGCCGTGGAAAGCTCGATCCTCGAATCCGCCTGGGCAGATTGAGTCGCGCGCTGCTCGGCTTCTTGCCACCGCTGCACCAGCTCCTCGGGGTAGTAAAAGCGGAGGCGCCGGGTATAGGGGAGCTGAGGGCCTTCGCTCTTCTCTTTGCAGGAAGGCGACGAAAGCTCGAGGTCGTAGATCCGTTTGGTCGTGAGGATCGCGAGGTTCGTCGAAAGGTCGCAGGCCTGCGGCTTGATCGCGAGGATCGGCGTCTTGCCATCCGCACCGCTCGACGTCGGCTGAATCGCCCAGCGCTCCGTGTCGCCGGCCACGGTGGACAGCACGGACTCACCGGGCTCCAGTTCCACGAGGCAGACTCGGAGCGGCGCACAACGGAGCTTCGGCTGGGACTGGCCAAACGGTACGAGCGTGTAGGCGGGCGTCTCGATCGTGCGGGCAGGCTCGCCGTTGCGAAAGGCGCGCGCCGCGGCGAGAGCCGGATCTTCGAGCGGAGCCGCCACGTCGTTCACCGCAAACGAAACCGGGAGCACCCAGGCGAGCGCCGGCAAAGTGAGCAGCCCAAAAGCGAACGTACACAGGGCGGAACGGAGGTTCATCGGGGGCTTCCTTTCGGGGTCGCGATCTGGACCCAGTCGAGGTGGGTGACATAGAGACCGATCGGATTGGCTTCGATCCGTTCGATCGATTTCGGAGGACGAACGGCCACCGTGGCGACCGCCTCCCAGGCGGTCTCGCGGGTCGGTCCGGCCAGAGGGAGCTCGCGCTCGACCCACTGGATGCGCCAGAGATCGGAGTCGGGAAGGCGGAGAATCGAGGTGACCTCGACCGTGCGGGAGAGGCGTTGGCCGAGCAGCCGCGGATCGTGGTCGGGATCGGCGAAGTAGGCGTCGAGGAACGAGCGCGCGTCGTCGGTGACGTGGGCATAGGCGCGCAAGAGGAATTCGCGCTGGGCCGAGACGTCGGAGGAGACCGCCCGGAGGTCGCGAACAAACAGCGAGAGTTCGGCGATTGCGATCCGCGCGTCGGTCTTCTTCAGTTGCTCGGCCGGACCGAACGCCATCGCGCGACCGTGCCGGTCCACCTCGACCACGTACGGCGTGATCCTCGCCTCGAGCGAGATCCGCAGGTAGGCGAGTAGGACGGCGCCGAGAAGCGCGGTCTGCGCAAAGGCGATGAGCTGCCAGTTGCGTTTACCGCGCGCGAGGTCGCCGAACATGCCTCCGAACGCTCGCCGTCCTTCGAAGTACGGCCTTTCGAGGAAGGGGCTCTCTGCCGGTGGCTCGGGGCTCGGCGTATCCCGCCGGACCAGGCGGCCGATCACGCGCCGCCTCCGCGGAGCGCATCGTGGAGGCGGAAGCTCGCCCCCTGGGTCAGGTGCGAGGCAACGGTGTTGGGGATGCGCCAGACCAGGAGCGAGAAGATCAGCGAGCCGCCCAGGACCTCGAACAGCGGTTGCCAGCCGCCGGTGAGGATCGCGCCGGGCAGGAGCAGGCTCCAGGTCGAGGAGATCGAGCTGCCGACGCCGACGAGCAGGTAGAGCAGGAAGATCTTGATGCCGACGTGAAAACTCCAGGTGAGGTAGTTGTCGGCGAAGGTTGCGGTGCCGCGGAAGCCGGCGAACCCGAGAAACAAGATTCCGCCCGAAAGGACGATCGTCGTCTCGACCAAAATCAGCACGAGCTGAGCGGCGATCGAGGCGAAGGCGATGACGACGACCAGCGCCGTGACCGTGGCGACCACGCTGCCGACCGGATGGAAGCCGGCCAGCGATCCAATCGACAGGAGGATCTGTGAGGCCAGCTCGGTGCCGATCGCAAAGACCTCGGACGGGTTGACGACGGTGAGTCCGGATGCGCGTTGGCCCGCGGTCTCGAACCCCCTGGTGATCTGCGGCACGAACAGCGGAAAAGCAGAGATCAGCGCAAACAGGAACGACAGCAGGAGAAACTTCTTGAGCGCCTCGGCGAGGATCTGATCCAACCCATCGCGGCGGAGCCCCCAAACCAGGCCGGAGATCGCAAACTCGATGGCCGCCAGCAGCGCGAACGTCCCCTGAGCGATCGGCAGCATCCGTTGCAGCCAGACTCCGGCGAAGCCCTGATAGCCCGTGACAATCGAATCGAGAACCTGCGCCGACGCGGGCTCGGTTCCGATCGCTATCGCTACGGCGACCACGAAAGCTCCTCTGACCGCCATCCGGCGCGCGGTCACGGAAGCTCCCCTTCAGCCGCAAGCTCGGAGGGCAGGAACGCCGGAGGATCGATCGGTGGCGGAGGAGGGGGCGAATCGATCCAACCGACGAGCCGGATCAATGCGCAATTTGGATAGGCCTTCTCCGAACGCCCGCGGCAGAACGAGTAGCCATCGGTCCAAGCGGTCGAGTGATGCCGCTGCTCGGCTGCCCAATAGGCGAGGTCGAAGCGGCGGGAGGCCTCGGAAGTGCGGAGCGAAGCGACGGGATCGCTTGCCTCTTTCCGATCGAAAGCGCAGCCGGAAAGGGCCAGCGCGGCTGAAAAAAGGTAGGGCAAGAGCCTGGGGGTGCGCGACATCGGCGACTCCTCGGAAGAAAAACCGGGTTTAGAAAGGCAAGCTGCTGGGTCGGAACGTGAATCCGGGGGAATGCCTCGCCCGCGCGGCCGTCGCCGTGCGTTCGAGCATGTCGAGATGGGTGGCTGCGGCCTGCGCCTCCTCGTTGAGGCGGTAGCCGTAGTAGACCGAGGACAGGTTGGTTTGGACCGCGAGAGCCTGGCGCGTCAGGATCTGTTCTTCGGCGGCAAAGGTGCCGATCGTGGCGAGCAGCTCAAGCGCCTCTTGGTGCCCCTGGATCTGGGTCATCGTCTGTTTGATGTCGCCGAGCGTGTATTGGTCGGTGATCAGGCGCGACGCACGGTTCACCGAGTTGAGGCCTCGGCGCATCGTTTCGAGCGTCCGTTCGATTTGCCGACGGTGCTCGGACTTCCAGTCGGTGCGGGCCACCCAGCCAGGAAAGGTCGACTGAAACTGAGCGTCGATATCGGCGAGCGAATACGCGAGCGCCTGGCCTTGACCGATCAGCGAATCGAGGACGAAGAGAAGCGACGCGACCTCCCGCCAGTTCGGATTGTCAAGCTTCTTGAGCGCTTGGACCTGGCGCTGGATCGACTCGATCTGATGTCGGATCTGTTGCGCCTTCTGGTAGATCTCGTAGGCGCGCGCGATGTAGTGGATGATCGTCTGGAGCGTATGTGGCGGATCGTTGACGATCGCCTGGCCCGCCGCCGGTGGTGTCAGCGGACCCATCGCCAAGCCGAACGTCAGCGCTATCCCGACGCCAAGCGCCACACTTTTGGGAATGATCGATCGCGGTTTCATTTCGAGAGACCTCCGTCAAGAGACAGTCGTTCGAAGCGTTCGGCCGCGGTGGGCAATCCACGATCGCGGAGCCACGCGGCGGGCCACAGCTCTCCCGCGCGCTCGCGACAGGTACGAACGGCGCGGAGCGTTTCGGGCAGGCTCATGCCTTCTGGAGTTCCGAGAAAAGCGAGCGCCGCGGGGCCGATCCCCAGCTCGAAGAGCCGCCGGCCGCGCGGCGAAACGAAGTAGTAGTCCCGTTTCGGCCGCGCCCGCGCGAGGATCTCGATCTCTCCGGGCTGAAGCCCGAGATCTGCATAGAGCGCGGCGGCCTCGCGGCCCTGGGCGTCCGGATTGGGAAGCAGGATGCGCGTCGGGCAGCTTTCGAGAAGCACCTGGCGATGAGGAGACTCGTAGAGTTGGGCGAGGCTCTGCGTGACCAAAACGACCGCGGCGTTTTGCTTGCGCAGCGTGAGCAGCCACTGCCGAATCCGGCGCGCAAACGTCGACTTCATGAGGGGG
>DATMZU010000212.1:0-4160 GCA_035607435.1 Thermoanaerobaculia bacterium | reverse complement strand
TATCGGGCATCAGTTTCCATTGTCCGGCTCCTCAAGGAAGCGGTTGAAAGGTTGAGGATCTCTACAACACCCTCCCGGCCGAAGATGTGATGGTCGCCTCGAATTCGTTCCCGGAAGCCGAGGTTTAGCAGCAGGTTGCGAAGCGGCCCGAACGGAATGTTGTTGTCAGAACGCCCGGAGACGATCTGCTCGAGCAGTTTGTCCCACCGGACCATGCCCGCGACGATAGCACGCACCAACCGGCGATCACGCCCCCGGCGGCAAGCACTAACCGGCCAGGCCACCGCCGAGCCGAAATCGACGTCTGCCTCATCTTCGCGCCTCGAGTTGGTCCACGCCGCTAGCAAGCGGGTTCGTACAGAGATGAGGATCGCCTACGCCTGTTTTTTCGGTTGGCACCTATTCGGCCCTCGATAAGTTCGGAGTCCGCTCGGAGGACTGGAGCCGCCGCAAGCGCAAGTCGCCGGTGAAGGAGGAGGTCGGGCCGAAGGCTTAGGCAGCGCGGGCGATTCGAGCGACCTTCCTGAAGATCGGTTCGCGCAGTCCCCTCGGGCTATGATGGCAACCGGGGAGGAAGCTATGAGCGGCCTGATCCGATCCGACCCTTCGGTCAAGATGGACGTGACGGACGGGGTTCGCCGGGCGATGAACGTCGCGCTCGACTGGCTCTATGAACCCCACCGGGGTGCCGTCGAAACCGCCATTGGCCGAAAGTTCTCCACCCGACTCGGCGACGGCAAATTCGACCAACCCGGCAACCTCGATCCGGACGCCGCGCCGACGCTTCGCGATCTGATGGGCGACTGGCTGCTGGCCGAGGCCGTGCTAGGCGTCCATGGCCAAAAGGTCCGCGCCGCGGAGATCGTCCTCGGCTCGGAAGGTCCGCCGCTCACGCGGCGCGACCGAGAGTGGCTGAGCGCACTCATGAACGCACCCCTCGGCCTCTACGAGGTGGTGAAGACCCGGACGGAGGGCGGCGGGATGGTCCTTCGCGATTTGGTTTCCGAGAATGCTCCGGCGGTCTCGGTCGCGACCGACCTCGCCGGACACCTCCAGCTCTGGGACGTCGTCGGAGCGCGGCTGGTGCCCTTCGAAGGCAAGCACCGATTCAGCACACGGCCATTCTGGGTCGCTCACCACGAGGTCGCTTCCCTCCGAGATTCCGCGCGGGCTTCATTCCCCGGTACCGACGCAATCATCGCTCACCTCCTGCAGTTTCTTTACCATCCTTTAGACGACGAGGACGACGAGGATCCGGTGGGCTCGCCCGGTCTCGATTGCACGTTGATCGAACCGCTGGTCGTGGAGTTCTATCGGGTCAAAGACTGGTCGAGATTCATCGCCGTCATGGCGGTCGAACCGGGGGGCCAGAGCGAGGGCGAATTTGGCGGCTGGATGCTCGTCAACTCCAATCCGGGGCTCGGCAACACGTTCCTGGGCCCCTTCAAAGGCATGCTCCGCTCGCTCTCGATCAACCGAAAGTCTGCCGACGAATCGAACGCTTGGCTCAACCAACACGCGGGCGCCTGGATCACTCGCCTGAAGCGCACCCTGGTCAACCTGAAGGAAGAACCGAACCGAGAGCCGGTCGAACCGCTGCGGAAGCCCCTGGAGATCCAGGCCGACCAAGAAGGGTATTACAGAGCCTGGATCGATGCGCCTCATCTTGCGCTCCGGGGGCAAAGCCCCCGGGCCGCGCTCACTGACCCGGAAGGTCGCGCCCGGGTGATCGACTTGGTCAAGTCCGACGAGAATCGAGAGCTGCGCGACGCGTACTTCGACGAAACGGAGCCGGTGGACTTCGGTTTCCTCTGGCAGGAGTTGGGCCTCGACCCGAACGCTGCGTGAAGTCGCCGGAGGCGCCGTCCTCGTCGCTCCAGTAGATGATCACTTCGTATAACTTCGTATCGGGAATCAGTTTTTCCATCGTCCGGCTCCACTTGACTACCTCAGCGTTCCGGCGATCTCCTCGACGGTCAGCCCGGCCAACCGAATCAACTTGCGCAGTGTCCCGGGTGATAGCTCGCGGTGGTCGGGGACCGCAAGCGACACGATGCCTCCTGGTCGGGTGAGGATCATGTGACTTCCGACTTGCCGGCGGAAGATCCAACCTCGTTTCTCGAAAACGGCGCGCCTCTCGGCCGGATACGACCGGTCAGGCAACCGCGACCGCGACGGTCCGGACGGTCAGCGGCAGATCTTGCTCGGCGCGCACTTCGAGGCAACCGAGAATCGCTTCATGGATATTGGCCAAGGCCTCGGCCTCGGTTCGGCCGGCTGGAGGGACAAGGTCTTCGTGGCACCTATTGCCGGCACCTTATTGCTGCACCTATTGCTCACCGCGTTCTCGTCCGTAGCCACGATGGCGGGCGCAGCTACACTCTGGCGAGCAGCGGGGCCAGGTTAGCCGCTGGACGGCTGAGCACGAAGCGCGCGGTTTATGGCCCTATGATTCGGGTATGGCCACCGCAACCGTAAAGTCGACCTATGCCCTCGACGTCGAGACGGTTCGCGCGCTCGAGGAGATGGCCAGCGGCTGGGGAGTGTCCAAGTCCGAAGCCCTGCGGCGAGCGATTCGAGCTGCCCTCCTCGGACCGGCATCCGGGACGCCGACGGCGCTCGCTGCCCTGGACGAACTTCAGCGCTCGCTCGACCTGACGAGTGTGGCCGCCGGACGCTGGGAGAAGAAGGCGCGCGCGGAGCGACGCGCGGCCCCTCATCGGCGCGAGCCGAGATGATTCACCTGGATACCAGTTTTCTGATTCACGGGCTCGTGCCCGGCTCACCCGAAGATCACGCGCTACGCAAGTGGCTCGAGGACGGCGAGTCGCTGGGAACGAGCACGGTCGCCTGGACCGAGTTCTCGTGTGGTCCGCTCGCGGAGGGCCAGCGAGAGCTCGCGTCTCGCGGCGGCAATGCCGGATTTCGGCGCTGGTCACCCGACCAAACCGAACAGCCGGTGGATTTGGGGCCGTTGCCACGTGCCGACCTAAGTGGCACGGCCGGACCATCCGTGGCACAATCTCCCCATGGAAGAGCGAGCCAGCACTCTCGTCACGCTGGGTCCGCAGGGGCGGCTGGTGATCCCTTCGCCCATACGTCGCTAAATGAGCCTTGCTACCGGCGACACGCTGGTCGCTGTCATCGAAGGGCAGCGGCTCGTCCTGGAGAAGCGGGAAGCGATCCTGGAACGCCTGCGCCATCGATTCTCGAAGGTAGAGTGCGGCGTCAGCCTCGCGGACGAGTTGATCGCCGAGCGGCGGGCGGAGAGCGCGAGAGATTCCGAGTGACGGACGTTGAACCAGACCCCGTCGTCCTGGACGCCTCCGCCCTCCTCGCGATGCTCCAGTCGGAACCCGGGAGCGAGGCGGTCGGCTCTCTCATGGACCACGCTTCGATCTCGACGGTGAATTGGTCCGAAGTCTTCCAAAAAGCGATCGACCACGGGATCCCGACCGACGGTCTCCGCGAGGATCTCGAAGCCCTCGGCCTCGCGATCGTGCCCTTCTCGGCGGCCCAAGCCGAGGGCGCCGCGTACCTTCGCTCCTCCATCCAGAGCTTCGGGCTCTCCCTCGCGGATCGCGCCTGCCTCGCCTTGGCGGCCGACCTCGGACTCCAGGCTGTCACCGTCGATCGCGCCTGGGGCGATCTCTCGATCGGCGGCGAAGTGCGCGTCTTGCGCTAAGTCGACCGACCGGCGAAGAACCGAAGACGCCAGCTACCTTCGAAAGCCGAGAGCGAAAAGGAGCTCCGGATCGGACGAGAGGCGCACTTCGGAGGGGATGCCCCGGATCGTCAGCCTCCCCAGACCTGCTGGCCTTCCCACTCATCGAATTCACCGGGCTGAACCGGATGGCGCCTGTATCCGTCCACCTGCTGGACCTCCAGGATCCGCTCGCGCAGCTGATCGAGAGCGGCCCGGAGCGCGGTGCGGGTGAAGGCGGAGCGACTCGTTCCCAGGGAACTCGCCGCCTGATCGACTTCCTCGACCAGGTCGTCTTCGAGAGTCATTTGGACCGTTCTCATAGGGGGCAGGCTCCAGCGGCAACCATAGCGATAGCTATCGTCATCATCCACATCGGCAAGAACGTCAAGGCTTTGATCCAGGGTAGGAGAGGCGCCACTTTGGCTCGCAGGTCGGATGCCAGCTGTTGGAGGAT
>DATMZU010000131.1:0-9292 GCA_035607435.1 Thermoanaerobaculia bacterium | reverse complement strand
CTCGACCGCCTACAACCTGTCGGCCGGCGGACCGATTCTCGACCCCCGGCTGCCGGTCGCCGTGCTCACGCCGATCTGCCCGCACGCCCTGTCCTTGCGGCCGATCGTGGTGCCGGATTCGACCCGGATCGAAGTGACGCTCGAAAGCGATCGCGGCGACAAGGTCTACGTCACCTTGGACGGTCAGGAGGGAACCCAGCTCGGGCCGGGCGACGTCGTTCGCGTGACCCGCAGCCCGCGTTCGATCCATCTGGTCAAAGTGAGCGGCCGAAGCTTCTACGACAACCTGCGCGCCAAGCTGCGCTGGGGCGGCTTCGGACTGGCCGAGGGCGTCGCCGAGACCCCGGCGGTTTCCGGCACGACGGCCGGCCTCCCGGCCGCCGCCCCTGCCGACACTCCGGAAGGTACGGCCGGGTGAGCCGGGCGGAGGAGCCCGCCCGGCCGGCCGGGCGCCTCGAAAAAGCGGGCGGGGCTGACGCCTCGCCGCCCGATCCCCCGACACGACCGGAAAAAAGGGCGAAACGGCGGCGGCCCGGGCGCCTGCGCCGTTTCGTGCTCCGCCCGCTGGTCTGGGGGAGCGCTCTCTTCCTCTTGCTGTTCGTCGGCCTGCTCGCGTTCGTCGAGAGCCCGTTCGCCCGCTCCCGACTGGCCACCCTGGTCACCGCCCGCCTTTCGGAAGCGCTGGGGCGGCCGGTTCGCCTGCGCGACGCCCGGATCGGCCTGCTGCCGCTCGAAATCGAGGTGCACGATCTGGTGATCCCCGGCCGGAACGCGAAGGAACCGCCGTTCGCCGAGGTGCCGGTGCTGCGCATTCAAGCCTCCTGGCGGGCGCTGCGCGAACGGGTGCTCGACCTGGAACAGATCGAGGCGCTGCGGCCGACCGTGCGGCTCGATTTCGCCGCCGACGGCTCGACCAACCTGCCGCCGTTCGGCCGCGGGGGAGGGGGTGGGCGCTCCCGCTTCAGCCTGGCCCTGGACCGCGTGCTGGTGCAGGACGGAATTCTCGTCTTGAACGAGCGGGTGTTGCCGCTGTCGCTGGAGGCGCGCGGCGTCTGGGGACGGGTCATGGGGCCGTCGCCGCAGCACCTCTCGGCCTTGGCGACGGTCCAGGACGTCGAGCTGCGGCTGCCCGACGCTCAGCCCTACCACCTGGCGGCTTCGCTCAAGGGCCTGATCGAACCGTCCCTGGTGACGATCGAAAACTACCGCCTGTCCGGTCCGGACCTGAACGTCCACGGCGCCGGAACCTACTCCTGGAAGGATCACCGGAACGTCTTCGACCTCGGCCTCGAAGG
This sequence comes from Thermoanaerobaculia bacterium, assembly GCA_035607435.1. Lineage (GTDB taxonomy): Bacteria > Acidobacteriota > Thermoanaerobaculia > Multivoradales > UBA5704 > DASYKS01. The sequence goes on along the minus strand of DATMZU010000131.1, from coordinate 7,997 downwards.
TCGCGGCGACGCCGCGCTGGTCGGCCGGCTCGGCTATCTGGCCGATCCGTTGACCGGCGCCGTCACGTTCGAGGGTCGGGTGGGGGTGGATCCGGAAAAATGGGGCTGGCAGCTCGATCTGGCCGCGCCCGCGGTGCTTTACGGAGGGGGCGGCGGGGAGGGCCGGAAACCGCGCGAGATCTACGACGTTTCGGCCCGCGCGATCGGCGGCGCCAAGAGCGTGGACGTCGCGATCGAGCATGCCCGCTACGCGGAGGGGAAGGTGGCGGGGCAGGTGAAGGTCGATCTCACCCAAAAAGGGCCGGGCAAGCCGATCGCGATCGATCTCGATTTCGAGCAGCTCGACGTCGCGCGCTTCCTCGCCGCCGAAGGGCTCGACCTGGCGGTCGCGAGCCGCGGCGCGGGCACCTTCGTCTACCGCGCCAAGGCGAACGACCTGCTCGGCGGCAGCGGCGACATCGGCGTCCGGCTCGCCGCCGCGCCGGGCAAGGGACCGGGAGGACCGCTGCCGGTGGCGGGCGATCTGCCGCTCACGATCGAGCACGGCGTCCTGTCGTCGCCGGGCTTTCGCCTGACCGCCCCGTCGGTCGCCGCGGAGGGGACGGCGAGCTACGACCTGGAGCGGGCGAAAGGCACCGTCTCGGCTCGCCTGACCACCGCCGACCTCGCCGCCGCGGCGCGCCTGATCCCGCCTTCGGCGTCATCGGCGCCAGGGGCCGGGCCGGAGATCTGGCGCCCGACCGCCGGGCGGGGCACCGCCCAGATCGATTTGGGCGTAGCCGACGGACGGATCACGACGGCGGTCGTTTTCGATCTCGCCGCGGTCGCGGCCCCGGTGCTCGCGGCGGACACGCTTGCCGGCTCGTTCACCTGGGTCACCGATCCGAACGCCCCGAGCCTCGCCCGGATCGACGATCTCCGCGCCGACGTCCGGCGCGGCGGAGCGCGCCTCGCGGTCACCGGGCGCATCCCCCTCGACCCCGCCGGCCGCGGCCTGCCGCTCGCGCTCGCCGTCGAGGCGGAATCGTGGCCCGCCGGAGAGTTGGCGAGCCTGGCCGCGAAAATGTCCTCGGGGGCGTCCGGCTCACCGGCTTCCTCCTGGCCCGCGATCGACGGCAGAGTGAGCGGCCGGGTGGGCTTAAGCGGCAGCTTCTCCGCGCCGACCGGCCGCGCCGATCTCGCGGTCGAGGGGCTCGCCGTTTCCGGCTACCCGCTGGGCCGGGCGGATGCCGCGGTCGCTTTCGGCTCCGACCGGATTCAGATCGAGCGGCTGCTCCTTGCCACGGCTTCCGGCGAGCTTTCCGGCAGCGGCCGGATCGACCGCCCCTCGAATCGGATCGAGCTGGGGCTGGAAGCTCCCGCCCTCGATCTGGCGGCCGAGCCGTTCAAAAGCCTGCTGGGCGGGCCTGAATCCGGCACCGAGCTGACCGGCAAGGCCGCGATTCACGCGGCGGTCACCGGGACGCTCGATCACCCCGAGGCCACCGTCAACGCGCAGGCGACCGGTCTCGCGCTCGACGGCCGGCCGCTCGCCCAAGCCGGCACGGCGGAGCTGGTCGCCAACTGGGACGGCGAGGTGGTCGAAGCGCACGGCTCGTTGCTCGGCCTCGCGACGTTTGCCGGCGGCGGCCGGCTCGATATGAAGGGCGCGGACGTCGATTTCGCGCTCGACAGTCCGAACGTCAAAAATCTGGTGGCGCTCGCCGCCCAAGACATCGCCTTGCCGGAGATTTCAGGCAGCATTTCCGGCCGCTCCCGCCTGGTCGCCGACTTTGCCGCCGGGACGTTTTCGACCGAGATCACCGTTCCCCGCCTGGATCTCCAGCTCGCCGGCCACCGGATCAAGAACCTCGAACCGATCGTCGCGCGCCTCGATTCGAAGCAGTTGAACGTCGTGTCTCTCTACCTCGCCGAAGAGGCGACCGGCAGCGATCTGTTCGCGGCCGGCACGATCGGACTCGTAGGCCCTTCGAAGCCGCTCGACCTCAAGGTGCAGAGCACGCTCGCGGCGAACTGGCTGACGCTGTTTTCTCCCGGGCTCGACGTCGCGGGATATGTCGATGCGATCGGCACGGTCCGCGGCACGCTCGATCGGCCGGCGATCCGCGGAGAAGGCGAGATCCGCGACGCCCGGCTGATCCTGCCGGAGCAGGCGATCGGCCTCGAAGAGATGGCCGGCACGATCCTGTTCAACCGCGACCAGATCGTCCTCGACAACCTCCGCGCCCGGGTGGGCGCCGGCACGCTGCGCGCCTCGGGAAGGGTCTCGGTGCCGGCCAGCGGATCGGAGATCACGTACTCGTTTCAGGCCATCGGCGACCGGATCTCGGTCCGCTTTCCGGAGGGTTTCCTGTCGCGCGGCGACGCGCAGGTCACCATCGCCTCTACCCGGGAAGGGCGCCAGATCTCGGGCGAGATCAAGCTCGATCGGGCGTTTTATCTCGACGACGTGGCGGTCGGCACCCTGGAGCTGCTGTCGAGCGCGTTCCGACGCAGCCGGCTGGAAGTCGAAGAGGCCGACCCGTTCCTCGCCTCGACCGTGCTCAATCTCCGCGTGGTCGGCCCCGGGTCGCTGCGCGTGCGCAACAACGTGGCCGACCTGCGCGGCGACGTCGATCTGTCGATCCGCGGCAACGCGGCCCGCCCGGTGGTGTTCGGCGCGGTCGAGATCGCCGAGGGAGGCAAGCTGATCTACGCCGACAACGAGTATCGGGTCGAGCGCGGCCGAGTCACGTTCGACAACCCGAACCGGATCGATCCGGTGATCGACCTGACCGCGAAGACCGAGGTCAAGAACTACGAGATCGCGCTCGACCTTTCCGGCACCGTCGATCGCCTGACCGCGCACTTCCGGAGCGAGGACGGCCTGGCGGACCTCGACATCCTGTCGCTGCTCGCCACCGGCCGCGAGCTCGACCCGGGCGCGAGCGAGATCGGCTTGAGCGCCACGGCGACGACTCCCACCCCGGGCCAGAGCTTCGCCGCGGAGTTTCTCGCCAGCCAGGCGGCTTCGGCGGTGTCCAAGCGGGTGCAGAACCTGTTCGGCTTCGACCGCTTCCGGATCGATCCGCTGGCCGGCGGCAGCGGTTCGATCTCGAACGTCCAGCTCACCGTCGGAAAAAGGCTGTCGAAGAAGCTGTTCGTGACCTATACGACGACCCCGTCGGCCTCGGAGACGACGGTCCTCCAGGCCGAGTGGCAGGTGGGCAAGAACGTGGTCGTCCTGTTCACCAGCAACGGCAGCGATCGCTACTCGGTGGACGTGCAATGGGAGAAGCGGCGTTGAGGAGGATGAGAACCGCGCTCTTCCTCGCGCTCGCGGGGCTCGGTGCCCTCCTCGCGGGGGCGACGCAGGCGAGAGCCCAAGGGGAAGCGCCGCCGTCGGCCTCTCCCGCCCCCTCCCCCTCCAACACCGGGCCGATCGTCAAGGCGATCGAAATCCGTAGCGACACGCCGATCGACCCCAAGGAGGATCTCCTTTCGCTGCTGTCGATCGAGGTCGGCCAACCGCTTTCGGACCTGGCGATCCGCCGGACGCTTGCGAATCTCCAGGCGAGCGGCGCGATCGCCCACGCCGCGATCTACTCGCGGCCGGCCGACGGAACCCCCGCCAACCCGGAAAGCCCGGAGGTCGTGGCGATCGTCGCCTTGTGGGCGAGCGTACAGGTCGAATCGGTCCGGCTCGAAGGCAAGCTCGGGGTCAAAGAGGCCGACCTGCGCGGCCAGGTGGTCCAGCGGGAAGCCGAGCCGCTGTCGGAAGGGGCGGTGCTCCGCGGCGTCTATCGCTTGGAGGACGCGCTGATCAAAGAGGGCTTCCTCACGCCCAGAGTGATCGTGCGGGTTGCCCTGCCGAATTCGCGCACCGCGAAGGTCGTCTACCAGATCGACGCCGGACCGCGCACGGCGGTGGCCGCGATCGATTTCGAGGGCACCCTCGGACCGTGGAAACCCGAGGAGCTGCGCGCCCAACTGCGCACCCGGATCGGAGAGCCCTACCGCGCCGACACCCTGGACGACGACGTCGAGCGGCTCCAGCGTTGGCTGGCCAAAGGGCTCTACGGCCGCGCCCGGCTCGGCGTGCCGCGCGTGGAGACGGCGGCCGCGCCGACGACTCCCGGCACCCCGGGCTCGACGGCTTCCCCGGCAACACCCGGCGCCCCGGGCTCTCCAGGGGCATCCGGGATCGCGCCCCCTGCAGCCACCGAGGCGCCGCGGGTTCGGGTGATCTTCCCCGTCGAGGTCGGTCCGAAAATCGAGGTTCGGATCACCGGCGCCGAGCTCGCCAAACTCAAGAAGAAGGGGCTGCTGCCGTTCCTGGGCGACACGGGATACGACGAGGCGCTGGTGCTCAGCTCGGTCGCGAAGCTCAAGGACGACTACCAGCGCCAAGGTCACTATCACGTCAAGATCGACCACGAGGAGAAGCCCGAAGGCGACCGGTTCGTGATCCTGCTGAACGTCGAGCCCGGGCCGGTCTACACCCTGCGCCGGCTGGAGCTGTCGGGCAACTCGACGTTTCCCGACAAGACCCTCGAAGAATTCACCGCGGTCTCGGCGCGTCGGCTGCTCGCGATCGGCAGCGGCCGGCTGATCGAGTCGGAGCTGGCGCAGGACGTCAAAAACCTGCGCGCCTATTACCTGCTCCAGGGCTTCCCCGAGGTCCAGGTCGGCCCGCCGCAGGTCGCGGAGGAGGGGCTCGATCTGACGGTCAAGATCCCGATCCGCGAGGGAAAGCGGGAGCAGATCGGCGCCGTCACTTTTTCCGGCTTCGATCCCGACCATTTGAACCCGGAGCGGTTGAGCCCGCCGCTCAAGCTAGCCGATGGCCCCTACCACCCGCAGATCGTGGACGCCGCCCTGGAGCGCCTGCGGGCGGAGTATTCGGCCGCCGGCTTTTCCGAAGCCCGGGTCTCGGCCGAATCGACCTGGAACGCCGACCATAGCCAAGTCGGCCTGGTGATCTCCGCGCTCGAAGGGCCGCGCATCACGGTCGATCGGATCATCGTGCGCGGCAACCGCCGGACCGATTCGGAGGTGATCCGCCGCACACTGGGCTTGAAACCCGGCGATCCGGCGAGCGACGCGAAGCTGCTGGAAGTCGAGCGCACGCTCTACAAGCTGAACATCTTCTCGCGCGTCGAGGTCGAGCTGGTCCGCTCGGCGCTCGACGACACGACCCGCGACGTGCTGGTCCGCGTGCAGGAAGGTAAGCCGATTACCCTCACCTACGGCATCGGCTACGACTCGGACGACGGTTTGCGCGGCCTCCTCGGCTTCAATCACGCCAACGTCGGCGGCCAGGCCTACGCGCTCCGCAGCGACCTGCGGCTGTCGAGCACCTCCAGCCGCTTCCGCCTGCTGTTCGACCAGCCGTACGTCTTCCACCTGGCCAAGCCGCTCACCACCTCGCTGTTCTACGAGCAGGGCCAGGCGGCGCAGAAGGCGTTCGAGCTGACCCGCTACGGCGCCCGGACCGAGACCACCGATTCGGTGGGCCGGCACGGCCGCTATTCGCTGGGTCTCGACTATCGGGTGGTCGAGGTCGACAAGCTCGCCACCGGGGTGGCGCTCTCCGACCTCGAACGCGACGCGCGGCCGGTTCAGCTCGCGAACTTCTTTCCCAGCTTCCTCTACGACCGGCGCGACGACCCGGTCCTTCCCTCGCGCGGCTACTCGAGCCTGGCGCAGCTGCAATATTCGTTTCCGCTGCTCGGCGCGCAGGGCGATTTCCTGAAGGTGTTCCTCCAGCAGACCCAACTGTTCCCGTTCAAAGGCGGCAAGAGCGGCCGGCAGATGGTGCTCGCCGCGTCTTTACGAGCGGGTGGGATCGAGGCGTTTCGCGAGCTGGCCTCCGCGGACGAGACCACCGATCTCGCCAGCCGCAACATCTTCATCTCGGAGCGTTTCTTCTCCGGCGGCAGCACCACCCACCGCGCCTTCGGGCGCGACGAGCTGGGCATTCCCGACCAGACCTTGATCCTCCCCGAGGGCAAAAGCTCGTTCGTGCCGATCGGCGGCAACGGCCTGCTGCTGGCGAACCTGGAGCTGCGCTTCCCGCTCGCCGGAGCGCTCGGAGGAGTGGTCTTCGCCGACAGCGGCAACGTCTGGGCCGATTGGCGCGACATCGACCTCTCCCAGGTGCGCACGGGAGTGGGCGTGGGTCTCCGCTATCTCTCCCCGATCGGCCCGCTACGCATCGATTTCGGCTGGAAGCTCGACCGCGAGCGGGAAGAGAAGAAGGGCGTGCAGGTGTCGTTCACGTTTGGAAATCCGTTCTGACGGGGGGTGCGCCGAGGCAGCCCTGACCCCCGGCCCCTCTCCCAAAGGGAGAGGGGAGCAAAACAAAAGCATCTCGGGCAGTTCTCCCCTCTCCCTTTGGGAGAGGGGCCGGGGGTCAGGGCTGCGAAGGCCACGGCGTTGATAGATTTCCAGGTCTCGTGGCCTGGACCCCCACCTGCGCTATCGTTCCCCCCGCCCATGAGAGACCTCACCCCGCAAGCCTTCGCCACCGCCCTTACCGACGCCGGCATCCGCCGTGCGTTTCTCGCTTGGGATGCCGCTTCCGGCACTCTTTGCGCCTCGCATCCGCTGCTCGACCCGCTTGCCCGCCTGCTCGCCGAGGACCGGCGCGATTTTGATCGCCACGAAGGGATCTTCCTCCAGGTGGCGCCGGACACCGGGGTGCTCCAGGCCGCGTTCGTCCACCGCACCTGCCGCGGCCAGGGCTCCGGCGGCCTGCGGTTCTGGCGCTACGACACGATGGAGGATTTCCTCCGCGATGGCCTGCGCCTGTCGCGCGGCATGACGCACAAGAACGCCCTCGCCGGCATCTGGTGGGGAGGCGGTAAAGGGGTGATCGCCCGCGGCACCGGCCGGTCGGAAGAGCCGGAGGCGCGGCGGCGGATTTTCGAGGAGTACGGCGCGTTCCTCTCCGGCCTGAACGGTTGCTACGTCTCCGCCGAGGACGCCGGCACGGTCCCCGCGGACATCGCGACGGTCTTTTCGGCAAGCCGCTTCGTCACCTGCATTCCGCCCGCCTTAGGCGGCAGCGGCAACCCCTCGGCCCCCACCGCCCGCGGCGTGGTCCGCGGCATGGAGGCCGCCCTCGCGCATCTGGGAATGGGGACACTCGAAGGCAAAAGCGTCGCGGTTCAGGGCCTCGGCCACGTGGGCGACGCGCTGATCGGCTACCTCGCGGAGCGCGGCGTCCGCCGCATCGTCGGCTCGGACGTCTCGGCCGACCGGGTGACCGCGCTGGTCGAAAAGACCGGGGGCCATCCCAACCTGGAGCTCGACCTCCGCGTCGTCGAGCGCGGCGACGATTCGATCCTCGCCGCGGAGGCCGACCTGCTCGCCCCCTGCGCCACGGGCGGGACCTTGAGCCCCAGGAGCATCCCGGGCATCCAGGCCAAGATCGTCTGCGGCGCGGCGAACAACCAGTTGGAAGACCCGGAGCGCGACGATCAGCTGCTCGCGGAGCGGGGCATCCTCTACCTGCCCGACTTCCTGGTGAACCGGATGGGGATCGTCAACTGCGCCGACGAGGCCTTCGGCTCGCTCCCTTGCGACCCGCGCATCGAAGCCCACCTCGGCGACGAGTGGGATAACAGCATCTACAACCTCTCGCTCGCGGTCCTCAAAACCGCCCAAGATTCGGGAAAGACCCCGGCCCGCCTCGGCCTCGACCTCGCCGAAAAGCGCTCCTTCGATCTCCACCCCATCTGGGGCCACCGTGGCGCGCAGATCATCGCCAGCCTGGTCGCCGGAGGGTGGGCCGGCCCAGAACACCACTGATCTGGCTCAGATCACCACTGATCTCGTCCAGATCACCACTGTTCTAGCCCAGATCACCACTGATCTGGCCCGGATCACTACTGTTCTCGCCCAGATCACCACTGATCTCGCCCGGATCACCACTGTTCTGGCCCAGATCACCACTGTTCTCGTCCGGATCACCACTGTTCTGGCCTGGATCACCACTGTTCTGACCCAGATCA
>DATMZU010000165.1:0-8287 GCA_035607435.1 Thermoanaerobaculia bacterium | reverse complement strand
GGCTTGTCCCGGACCCACCGCCGCGGAAGGACCCCCCTGGCCGCGGCGAGCGGTCTTCGAATTTCCCGCCGGACCGATTCCCGCCTCTGAAGATGTAATCCAGCGTATTGAGCCCGATCCGGGCCATAAAAGGCCTATTCTCGGTCCCTTCGCCGGCCCGCGGGAGGTGCCGGTCTCCGCCGTTCTCCCCGAGCGAAAGCGCGGGATCCGGAGGGCGATCGAGCGCCGGCTAGTGACAAACCGGAGTCATTTGTCGTATAGATCCAATATGTAATCGACCTTCGGTATGGAACGGTTATGGACTCTTCCAACCGGTTCCATGCCGTAAGGCATCCTCGGCACCCAAGATCGACGAGATTCGACACATCAGCGGAGGTGTATCTTGACCCAGACGTTCAAGGTGGCGCTCGGAGGACGCCTGCTCGATCAGGTTCTCGCGGCGGCCTCGGCCGACGAGGTGTCCACCTCGGAAGTGATTCGGCGCATCCTGTGGTCTCGCTTCGAGCGCGAGCCCCCGAAGGAGAAGGGGAGCGATGCGCCGCTCTCTCCGCTCTCTCCGCCCCCTTCGGACACTCCCGCCGGGCCAGGTCCCGATTTGGCCCGGAGGGGGCCCGAAATCGGCCCGGTTCCGGCCCGCGCGCCCGAACGCCAAAGCCGCCGCTCCGCTTCCCTCCCCACACCCCTCCCATCACCTCAAGGCAGAGGTTTACCCGAAGAGACAAAAGCAAAAGCAGAAGCAAAAGCTTTTTCTCCCGGAGACTCTCTTACTTCGAGGTGTTCCGGGCGCGCGTGCGAGGCGCCCGATCCGCCCTCCGCTCCGACCCCCGCGCCGGCTGTCGTGCTCCGGCTTCCCTGCCGGGCGTCGCGCCGCGGCGACCCTCCCGCCTGGGGCCTGTCGCAGGATCAAGTCGATCGCTGGCTGGAGGTTTTTCCGAGTCTCGACGTGCTCGCCGAGGCGCGGAAGGCCGAGGCCTGGTTGCAGGCCCATCCGGGGCGCTGGAAGACCCCTCGCGGCATGGCGCGGTTCCTCCTCTCGTGGCTCGAACGGGCCAACGACGGGGGCCGGTTCGGCCGGCGGGAAGCGGGCGGCGCCCCCGGAGGTCCCGGAGGTCCTTACGCCCGGCGCGGCGGGGGAGGACGGAGCCCGGCGGGCGACCGCTGGGCGGCTCCGACGCCTCAGGCGCCGCCCGGCGGCTCGCTCCGAGAGGCCTATGGGCGCGACTCGTTCGAGGAGTGGGAGGCCGAGCTTCGAGCGGGCATCGAGGAACCCGAGGAGCTGGCCAAGTGCCTCCGCGATCTGGCGAAACTCCGCGCCGAGTGGCAGGCGAATCATGCCGCGTGATCTCGGGAGCGTGCTGGCGCGCCTGGAGGGGCGTTTCGACCGGCGGCCGGCCGAAGAGCTGGCGGCCCGCGAGCGGCCGCGGTGCCTCCTGCCGGCGGGCCAGCATTGCTCGTCCGGCTGGCACTGGCGCGAGGACGGCGGGCAGGGCACCGCGTTTGCCCGCTGCGGCCGCGCGGCCGCCGCGCGGGCGCAAGCCGCCGCCGCGGAGATCCCCGGCGCGCAGACTTTCGAGAGCTTCGAGCAGCTGCGGGAAAACGAAGCGTTTCAGGCGGCCCGGCGCTGGGCCGGATCGGCGGTCGCGGGAGCCAAGGGCCGGCGCACTCTCGCGTTGATCCGTCCCGATGCCGTCGCCGGCAGCTCCGGCTGCGGCAAGACCCATCTGCTCCGCGCGGCGGCGCGGACTCTCGCCCGGGCGGGCCGCTGGGTCGAATACGTCACCGCGCCCGACCTCACGCGGACGGTGCGCGGCCGGGCGCTCTACGACGGCGTCGAGCGCGGAGCGGCCGAGATCGCGGTCGCCAAGTGGCGCCGCTCGGATGCCTTGATCTTCGACGATCTGGGCCAGGAGGAGAGCGCGGCGCCGATCACCGCCGCGTTCCTGGTCGGCCTGTTGGACGAGCGCGAGGGCGAGCGGCTCGCCTTCGCCACCAACGCCAGCGAGCGGGAGCTGGGGTTGCGCTACGGCGCGCCGCTGGTCTCGCGGCTGCTCGCGGGCGCCGAGGTGCCCGCCCTCTGCGGCATCGACTTTCGTCGGCACTGGAAGGAGGCGGTATGAGGCGCACGGAAATCGATCGGTGCGTGCGGGCCTACCAGGTGGCGGTCGATGCCTATGCGGCGCTGGAGACGAACATCCGGGCGGCGGAGTCGGCGACCGCCGAGGTGCCCGTGAGAGTCGCGAGAGTACGGGACGCCCGGGCACATCTGGCGAAGGCTTTTCCGATCCTCAACAGGGTGGGGAAGGCGCTGGCGTTGCTCCCCGAGCTGGCCATCCTGCTCACGGAGGAGCGGCGAATCTCCGAAACTTTACGCCGCCAGGCGAAGGGCCAAGGCGTCGCATGCCGCGACGACGAGGACGAAGATGGAGAAAATTGGGCCGAAGTGGATACAGATTGACAGCGGATGGTTTAGGATTGTTCCAGCACATAGAGTGCCTGAGATGTGACATTGGAGAGCGCCCCCATGGCTGCGAAAGTCCTCCAAGGAAGGTTCGTCCAAAACACCCCCTCGGTCGCGATCGAGCTGCTCGAATCGATCGCCGCCTGCGTCGGGCTGAGCCTCCTGGAGGCGGTGCTCGAAGGGCAGCCGGCGGCTCGGCTCAAGCCTCCGGTCCGCCACTTCCTCGGGGGCCTGCTGCGGGCCGCTCGCTGGGAGATCGAAAACGCCGTGGTCGCAAAGCTCGAGGGGGCGGACCTTTCCGGCCGGGAGCTGCTGGCCCTCGCCAAGATGAGCGCCCTATTGTTCCAATGCACGGACCTTCCCGAGCGCCAGCTCGGAGACCCGGCAAACCAGCTCCATCTGCGCCGCGCTCTCCAGACTCTGCGTGACGAGTTTCAGGCGCTCGGCGGCGGCCTTCAAGGTGGCGGCCAAATCCCCAGCCGGTTCCTCGTCGAGATCACCCAGCTCTTTCAAGACTTCGGCGCCCTGTCGGGCTTCCGCGCGTAGGGTGGCGAGCGCCTCGGAAAGCGCCGCCCGGCTGATCCGCGCCAGCCGTTCGGTGTTCGTCATCTGACGGGCCGGCGCCGCCCCCGTGGACGGGTCGGCCGCCGCCTCCTGCGCGATGCGCGCTCTTTTGAGGGCGCGCCGGAGATCGAGCACCGGCACCTCGAACAGCGCCGCCACGTGGGCGGCGGACCGGCAATGACTCTCCAGCGCCTGCTTGTTGGCGAGGGTCGGGGCAAGCCCCTCGCAGCAGGGCCGGCGCTCGTTGTTGGACGGAAACCAGAGCCCTTCGCGCCATTCTCCCTCGGGTCCCTGGGCGCGAGACTCCCGAGCCAGGAACGCTTCCAGGGCCAGGCGCAACCGGCCGGAGGGGGCCGAGGTCGAGCCCGCAAGGTCATCAGAGGAGGAGTCGGAGGAGTCGGAGGAGTCGGCGTCGGGTTCGTGGATGTGCGCTAGGTTCATGATCTAGATCCCTCCGGCAGCAGGTGCTTCACCCCATAGGGTGCATTTCGTACGCCAAAACGGGGCAGGCTCGACCACATTCCGCACTTCGTCGTGTTCGCGAGTTTCCCGAAGAAGTATAGCACGACCTCCACCTTAGTCGAACTTCCGTGCTCTTGGGTACCTCCGATACGTCCCGGAAGGGTCCTCGGACATCGATTTTCAAACAATCTTCGGTTTTCGGGCCAAAAGACTCGATTTCTCGGATTTGAATCTGTACAAGGGTACCTACGGCGGCATTATGCCGTCGTAGGTAACCCAGAGGAGATGTGCAATATGCCCACGAAGAAGTCCTCCCCGCCCCGCACCATCGAGCAACCGTCGGCGCAGCTCAAAGCCGAACGGATCCAGCTCGCCCTCGCCTCTCTGCCCGGCTGGGCGCTCGGTCCGCCGCGCCAGCGGGTCGAAGCCTTCTTCCGCCTTTCGCCCGCGGGCGAGACCGATCGCTTCGTGCCGTTCGTCCTCGCGACCTGCCGCGAGGAGGGGGCGGTGGTCGAGATGTCCGTGCGGGAAAACCTGGTGGTCGTCCGCCTCGGCGGAGCGGGCGGCGTGACGGCGGCCGACCTCCTGGCGGCGCAAGCGCTCAGCGGCTCCCGCTGGGCGCAAATGCCGGGCGCCCTGGCGGCGTGAGCGGCGATGGCCGCTTGCCGCGCCGGGGAATCGGCATCCGGAGCGGCCGGCGGGATTTTGCAGGCGAAGTACGCATCGACCTCCAGATAGCCGCTATCCGAGCCAGATAGCCGCTATCCAGAGCGGATAGCCGCTATCCAGGCCAGATAGCGGTTATCCAGAGCAGATAGCCGCTATCCACGCCAGATAGCGGCTATCGAGAGCAGATAGCGGCTATCCAGGCCAGATAGCCGTTATCCAGGGCGGATAGCCGCTATCCAGGCCAGATAGCGGCTATCCGAAGCAGATAGCGGCTATCCGGGCCAGATAGCCGCTATCCAGGGCCGTAACGACATCTGCACCCGGGGCGACCGTGATCGCGCCCGGAATCATCTCACCAAGTGTGGAGGACTCAAACCATGAACGTGAGCTCGTACGCCGACAAAATCGACGCGTTCCAGACGACGGTTGACAACCTCGAACCGGATGTTCCCAGGTATCCGGGCATCTCCGATCTGTTCGCCGAGCTGAAAGCGATTCTCACCGAGCTGCGGCCGGCCCACGGCGCGGTGGAAGCGCAGCGAGGCAATCAGCGCGTGGCCGTCAAGACGCGTCGGGATCTCGCGGTCCGTGGCGGCCAGATCCACCGCCGGCTCTCGGCGCTGGTCGCCGCCCATACCGGCTTCGCCAATCCGGTTCTCGTGACCTATGGGATCAGCCCGGAGAACAACGCGAACCGAAAGGGCCGGCGCTCGAAGAAGGACCTGGAAGCCAAAAAAGCGGCGGAGGCTGCCGCGGCGGCCGCTGCGGCCGCACCTACCGCGGCCTAACCCTCATCTCTCCCGTCTCGGGGCGGTCCGCGATCGCGGGCCGCTCTTTTTTTCCGGCGACACCGACGGTGGGCGAGTCTGGAAGAGCACTTTCCAGGCGCGCCGAGCGGGCGAAAGCAGATTCTTGCGACGCTGTCGCAAGAATTGATGGCGGAGTTCGGCACCGGTTTCAGCTATCCGGCGCTCACCCGGATGGCCCGGTTCGCCGAATCCGAACATTGCGGAAGAAGATCGGCGGCAGTGCGCGCTTCTATCCCTTCCCGTGAGGCTTCCCGCGCCCCTTCTTGGGAGGACGGGGTTTCGGGAGCGCGCCGAGGAGGCTCTCCACTTTCGAGAGATCTCGATCGAGTCCTCGGGTCAACTCCTCGGAAACCTGAATCAACCGCTTTTGATCCGCGAGGGACTCATCTCCTTTGGCAGCTGAAACGAGCGTTTTGAGTCCTTCCCAAGAGTGGCGAAGATCCGTTGTCAAAGCTCGGAGCTGCACTCTCGGCCAGGGCTCGCCGAGTTCGGGCGCGCCTTCTTCAAACTCCAGCAGATGATCGGCCAGGGCCTCGCTCAGGAGAGCCAGGTGAGCGCGAAGCTCCGGATCGGCAAAGTGGGATAAGACCGCTTCGCGAAAAGGCGCCAGCTCGCGCCAGCGGTTGCTGCCTCGGACTAGGTCCAGTTCGAGGACCAGGTGGAACTTGGTGACTTCGAGCTTCACAAGGAGCATCTCCTTCAGGAGTTTGAGAGCCTCTCGTTGAGAGCAGTGATCCAAGACACCAGGGGGTTGTCTGGAATCTCTCCGTGAGCCGCCGGATGGGCCGGCGCCTCTTCGTGTTCCTCTCTCGCTTTTCGATGGCGGCGTAATTCGTGAACGAAGCTGAAATACGCGCCCTGGTCCGCAGCGCCATTTCTCATCAAATGAGCGTAGACCGCAAGTTTTATCCTAGAGCCCGGCGGCAACGGATCGTTCTCCAACAGGGCGATCACGCGGAAGGCGAGTTCAGGAAGCAGCCCAACTCTTCCTTGAAAGAGAAGAATGGCCCCCAGCTCGACGTAGGCGTCGGCTGCATGAAACACCCAACCGGCCGCGCCCCAAATCGTCGCGGAGCGACCAAAGAGCCTTGCCGCGTCTTCCAGCCGGCCTTGGTCGCGCGCTGCCTCCGCATGGGCGAAGGCTTCAACGGCATCCTGGGGAAGCCGCAAGTGCGCGGAGTCTTGGCGTGGCGTGTCCATGGCAGGAACGGTAGCCGCAGCCCGAATCAACCTTCCGGGGAAGGCGTGTGGCCGGGTGGTTTGGTGCAAAATGTTGCGCGAAAAGGGTCCGTCGGAAGGCTTGGAAGGATCTCCTGCCGCGGGGATAGGCGTACCACAGGGGTGCTCGACGCAAAATCATGCACCGGGAGGAAACTTTCCTGTGTGCTGTCTCGCCGTGACGGGCGAAAGCACCTAATATTGCAGCGACAACACAACAGGTGTCGGTGAGGATGCCGCCCATGGCACAGAAATCGCCCGAGTTGCTCGGCTTCGTTTTGAGTATTCTCCGCCAAATGGCCGGCTGGACCCAGGGCAGGCTGGAGCGAGAAGCGGGCCTGAGCCAAGGGGCCGTTTCGCGGCTGGAGCACGGCGTGGGCCTCGCCCCGGGGCTCTTCGACGAACTCGTCGCGATCCTCGGGCAATCTGCGCCTTGGGCGCCGGGGCTGGTCAACCATCTGGAGTCTTACTTCGCGCCGGAGGCGTCGATCGGCTCGCCGGCCGATCTGTCTTTCCAGGATCGGCTTCTTCTGGAGCAGTTGGGCCGCGACGCTGCGGCCACCACAGAGAGAGCGGCCGGGCGGAAATTCCGCAAACGCCTGTGGCGGACCGAGCGCGCGGCGGCGACCGCGGTGTGGCAGCGCCTGCGCAAAGTTCCGGAAGGGATTCGACCGTCCCTCGTCGAGGCCGTTCCCGCCTTCCACACCTGGGCCGTCGTCGAACGGCTTTGCGATGAAAGCGCCAAAGCGGCGTCGCACGACGTGGACGACGCCGCTCGCTTCGCGGCTCTGGCCCGCATTGCCGCGGTGCACACCCCAGGGGCCGTCGGGTATCAGACTTGGCTGTCGGGGTACGCCGCTTCTTTCGAAGGGAATGTGATTCGAGTCGCGGGTGATTTGCTCAGGTCCCGTCAGGTCTTCGTGGATGCTGAATCCCAGCTCCAGGCTGGAATTCCAGTCGAGCCGATGGACCGGTCGCGCCCAATCCAACTATACGGGAGGCTTCTCACCTTCCGAGGAGAGCTCGATGCGGCGCTATTGAAGATGGGCCAGGCTTTGGCTCTTGCGCGAACTGCGCACCAAGTGACCCGCATTCTGGTCGACCGTGCGGCCATTCTTAAACGCAAATTCCAGTTTCGAGAAGCGCTCGATGTGCTCGCCAAAGCGCGGTTGTCTTCTGAAGGAATAAGCGATCGGCGCCTGAGCTTGGTGATCGCATTCAACGAAGTCAGCTATCTTTGGGAGGCGAGCGAGACAGAAGAAGCGGCATCCCGGCTCGTTGGACTTCGAGCCGATGTGCATCAATTGGGCGGTGCTCTCGACGAAGTGCGGTTCCGCTGGCTGACGGCGAGAGTTGCTTCTTCCCAGGGAAGACGGGTAGAGGCCTCGTCCCTTCTCAATGAGGTGTGGGGGTCTCTGGCCGACCGGCGGATCTGGTTCGATGCCGCCCTCGCCGTGTTGGAGCTGGCCGAAGTGGAGTTGGAGCGGGGGATGGCGCGGGAGGTCAAAGGACTCGCGACCGCCTCGGCCTATGTGTTCAGCGCGCAGGGCCTGCCGACCGAGCTTCTGGCCTCGATCCAGCTTTTTTGGCAAGCGGCCCGCCAAGAGGCGGCTTCCGCAGAGGATGCGAGGGAACTGGCTCGGCAAATGCGCCGCTCCGGCGGAGGGGATGCCGAAGCGGCTTGACCTCCGGTGCCCCGGCTTATCCCTTACAGCGTCCATCCGGGGTGAGTTCGCAACCGTTCTCGCCGAATATGTGGACAAGGGCGGCCCCGCAGCGCCCGTCGGGTTCAACCTCGCAGCCGTGCTCGCCGAATATTTGTTTCGGGGCGGTCCTACAGTTCCCTTCCGGCATGATTTCGCAGCCGTTCGGCGCCCAGATCGAAGAAATGAATCCCCGGACCCTTCCGAGCAGGTCTCCCCACTCCCAAGGCATGGCGGCGGCGTGGTTCGGGAAGGCGAGGGCGAGTACCAGTACACCCAGGGCAAGACGACGAAGCATCGAAGAGGACATTCGGGTGCTCCTTTCACGGATGGGGGAACCGACAGCGCGACCCCCATGGCCGTGCGGGCACCCCTCGGATTGGTTGTTCAGGTGCGCCAGGGGC
>DATMZU010000123.1:0-2728 GCA_035607435.1 Thermoanaerobaculia bacterium | reverse complement strand
GCGCTGCTCGAAGGTCTCGACCAGCCGCGAGATCGCCCACGCGTCGCGATCCCACGAGGCGCCCCGGGCGAGCCGATCGCCGAGCGAGTCGAGCGGGAAATTCAACAGCACGAGGAAGGCGACCTTGGTCTTGAACAGGTCGTCCGTCGCATGGGCGGAGAGATCGAGCTGGCCGAGCAACTCGTCGGCTTTGCCGATCGGCCCGAGGTCGAGATCGAAAATCCGGCGCAGGTCGCGCCGCACCTCGTACAGGTGGCCGTAGATCTGCTCGAACGCCGTCTCCAGGCGAGCGGCGGTGGCGGCCAGCTCGGCGGGGTCGGTGATCAACTGCTCGCTGCAGAAAGCGGAAAACGCGGCCTCGTCGCCGTCCTCCGCCCACCAGCGCGCCGCGACCTGGCGCACGCCGCGCGAGATCCGCGCCCGCTGCTCTTCGCCGTGCGCGGCGACCGACGCTTCGATCGCGCGATCGATCGCGACCGGAGAAATCGAGGATTGGGCGTGAGCCGGCAAGGGCAAGACGGAAGAAAGTGTCGCGAGCATGGTCAGCATCCTAAAAATGGCGAGAGTCGAGCGGTTCATGTGAGGAAAGTCCTTGGGGCGCCCCGGCGAGGGACGCGGGAGGAAGGATTCTAGCCTTTTACGCCCGCTCGCCCGGACCGCGAATTTCCAGGCCGCCCCTCTTCCAGGTGCGGCGGGCGGCGTAGACGGCGAGCAGGACGGCGGTGCCGAGCAGAATGATCACCGGGCCGGAGGGGAGGTCCGCCTCGTAGGAGAGCCCGAGGCCGGCGAGCGTCATCGCGACGCCGAGGCCCACGGAAGTGAGGATCACCCATTTGAGATCGCGGCAGAGCATCAACGCGATGACCGGCGGGATGGTGAGGAGGGCGATCACCAGGATGATGCCCACGACCTGGATCAGAATCACCACGACCAGCGCCATCAGAACCAGCAGGAGCGTGCGCAGAAAGCGGACCGGGGCGCCCTGAACCCGGGCGAACACCTCGTCGAACGCGACCGCGACCAGCCCCTTGTAGAACAGCGCGACGGTCGCGAGCACCACGGCGGAAAGACCGAAGGTGATCCAGACGTCGGTCCGGGTGACCAGCAGAATGTTGCCGAACAGATAGGTCATCAGGTTCGGCGCGTAGCCCGGGGTCTTGGCGATGAACACGATCCCCACGGCGACGCCCGCCGCCCAGAGCACGCCGATCAGGGCGTCCTGCGAGCGCACCTTCTCGGTGTCCACCAGGCCGAGCAGAATCGCGAACAGGAGCGAGACGCCGATCGCGCCCCAGATCGGGTTCCAGCCCAAAAAGAAACAGAGCCCGAGGCCGCCGAACGCCGCATGGCTGATGCCTCCGCCGATGAACGCCAGGCGCTTGACCACCACGAACGGGCCGATCACGCCGCACAGGATGGCGGAGAGCACCCCCGCGAGGATCGCGTGTTGGACGAAGGCGTAGGACAGCGCGTGAAGAAGGCTAGGCATGGGCCTCTCTGCGCAAGGCTTCGGCCGGCCGGAGCGTCCCTCCCCCCCTTGAGGGGGGAGGACAGGAGGGGGGGGCCGAAGGCCGATACGCCGCGCTCATGCTCGTCTCAGTGCGAGTGCAGCACGCGATGCGGCACGCCGTGGCCGAGCAGCTCGACGGGGCAGCCGTAGGCTTCTTCGAGCGCTTCGTTGGTCAGCTCGTGGTGGTAATGAAGACCGCGGTTGACGCAGGCGACGTGGCGGACCGCCGACGCGATCGAAGTCGGGTCGTGGGTGACCACGACGATCGGGATCGTCCGGTTCAGCTCCAACAGGAGCGTTCGCAGCGTCTCGCGTGATTCGGCGTCGATCGAGGCCGTCGGCTCGTCGAGGAACAGGATCGCGGGCGCCGAGACGAGCGCCCGGGCGATCAGCACGCGCTGCATCTGGCCGCCCGACAGCTCCCGGATCGGCCGGCGGGCGAGAGCGCCGAGATGGAGCCGCTCAAGCATCGCCTCGGCCGCGCGCTGGTCGTCCCGGTTGTAGGGGCCGAGCAGGCCGCGGCGCGAGATCCGGCCCATGCGCACCACTTCGAGCACGCGGAGCGGGAAGCCGCGATCGAAGGTCGAAAACTGCGGCACGTAGCCGAGCTTGCCGGGCCGGTCGGGCAGGCGATCGACGATCGAGCCGGAGCGCGGCGCAAGCAGGCCGAGCAGCAGCTTGATCAAAGTCGTCTTGCCGCCGCCGTTCGGTCCCAGGATCGCCAGGTAGTCGCGCGGGTAGATCGACAGGTTGACGCTTTCGAGCACCAGCTCCGCGCCGTAACCGAACGAGACGTCGCGCACCTCGATCAGCGGCGCGCCAAGGTTTTCGGCGGGGTCGGTGGGGGCCGCGGGGGCTGAAGGAATCGGGTCAACCACGAGCTATCTCCCGGCGGAAGGCGCGGGTGGCGGAGCGCAGGCTCGCGATCCAGTCGTAGGCCATCGGATCGACCACCACGACCTCGCCGCCCAGCGCCTCGGCGATCACCTCGGCGCTCTTCCGGGCGAAACCGCGCTGAACGAACACGGCACGGATGCCTTCGCGGCGGCCGCGGTCGATCATCTCGATCAGGCGTCCGGCCGAGGGCTCGCGCCCTCCCGTTTCGATCGCCACCTGTTCGAGCCCATATTCCCGGGCGAAATAGCCCCACGCCGGGTGATAGACCATGAACCGGCGGGAGGAGCCCGCCGCGAGGTCCGCCTGGATCTCGCGGTCGAG
>DATMZU010000137.1:0-4113 GCA_035607435.1 Thermoanaerobaculia bacterium | reverse complement strand
AACATCGGCTGCGCGACCGCCGACTACATGCTCGACCATCACATGCTGCTCGTCGGCCGCGAGCGGGACGAGGCGATCCGCCGCGAGGCGACCGCGCTCGAGAGCTACTGCGCGATCACGCGGCCGATGGTCTTCGACCCCCACGAGCCGGAGGCCCTCGCCATCTGGCGCGAACGGCTCCGCCAGCGCGCGGAGCGGCGCATCGACCACTTCCTCGCCTGGGGCGCCCAGGTCACCGAGCACAGCCTCGGCCGGCCCTGCCCGTAGATCGCGAGGCGGTCTAAGATCCCCGCGATGAACATCGCGGGAAGCCCTCGGCGCCGCAGCCGCCGCCTGGGCGCGCCTCCGGCGGGGGGCACATTGAGGTGGGGCTATACTTCGTGGCTGTAGTGGAGGCCCCGCGATGCAGAATCCATTGCCGCAGCGCAACTCGATCGACAGAGAGACGGGAGAACCCGCTCCCGCGGCCTATGTCTCGGAGCTGACTGTCCGCAACGTTCGGTGTTTCGGGTCGACGGAACAGACGCTCCGCCTGACCGATGCGGACGGGCGGCCGGCCTCGTGGACCGTCATTCTGGGCGAGAACGGGGTCGGCAAGACGACTCTCCTCCAGTGCCTCGTCGCACTCGAGCCGCGCCGGCATTTCTACAGCGCCAACCGGGGCGACGAACGCCCACAAGTCGAGCTACCGATCAACGGCGGCGAGTGGAATATCTATCGCGACCCGGATGCGCCATTTCAGACCGAAATTCGCGGGCGGCTGGCGTTCGCCGACGGGCGATCCTCGGCTGAATATCAGATCGTAGGCGTCAACGTTCCTACGAGCTGGGCGCGAGTGCCCGAAGAGCCGCTACCCTCCCTGGCTGCATTCCGCTGTTGCGCGTACGGCGCGACCCGCAGGACGGGCTCGCCCACGCTTTCGGAAAGGACGTCGCGCGACCCGACCGCCAGCCTGTTCTCGGACTACGTGAACCTGGTGGATGCCGAGGAATGGCTGCTGGTCGAGGACTACGCGCGAACCCGCGAGATCTCGGAACCCCAGGCGGAGCTGCGTTTGGGGCGCGTCAAGGCGATCCTCATCGACCTGCTCCCCGACGTCTCTGCCCTCCGCGTCGCAAGACGGAGAAGCCGAACGAAGGGAAGGGCTCGGCCCGCGATCGAGGTTCTGACCCCCTATGGCTGGGTCTCGCTTTCGGAGCTGAGCCTCGGGTATCGGACGATGATCGCGTGGGCGGTCGACTTCGCCAGTCGGCTCTTCGAGCTCTATCCCGACAGCCCCAACCCGCTCGCGGAACCGGCGGTGGTCCTGGTCGACGAGGTGGACCTGCACCTCCACCCGACGTGGCAACGCCAATTGCGGAGCCACCTGACCGAGCGGTTTCCACGCACCCAATTCGTGGTCACCGCGCACAGCCCGCTCGTGGTGCAGGCGTCGGAGAACGAGAACATTGTGGTGTTGCGCCGAGAGGGCGACCACGTCGTGATCGACAACGACGTCGAGACCGTTCGGGGCTGGAGGATCGATCAGGTTTTGACCAGCGACCTGTTCGGGCTCGAGACCGCGAGGCCGCCGGAATACGACCGCGTCATCGCGCAGCGCAACGAGCTCCTGAACCGGCGCCACCTGGACCCAGACGAGAGACGAGAGCTCAAGCATCTCGAAGCGAGTATCTTAGAGCTTCCCGCCGGCGAGAGTCCCGAGGATCAGAAGGCCATGGAGGTGATCCGCCGGGCCGCAGCCAAGCTGCAAGAGCGGGGAGGAGGATGATCCGGGTCCGCAAACCCGCAATGGCGCCGGGAGTGCTGGCTGGCCGAGGCCGGGCGGAAGATCTGAACAACCGCGCTCTCTACGAGAGGGAACCCGTTTCGTACGACGGCGGCGCCGCCACCTTCTCCTTCGACAGCTCCATCTACGGCGACCCTTCCGTCAAAAGCCTCCTGATCGAAGCCCAGCACGGGAAGTGCGCTTTCTGCGAATCGAAGATTCAACACATCGCCTACGGCGACGTCGAACACTTTCGACCGAAAGCAGGCTACCGCCAGCACGAGGACGACCCGCTGGGGCGGCCCGGTTACTACTGGCTGGCCTATGACTGGAGCAATCTCTATCTCGCCTGCCAGCTCTGCAATCAGCGCTACAAGAAGAACCTCTTCCCTTTGCTCGACGACCGCCTCCGATGCCGCAATCACCTGGGCGACCTCACCCAGGAACAGCCCTCGTTCGTCGATCCCGGCGGTGTGGACGACCCTCGGGACCACATCGAGTTCGAGGCGGAACAACCGCGTGCGCGCAATGGGAGTCTCGAGGGAGCCGCGACGATTCAGGCCCTCGGACTGATGCGCGAGGAGCTGCGGGAGAGACGCTTCGATCGCTATCGCATGCTCGCAACGCTCAAGAACGTCACCAACCTTCTGCCGGGCGAGGAAGAAGGACGAGAGGCAGCGAGGATCCTCGCTGATTCCGTGCAGGACCGCGCCGAGTACGCCTCCATGGCGCGATCCCTGATGGTTCGAATGGCCCAGTCCTGACGTACTCGATTGCAGCTGGATGTCCGCCCCGGCCCTTCGGGCGCCCGCCCGAACGCCCCGGGTGCCTGCCCGAGCGCCTCGGGTGCCCACCCGCGCGGCTCGGGTGCCCGCCCGCGCGGCTCGGGCGGCTGTCCGGGAGCCTCGGGTGTCCTCCCGAACGGCGGGGGTACGGACCCGAGAGCCTCGGGCGCGTGCCCGGACGCCTCGGGTGCCCGCCCCGGCGCCTCGGGCGCCTGCCCCGACGCCTCGGGCGCCCGCCCGAGCGTCCCGGGAGTCTGCCCGAGCGTCGCGGGTGCCTGCCCGTGCCCTTCGGGCGCCTTCCCGGGACGCGCGGGTGCGCACCCGGGGGCCTCGGGAGGCCTCCCGAGCGGTTCGGGCGAGGGCCCGGTGCGTTTCGGCTCGCTCCCGCGGCGCGGGCCGGCGGTCCCAGAACGGATTGACTCCGGCCGGTCGATCGAAGAATCTCGGGCCGTTCGGCAACGCATGCGCCCGTCGCGGGCGGCGAGGAGATGGGTATGAACGGCCAGCGGGACGGCCGCCCGGCCGAGGCCTTGAAGGCCGAAGCGCCGGGCGCGGGCGTTGGGCTGCGCTCGGCGTTGAGGGTCGTTCAGCGAGAAGGGCCGGCGAGGACGCCGAGCCTGTTGGACATGGAAGGAATTCGTGTCGGGCGAGCTGAGCTTCCGAGTCGACTCGGGGCTCCAACCAAAAGGAGAAACGCGTGAAGAAGGCCAGGAAACTGAAGCTGTCCCGAGAGACCCTGTCCCCGCTCGATCTGGGCTTCGTCGCGGGAGGTTTTTCCTCCCAAACCGCGGTCAATTGCTCCCTGACGACGAATCAATCGGCGACCTGCTGCCACTGCCTCACCACGGCTCCCACCTGCACCGAAACGGTCCACTGCACGGAGTAAGCGGCCTCGGGCCTCGGAGGTCCTCGAACCTCCGGGGCCTGCCGGCGCGCATCACCAAACTTTTAGGTACGCCCGCGAATGAAGTGAACGATGGCGACGATGACGGCGACGACAATCAAGAGATGAATCAGGCCACCCGCCACGTGAAAGACCACGAAACCCAGAATCCATGCGATGAACAGGACGAGCGCAAGAGCGAGCAGCATTGGTTCCCTCCTTGAGAAGAGAGCGTCCCGGCACGGGGCCAAGATGCGTATGCCGTGAATCCTGCAAAGGGGAAGCCAACCAGTCCCCCGGCGCTCCCGAGGAGGTTCGTACACTCCGGTTCCTCTCGTAGATCAGCTTCACCCCCCTGTCGCTTTCGCCGCGGACGTCGCGGCTTCGGCCTCCCGCGCGCCGACCGCGGACCCCCGTCGGCAACGCTCGTCAATGCAGGCCGCGTTCAGAAGAATCTGCCGCCGTGGAGGACGCCTTCGAGGGCCAGGAAGACGAGGAGGGCGTAGGCCAGGGTGAAAAGGGCCACGCTGGCGGCGAAATTGGGTGCAACTGATTGATTTATTGGTGGGCGGTCAGGGGCTCGAACCCTGGACCCACGGATTAAAAGTCCGTTGCTCTGCCAGCTGAGCTAACCGCCCGATCGGAGGTCCTCCGGGGGGCGGAAGTATAGAGGAAGGGGA
>DATMZU010000119.1:0-5469 GCA_035607435.1 Thermoanaerobaculia bacterium | reverse complement strand
GGCGGCGGGGAACGCGAAGGCCCCGCTGCGATCGGTGCGCGCGAGAGCGAGGGCCCGCGGCGGATGGCTGCCCGGCCCGAAGACCTCGGCGCGGAAACGGCCGCCGAGCAGGCAGAGCGTCCGGCTCGACGGCAGGCAGGTCCCGCCCAGGGTCGGAGCGGGTCCGGTCGCCGCCTGCGCGTCCTCAGGGGATGGGATCTCGCCCGCGCTCGAAGCGAGAGCGCCGTTCGCGCCGAGCGGTGAAATCGGCAGGACGTGCGGAACGCGCTGGCTCGCGAAGCGGCCGGCGGGCTTCGAAACGGTGCGGGTCGCCCCGCTCGTCCGATCGGTGATCCGCACGTCGATCGCGGCGCCCGTGGTCGCCGTGAAGGTCAGGTCGTTCGAATCCGGTCCGGAGAGGACGACCGCGACGTCCTGGTTCGCCGCGTCCTGCAAGCCGAACGTCGCGGCGCCCGCCGCGAGCGGCAGGGGCTTCGCGATGCCGCTTCCCGCCGCCGTTCGCCAAGAGACGTCCACTGCGAAGCGACCGCCTGGCCCCAGGCAGGCGGCGTTCCCGGCGGGGAGGCAGGTTCGCGCGAGCACGGCCCCGAAGAGGTCGGCGTCGCTCGAGGGGAGGAACTGGCCGGCCCACGCGGCGACGAACCCGGCCGGCGACCGGCCGGCGAGCGCAGGCGCGCGGTAGGTCGTCCGCTCGCTTCCCGAGATCTCGACCGGGCCCGATACCGGCGCGCCCTGGGCATCGAACGGGCGGCCTGCGATCGAGCCATCGAGAACGGTCGCCAGCAAGAGCAGGTTGCCCGTCGCGTCGGTTCCGAGGGCCGGCGCGCCGGGCATCTCGGCGGGTAGGCCGAGGGGCTGCTCGTATCCGACCGGCTCGCCCGCGGCGCTCAACCGGACCACCCGGGACGCGCGGTGCACCCCGTCGCCGCCGAACCCTTGCCAGGCGACCCACCAGCCGCCTCCGGAGCGGGCGGCGACGCGAGGGGTCCCTTGCGGCCGGTCGTGATCGGGCTGGCTGATCGGAAAGGCCGCGCCGAGCGGTTGACCCGAGGCGGTGAAGAGGCGCCCGAGGATCTGGGAAGATCCGCCATCCAACTGGGTCCACACCGCGAGCGCCGTGCCGTCGTCACCGAAAGCGACGTCCGGATCGATCTGGCTCCGATCGATCGGAGGTTCGAGGGAAAGCGAAAAGGCCTCGGTGACGGGTTCCAAGGACGCGTCGTAAAACCGGCCGAGCACCGTGCCGGGAAAATCCGGATCGAACGTCGATTGGATCCAGACGACCGCGACCGAGCCGTTCGGAGCGACCGCCAGGCGCGGCCTGATGTTGGGCGAGAAGTCGGACGGGTCGGCCGCGACAGGGATCAGCCCGCCAAGCGGCCGGCCGAGCGGATCGAGCCGATGCAGGTTGATGCCGAAGAACGGCGAGACGTCGCGCTCGAACCAGGACGAAGCGACGAACCCGCCGTTCGGAAGGGGAGCCGCGACCGTGCCCACCCCGCCCCAGAGCTCCACGCTCGCCCCGATCGGTCGCCCCGCCGCATCGAATCGGAGCGCCCGGTTCGAGCTCGACACGAAAGCGCAGTCGCTCCGCCAGGTCAACAGGAACGAGCCGCCCGGCTGCACCGCGACGTCCGGATCGCCGTCCTGGCAAGGCCCCGGGAGGCCGGCCTCGAACGAGACGATCCGCTCGACCTCCGCCGCGGAGGCCGATTCAGCGGCGAGCGCGAGGAGGACGACGGCCGAGAGAATCGGAAGCAACGAGCGGCGATCGGAGTCCTGCATCGCGGTTCTCCTGCGCGGGTCGGGCGGTCGGTCCATCCGACCTCGAAGCCCTGGAATCGGCCGAGAGTATGCAGTAGACCCGGAAAATCCGGTCGGGAGTGCGCGGCCGGCCTGCCGCAGGGTCGCCTATGATCACGGGGTGGAGCTGCGTTTCTACATCGATCCTCTCACTGACGAGCCGCACATCTATAGACACGACGTCACAGAGGGAGAAGTGGAAGAAGTGCTGAGAAACCGGGGTGACGACTTCCCAGGCCACAACGAGACGCGCATCGCCCTCGGAAGCACGAGCTCTGGCCGCCATTTGCAGGTGATCTACCTACCTGAGCCTGTCTGGGATGCGCTCTTCGTGATCACGGCGTATGATCTTCGAGGTAAGGCCTTGGCGGCCTTCCGCAGGCGGCGATCTCGATGACGAAGACCAACCAATTTCCTCCGGGCTGGGACGACATTCGCGTCCGCGAGGTGATCGGCTACTACGAAGGCCAAACGGACGAAGAGGCTGCGGCGGAGCACGAATCAGCGCTCGCGCGCGCGGACGAAACTCTCCTTCCCGTCCCCAATGCGCTGGTTCCCGAGGTGCGGAAGCTCATCGCTCGGCACAAGCGCGACCAGGCGGCCTGATTCGCTCCAAGCCAAAGCGTCATCGCCGAAGGCCGACACCGGCTTCTCGGCCAGTACTCGGTTTCACGCGACCTGAGGCATGATTCGCGGGGCTGGAACTTCACTGTTCAGAGCGGTTTCGCTCGGGATGGGTACGGTCCGTCGGGAGCAACGCGGAGAGTTTGATGGAGCAGGCGAACGGCAACCCGCCGCCCAAGTTCGAGGTCAATGCGTCGTACGTCGGGGTCACCTTAAGACCAGCGCCATGAAGACCATCTCCTTCTTCAACAACAAAGGTGGCGTGGGCGCGACTTCGCTGGTCTACCACCTGGCCTGGATGTACGCCGACCTCGGGCTTCGGGTGCTCGCGGCCGATCTCGATCCGCAGGCGAATCTCACGACCATGTTCCTGGAGGACGATGCTCTCGAATCGCTCTGGCCTGACGGGCTGCCGGGAAAGACCATTCTCGCGCCGCTGCTTCCGCTTCTCGAAGGCGAGGGCGGGATCACCGACCCACATGTCGAGGACATCGCCGGCATTGGGCTTTTGGCCGGCGACCTCGCGCTGTCGGGGTTCGAGGACGAGCTGAGCCAGCAGTGGGCGCTCTGTTTAGAGGGCGAGGCCCGGGCCTTTCGAGTTATCGGAGCCTTCCATGAGATCTTTGCGCGCACCGCACAGCTGCGCGAATCCGATGTCGTCCTGATCGACCTCGGGCCCAATCTCGGCGCGATCAACCGCGCAGCCTTGATCACCGCTGACCACTTGGCGATTCCCTTCGCCCCGGATGCTTACTACCCAAAAGAGCTGCAGAGTCTCGGGCCTCGCCTACGGGAGTGGCGAAGCGGGTGGGCCGAGCGCTTCAAGAAGCGCCCTGCGGGGTTGGACCTGCCGGAGGGCCGGATGGAGCTGCTGGGCTACGTCGTCATGCAACACGCCGCCCGTCTCGACCGACCGGTGAAGGCGTATGCGAAGTGGATGGCGCGAATCCCCGCCACGTACCGAGTGGCGGTTCTCGGGGAGGCGACTCCTGAGACCGGTGCCGGCATCGACCGCGACTCCCACTGCTTGTCAACCCTGAAGCACTACCGGAGCTTGATGCCGCTTGCCCAAGAAGCACGCAAGCCGATGTTCCTCCTCAAGCCTGCCGACGGGGCCATCGGCAGTCACGCCAAGGCCGTTCAGGACTGTTATACCGACTTCTACGGCCTAGCTGTGGAGGTCGCCGAGCGTGCGGGCGTGGACCTTTCATGACCGACTGCACCTGAGCCGGTTTCATCGAACCGGTCTCTGAACCGCCCGAGCCCGGGCCTTGGCGGCTTCCTCTTCGCGGTTCTTCGGCGGCGCGTTCGTTTGCAGCGAGGTCAGAAGGCCGGCCGAGACGGCCGTGACCTCTTCGACCGCGGCTAAGAAGGCGGCTTCGTTCGCCTTCGAGGGCTTGTTGAAGCCGGTGACCTTCCTCACGAACTGGAGCGAGGCGGCGCGGATCTCCGCTTCGGTGACGGGTGGATCGAGAAGTTGAAGAGGGTCTTGATGTTTCTGCACATGATCGTCGTCCCGAGTTCAATCGAGGTCGGGTGCCTGGAAGCTCGCCAGACCGTCGGGGCATGCGAAAGGCCCCGACGGCTTTCAGGGCCCCTATTCATAGAGCCTAAGTTTCAGATGGGTCTGGGGGGGCGTGGCTGGATGGGTGATCGCGAGCAAGGCGAACAGGAGCACGTCGAGAGCCCGCCAGGTAGACCTAGAACTTGCCGTTGCTCGGCCGGCCATCGAGCAGCGACGGGCGCCGCGTTCCTGCTGGCGGCAGGAAATACGAACGCCGCTGCGGTCGGTGCGCAGGAGAGCCAAAGCCCTCGGCCGCTGAACTCGGCGCGGAATCGGCCTCCGAGCAGGCGGTGCCACCTAGCCCAGGGGCTGGAAGGCGGGATCCGCGGATTTCACGAAAGTTGTCCCTGGTTCTTGGATAATCATTATGTGTGTATCTGCCAGTGCCCTTCCGCGATACTCCCAGCCGCCGCATCTGTAATCTCCGAGCGCTTCAAAAATGCGAGGCTTTCCTCGCCCAGTCGGTGACTCCACGCGGATTTTACCTTTTAGCACTATGTGAAGGGTGTCAGTTGAATGAGTGTGCGCAGGGACGAGTGTGCCTTTTTTGTAGAAGAGAATCTTAACCTCGAAGGGCTCGGCGACGAGATCAGCGATAGTGATGTCCGCGCTCAGAGTCGATTTCTTGTATCGCAGAGAATTAAGTTTCCCGAACAGATTTGCCATAGTCATACTCCTTGTTGTTAGTCGCCGACATCTTAAGTTCGTTGAGCTGTCCGTTTGCCACGCTGACAGGTGGCGGGGCAGGATTGCCCCGTGGCCTCTCCTGTGACTACATTTCTCATGCTAAACCACAGAACATTCGGTGTCAATGCAGTGTGAAGTTGCCGCTGTTTTTTGTGCGCGCCAAAACGGTTAGGCCTGCATAGTGGCCGATACTCGAAGGCCGCGAGAAGGAACGAGGCGAAAGGGGAGTGCCAGGATCGCGGGAGTCCCGCCGGCAAACATCAGCCACGTCCAGGGCCCGTATGGCTCGGAGAAAACGCCAGCGGATCGCGGTGCGGAGAGGAAGAGCGATGCCGAAGAAGATCGCGATGCACCAGCCGGCACGGAGGCCGTGCAAACCGAAGAAGAACCGGTTCTTAGGTTGCGGCGAGGGATTGGGCGACGAGCTTTTCATTGGGGAGCTATGGAAGCCGCCGAGTGCCGGAGTGGCGCTTTCGTGACCCGATCGCACCCGAGTCGGTTTCACCTCGCCGGCCTCTGAACCGCCCGAGCCCGGGCCTTGGCGGCCTCCTCTTCGCGGTTCTTCGGCGGCGCGTTCGTTTGCAGCGAGGTCAGGAGGCCGGCCGAGACGGCCGCGACCTCTTCGACCGCTGCTAGGAAGGCGGCCTCGTTGGCCTTCGAGGGCTTGTTGAAGCCGGTGACCTTCCTCACGAACTGGAGCGAGGCGGCGCGGATCTCGGCCTCGGTGACGGGCGGATCGAAGTTGAAGAGGGTCTTGATGTTTCTGCACATGATCGTCGTCGGGTCTCCTG
>DATMZU010000113.1:0-4867 GCA_035607435.1 Thermoanaerobaculia bacterium | reverse complement strand
CGCCGTCAAGAGCGCGCCAATCACCGAGGAGGGCCCGAACCCACCTCATCGCGGCTCTTAAAGTCTGACCAGAGAACGCGTTATACCGGGTCCTTCGAGGTAACGCAAGTTGATTCTTCCGCGATCAGATTTAGGCGTCGGCGACATTTCCTACACTCAAATCCGAGGCCCGCTCTCCCATCCGACCCGGCTCGGGATCCAGGGGTTGCCCCCCGGAGCGGCGCGGTATACTTCGTGGTACTGCGGCTGTAGCTCAGGTGGATAGAGCAGAAGTTTCCTAAACTTTTGGTCGGGGGTTCGAGTCCTCCCAGCCGCACCAACGCGCATCCCCTCCCATCCCGACATCGGAAAGAAGCGCCTGCGGACCTCGGCACATTTGCCGGATGCCCGAAGGAGCCCTGCCTTTCGAGAGCGAAAGAGCGCTGGCTCGTGGATTGCTCTTCCGGCCTCTCCTAACCAGGAGATGCCGAACCATGCCAGCCAGTACCCGAAAAGGAAAAGTGTCCGCGGCCAAAGCCACCGGCGGTAGTCGGCAGAAGAACACGCCGAAAACCGATACGGATCCGGCCGCGCGGAAGAAAGCGGCCACCGACTCCCTCGCGGCCGCCTTCCCTTACAACCAGAACAAGGCCGGCGAGATCGGCGACGGGCGAGATTTGAAGCCGGGAGTCACCGTGAAGCCGCTCGATCCGGCGGTGACCGGCAGCACCTTGACCGAGACGATCTCCTCGCCGAAGACCGGCTCTCCGGCCCAGCCCGGGCACAACCCGGGCAACGATCCGCTCGATCGCGCGCGCGTCGACTCGGGCGGACAGACCCTCACGACCAATTTCGGCAACCCGGTCGCCGACAACCAGAATTCGCTCAAGGCGGGCCTCAGGGGGCCCGTTCTCCTGGAGGACTTCATCCTCCGCGAAAAGATCACCCACTTCGACCATGAGCGCATCCCCGAACGGATCGTGCATGCGCGCGGCTCTGCCGCCCACGGCTACTTCGAGTGCTACGAGTCCCAGGAGAAAGTCACGCGCGCCTCGTTCCTGGGCGCGAAGGGCAAGCGGACGCCGGTGTTCGTTCGCTTTTCGACCGTCGCCGGTGAACGCGGTTCGGCCGACACTCCGCGCGACGTCCGCGGCTTCGCCACCAAGTTCTATACGGACGAGGGCAACTTCGACCTCGTCGGCAACAACATCCCGGTGTTCTTCATCCAGGACGCCATGAAGTTCCCGGATCTGGTCCACGCGCTCAAGCCCGAGCCCCACCACGGGATGCCCCAGGCGGCCAGCGCGCACGACACGTTTTGGGATTTCGTCTCCTTGATGCCCGAATCGACCCACATGCTGATGTGGGCGATGTCGGACCGCGCGCTGCCTCGGAGCTTCCGCACCATGCAAGGCTTCGGCGTGCACACGTTTCGGCTGGTGAACGCCGAGGGCGAGTCCCGGTTCGTGAAATTTCACTGGACCCCTACGGCCGGCACCCACTCGCTCGATTGGGACGAGTCGGTCAAGCTGGCCGGAGCCGATCCGGATTTCACCCGCCGCGACCTTTGGGAGTCGATCGAGTCGGGAGTCCTGCCGATCTACGAGCTGGGCCTGCAGATCTTCACCGAGGAGCAGGCGGACCAATTCAGCTTCGACGTGCTGGATGCCACCAAGCTGGTCCCCGAGGAGTTGGTTCCCGTACTGCCGGTGGGCCGAATGGTCCTCGATCGCAACCCCGACAACTTCTTCGCCGAGACCGAGCAGGTGGCTTTCGGCGTTCAGAACCTCGTCCCGGGCATCGACTTCTCGAACGATCCCCTGCTGGCCGGACGCATCCACTCCTACTTCGACACCCAGCTCTCCCGGCTCGGCGGACCGAACTTCCACGAGATTCCGATCAACTCCCCCCTCGCCCAGGCGCACAACAACCAGCGCGACGGCATCCATCGCCAAGCCATCCCGCGTGGGCGCGTCGCTTACGAGCCCAACTCGCTCGGCGGAGGCTGCCCGTTCCAGGCGGGCGCTATGGGCTTCACCAGCTTCCCGGAGCCGCCGAGGGGCGACAAGGTCCGCGGCAAGCCGGAAAAGTTCGCGGATCATTATTCTCAAGCGACCCTCTTCTGGAACAGCCAGGTCGCCTACGAGAAGGCGCACATCATCCGGGGATTCCGTTTCGAGCTGACCAAGGTCGAAGTGCCGGCGATCCGGGAGCGGACGGTCGCGATGCTGCGCAACGTGTCCGAAGATCTCGCCCAAGCGGTGGCCGAAGGCCTCGGAATCCCGCTCCCCGAACCGATGCCCCGGCTGATCGATCCCCCCGCGCCGGAGGTCTCCAACTCCCCGACGCTTTCTCTCACCTCGCGGCCGGGCGAGGGCGGAATCCGCGGCCGGAAGATCGCGATCCTCGTCGATTCCGGCGTGAAGGGCCGATCGGTCGCCCGCATTCGCGAAGCCCTGGTCGAAGGCGGGGCGGTCGTTCGACTGGTCGCGGCGCGGCTGGGTGCGGTCGATACGACCGACGACGAAGCGATCGAGGCCGACGCGACGTTCGAGACGATGCCTTCGGTCCTCTTCGACGCGGTCGCCGTGCCCGACGGAACGAAAGCCGCCGCCAGCCTTGCGGCGGCGCCGCCGGTGCTCGATTTCCTCAAGGACCAATACCGTCACTGCAAGCCCATTTTGTGGGTCGGCGCAGGAGAGTCAGTGGCCGCGAAGGCCGAAATCCCCACGGACGACGCGGCGGACTGGGCGGTCGTGACCGACCTACCCGATTTCATCGCCGCCATTGGCAGGCATCGCAACTGGGATCGGTTCTAACCTCCCGGACGGCCTCGGAGCGCTTCCGAGGCCGTTCCTTGAGCTCCGAAACGATCGGCTTTGCGCACACGCCGAATTGAACTTTGATACCGTGAGGGTCATGTCGGGCGCCGCGCCGGAGCCGCAGGGTCGGAGCTACACCCAGCTCCTCGGGGCCATGAATGAGCTGCTCGCCATCCTGTTGAACGATGGCGACCACGAGGCGGCGTTGCGCGCCTCCTTCGAAGCCGCCGCCCGCGGATTCGGCGCGCAGAAAGCGCTGCTCCTCGTGATCGAGGAACGGGATCCGTTGCGGCTGCGGGCGGTCCACGTCCTCGGCAAGCTCACGCCGGAACAGGTGCGGGCCTGCGAACGGGGCGAGTCGGTCCAAGGGGTGAGCCCCTCGGTCATCTACCGGGTGATCGAGACCGGAGCGCCCGAGCTAATCGAAGACCCCCGCCTGCTCGCCGACGCCGGGCGAACGCCTTCGCTCGCGGGAGGGCAATTCAGCGTCCTCTGCGCGCCGATCCGCGATCCCCTGCGCGAAGTCGTGCTCGCCGTAGTCTATTTCCAAAGCAGCAGCCTGATCGAGGCCTACAAGGAAGACGATCGCGCCTGGCTCGACCGCTACGCCACGGCCGTGGGCCAGGTCTTCGGCTTCCACTTCCGCAAGCAGCAACAGGAGCGCGAGCTTCGAGACCTGCTCGAAACCGCCCGGGCGGGCGAAGACACGCCGGAGATCCTGGGCGACTCGGCCCACACCCAGGCGCTCCGCCGCGCTCTCCACGAGATCTACATCCCCTCCCTCGAAGCCGAGAACCCCGAACCGATCCTGATCCTCGGCGAGCGTGGCACCGGCAAAGACCTGATCGCCCGCTACCTCCACGCCTTCAGCTCCCGCCGCAAGCGCCCCCTGGTCGTCGTCAACTGCGCCGAGATCACCGACGAGCTCGCGGCCTCCCGCTTCTTCGGTCACAAGAGAGGCTCCTTTACCGGCGCCATGACCGACGAGCCCGGCTTCTTCCGCGCGGCCCATGGCGGGGTGCTGTTCCTGGACGAAGTGGCCGAGCTGTCGTTGCGCGCGCAGGCT
The DNA here is from genome assembly GCA_035607435.1 of Thermoanaerobaculia bacterium. Classification (GTDB taxonomy): domain Bacteria; phylum Acidobacteriota; class Thermoanaerobaculia; order Multivoradales; family UBA5704; genus DASYKS01. The sequence continues at coordinate 1,000 of DATMZU010000113.1, read as the reverse complement.
CACCTGCTACGGGTGCTCGAAAACCACGCGGTGACGCCCGTCGGTCAGACGCGGGAGATCGAGATCAACGTGGCGGTGGTACTGGCGACCAACCGCGATCTCCAGGAAGCGGTTCTGGCGGGCACGCTGCGGGACGACTTCTATGACCGCTTCCGCACGCTCGCGATCCGCCTGATGCCGCTACGCGAACGCCCCTGGGACATTCCGATCCTCCTGGAGCACTACCGCCGACACCATGAGCGAAAGCATGGGAAGCGGACCCTGGGCTTCACCCCCGAGGCGTTGCGCGCGCTTGCCTCCTCCCCCTGGCCCGGCAATGTGAGAGATCTCGCGCGGGCCTGCGCGCTTTTCGTGATCCACGCACAGCCGGGTGCCCCGATCGATCTCACGCTGATCCAGCGCTGCCTGCCGGAGATCCTCCAAGAGTCGCCCAATCCCAAGGCCGGCCCGCTGCTCTGGGACAACCTCTCTTTCCGCGGCGCCGTCCGCGAGTTCGAACGCGAGCTCCTCCTCGCGCGGTTGGAGCGCCACGGAGGCAGCGTCAAGGCGGCGCGGGAGAGTCTGGGACTGAGCAAGGCGACGTTCCATCGGTACATGAAGGGGCTGGGGATCTCGGATCGGAGCAGCACGGTCGACGACTGATCGGCAAGCCCTATCACTCCAGCTGCACGACGGACTCCTGCCGACCGTCGGTCACGGCCATGGCGCTCCAACGACGACCGTCCGGCATTTCGACTTGAACATTCCAGGCTCCCGCCGGAACGGCGCCGAGGGTGGCTCGCCCGCCGACGATCTCTTCGCGGGTTTCGAGCTGCCCCAACGGAGTGAGACTTTCGAGCGACTGACCGCCGGGAGCGTAGAGAACGACAGATCCCACGAGGTTCGACTCGGCGATCGCCGGCACCTGGACATGCAGGGGGGCGGCGTCCGGAAAGGTGACGTCGAGCGGCGGTCCCGGTACCGTCGCCGTCAGCCGGACCAGGCCGCCTCCGGCGGCACC
>DATMZU010000073.1:0-11591 GCA_035607435.1 Thermoanaerobaculia bacterium | reverse complement strand
GTCCTCGACCCCGATGGGAACAACATCGAAGCCGTCTTCCACGGCGATCACTGACGTCGATACCGGGTGTCTCTAGCTAGGGCTCAACAGAACTACAGTGAACCGCGTGACGCTTCAACGGATGGACAACGTCGGCATCGTCGTCGAAGACCTCGCGGCGGCGATTGAGTTCTTTCTGGAGCTCGGTCTCGAGCTCGAAGGGCGAGCCACGATCGAAGGAGAGTGGTCTGGGCGCGTCACGGGACTTCACGACCAGCGCGTCGAGATCGCCATGATGCGCACGCCGGACGGCCACAACCGGCTCGAGCTCTCTCGATTTCTCACGCCTCCTGTGGTTGCCGATCACCGGAATGCCCCGGTGAACGCTCTCGGCTACCTACGCGTCATGTTCACCGTGGAGGACATCGACGATACGATCGCCCGGCTCCTCAAGCTCGGCGCCCAACTCGTCGGCGAAGTGGTCCAGTACGAAGACGCGTATCGGCTCTGCTACATCCGCGGGCCCGAAGGCCTTCTCATCGGGCTCGCCGAGGAGCTCGGGCAAGCAGATCGGGGATAGGAGCCGGAGGCACGTTGCCTTGCGGCAAGCTCGCAGCCGGGGACACCCGCCCGAAACTCCCGTGGAACTCAAATACCGCTGCACACCCGAACTATTTCGCCGAGCGATCTGGCAGCTCGCCTGCCGCGACTCGATCGTGCCCTCGGTCCTGACTTTCATCATTGCCGGCGTTTCCCGCTCCGGCCCGCGGCCCCAAAAGCCACGGCGGAAAGCAGCGGGACGCCGGCCGACGCGAGTTGCCGTCGATTTCCCCCTGCGCTAGGGTTCGAAGAGAGGAGGGCAAGAACATGACAGCCTTTCAGCTGGACGATGCCCGAGGGTTCGAGGCGGCGATCACGGAAGCCCAAGAGGCACCGGTTCTGCTTGAACGTTCGGGTCACGCCGTAGCGGTCCTCCTTTCGGTGGAGGAGTATTCGTCTCTGACCGAGGAGCGGCTGGATAACGAGGCCTACGATCGGATTTTCGGCTCTTTCGACCGGGGTGAGGCCCACTCCCTCTCCGATGCCGACTGGCAGGCGATTCGCGAAGGCACCTACGAGTATCCGGACATCCCTTCGGACGACCTCGCGATTCCTCCCCAGAGCAAGCGGGAGTGAGCCTCCCAGTTGTTTTTCGTAGCGCGGCCCTTCTCGATCTCCGAAGCATTCGGACCTACACCGCCGACCGCTACGGCAGCTCGCACGCCGACGCGTACCTCTCTCGCCTTCAGCTATTCTGCGAATCTTTGGGCTCTCCCTTCGTTCGGCATCCCGAGGTCGAGCCGGGCTCCGGAATTCGTAGCGCTCTCTTCGAGAGCAACTATCGGATTTTGTATCGCGAAGAAAAGGGCGCCTTGGCGATCGGCCGCATCGTCCACTGCGCGAACGAACCGGATTTTCAGCGCGCGCTAAGAGCGCTCCGCAGGAAACAGCGGCGCTGACCGCCCCTCACTCCTCCCACCTGAACCGATTCCAAGCAATCGCCCCAAAAACCGCGGCAGATAGCAACAAAACCCCGACCGGCGCGAGGGCCCCTTCGAGCCCCACCCCGCGCCAGGTCATCGCGTCGAAGCCGTCGACCGCCCAGCGGGTGGGTGTGACCAGGGTCGCCGTCTGGAGCCATTTGGGGAAGACGAAGGAGGGGACCCAAGCGCCTCCGAGCATGACCAGCAGCAGGACGGCGAGCATCGAGATGCCGCGGGCGGCCTGAGGGGTTTTGCCGAGCGAGGCGATCATCACGCCGAAGGCGGCCGCCATCAGGGCAAAGGAGATTGCGACGGCGACGAAGCCTAGGAAGCTGCCGGAGATGTGAACTCCGAAGACCACGAAGGCGAAGAGGAACATCACCGCGAAAGTGAGCAGGCCGAGGGTCGCCGCCGCGAGCGCTTTGCCCAAGAGCAGCATGCCGCGCGAGACGGGAGCACCGCGGAGGCGCTTCCAGATCCCCTTCTGGCGTTCGAGCAGGATCGCCACGCCCAGGTCGATCGCGGCGAACAGGACGAACTGCACCCCCATGCCGGCGAACGAGTGGGCGTAACCGTTGTATTTCACTCCCTCGCCCGAGGTGACCTCTTGGGCCGAAATGTCGAACGGCATCCCGAGGCCGCGCCGCGCTGCGCTCGGCGCCCCTTCGGTTGCCGGTTCGCGCGCGCGGCGGTTCATGTCGAGTGCCCCGGTGAGCAGCTTGCGGAGCGATTCCTGGTCCTCGGACGACATCCCTGGATTCGGCGTCTCCAAATCGCGGAGTTGCTCGCCGAGCATCTTCTCTCCGGTGGGGCCGTTGAACGCCTCGGCGCTCACCGCCTCCATCGCATGCTGGGTGAGCATGCCGCGCACCATGGCCAGCTCGCCCACGTGCGAGGGGTCGTGAAGGAGTCCGACGACCGGCTTCTTGGCCGTCGGGTCGAACAGGCTGCGCGCCGCGGCGTCGCCGAAACCTTTCGGCAAGACGATCGCCACCGCGGCCTTTCCCTTCCGCACGGCCTCGCGCCCCTCGTCGAGCGTCGCCGGCCGGACCGCGAGCGTCGGGTCGCTGCCGAGCCCGGCGATCACCGCTCGCGACAAAGTCGTGCCGTCCTGATCGATCGCGCGGATCTCGATCTTGCCGGTCTCCCGCTTCTTGTCGCCATTGCCGCCGAACAGATAGCCGAAGAAGGTGGCGATCGCGATCGGTACCAAGAACGTCAGCGTCATGGCGCGCCGGTCGTGGACGAAGATCTGCAGGTCCTTGCGGATCAGGGCGAGCAGGGCGGGGAGGTTCCCGTTCTTCATGCGTCGCGGAGCCTCCGGCCGGTCATGTGAAGGAAGACGGCTTCCAGATTCCCGCGCTCGCTCGCCAGGTGACCGGGGGTGGCGCCGTGGGCCGTGAGCCAGCCGAGGACCGCGGCGGTCCCGATCGACAGGTCGGTGAGCGACACCGTGAGGCGGCCGTCCTCGAACGACGCCTCGGCTTCTTCGGCCACACCGGGCAAACCGTTCAGCTCCGCGAGCGGCAGGTCGGCCGCACCCTCGACCTCGACCCGCAGCCGGTTGCTCGCGGGGAGCATCCTCAGCAGCTCGCGCAGCGTGCCTTCGGCGATCACCCGGCCGGAATCGACGATCGCGATCCGGTCGCATAGGCGCTCGGCCTCTTCCATATAGTGGGTGGTGTAGAGGAGCGCCTTCCCCCGGCGGCGCAGCTCCTCCAGGTTGTCGAAGATCGCGTTGCGGCTCTGCGGATCGACCCCCACCGTCGGCTCGTCGAGCAGCAGCACGGCCGGATCGTGAAGCAGCGCGCCCGCCAGATTCAGCCGCCGCTTCATGCCGCCGCTCATGGTCTTGACGAGATCGCGCGCCCGGTCGGCCAGGCCCACCAGCTCCAGCGCCGAGCCGATGGCGGATTCAAGCGCCGCGCCGCCGAGCCCGTAGAGCGCGCCGAAGAAGCGAAGGTTCGCGAGCGCGGACAGCTCGTCGTAGAGCGCGATCTCCTGCGGCACCAGGCCGATCTGCCGCTTCGCCGGATCGGCGTCGCCCGAAATCGCCCGGCCGCCCACCAGGACCGTCCCCGAATCCGGCGGCAGCAGGCCGCAGAGCATCGAGACCGTCGTGGTCTTCCCCGCGCCGTTCGGCCCGAGCAGCCCGAAGATCTCACCCGGCGCGAGCGCCAGCGTCACCCCGCCGACGGCCGGTCGGCCGCCGTAGGACTTCATCAGGTCGCGCGCTTCGAGGAGCGGTGCGGTCATGGCGGTTTGGGGAAGTTTGGACGGAGACTACTACGGAGAGGGAACGAGCGGGAGCAGATGGCGCGGCCGGACCAGTCCGCGAAGCCCGGGAGGTACTGTTCGGGCTGCGAACACCGCTGAGCCGGCTGAAAGGTGCGGTGTTCAGGTCCCGGTCACCACTCCTCTGGGTCCGCGGAGTGATCCTGAGGTGTGGCGGAGCATTCCTGAGAATCAGCGGAACATTCCTGAGGTATTGAGAAATACTCCTCTAGACCAGCGGAATGCTCCTGAGGTGCTCAGGAATACTCCTGGTGACCAGCGGAGCACTCCTGAGATGTTCAGGAATGCTCCTGGGATATTCAGGAATACTCCTTTAGGACGGCGGAATGGTCCCGAGAGTCTCAGGAATACTCCTCTGAGTCATCGGAATATTCCTGGGGTGCTTGGGAATGTTCCTTTGGACTTGATGAACGTTCCCGAGATATTCAGGAGTGCTCCGCTAAGCCAGCGGAATGTTCCTGAGGTAGCGCGGATCACTCCGTCAACCTGACGGAGTGATGTATTGGATCCGTTGGCGAGTCAGTTTAACGGCCGCACAGGTTCTATGCGCCGGCCCACCCAGGCCGATGGCCTGGGCTGACGGGGACGCGGCCCTTCAGGCCGCCAAACCTCTCCCTGCGTGTGCTTTACGGCCTAAAGGGCCGTGTCATCCCAGCCCAGGCCATCGGCCTGGGTCCGAAGATCGACGTCCTACCCCAGTCACGCGCGCGCAGAAGGCATTGTACCGACTCCTCCAATGGAGTAGTCTACCGGTGTGCCCAAGCCAGTGCCCGTGACTGTCGTGGAGACGCCCGAGTTTCTGGCTGCAGCGCGGCGGATCATGGACGACGAGGAGCGCGCTTTGCTCATCGGCTACCTCGCCCAGAACCCGCTTGCGGGCGACGCGATTCCCGGTACGGGTGGGGTGCGAAAGGTGCGTTGGGCTCTCCAAGGTCGCGGCAAACGTGGCGGGGCGCGAGTGATCTACTTTTTTCACAACGAGGCGATGCCGCTGTTTGCCCTGACCGCCTATGCCAAGAACGAACGAACGGACCTGACTCAAGCCGAGCGCAATGATCTTCGCCAACTGACGGTCCAATTAGTCCACAGCTATGTGAGAAGAGGAAAGAAATGACCACCCGGGTAGCCGACAGCATCCGGCGCGGCCTGGAAGAGGCCGTTGCCTACGTCGAAGGAACCTCCGACCCAAGTTCCTACAACGTCTATATCCCGGAGACCATCGACGTGAAGTCGATTCGGACAAAGATCGGCATGACCCAGGAGGAATTCGCCGGGCGTTTCGGTTTCAGCATCAACACCCTCCGGCACTGGGAACAGGGCCGGCGCGTCCCCGAGGGGCCGACCCGCGCCTACCTCCTCGTCATCGACCGGAATCCCAAGGCGGTGCAGAAGGCGTTGAGGGCGGCTTAGGTCCGGAGATCCACCGACTCCGCCCTACCCCCGCACCCCCGCCGTCAGCTCTTTGATCGTCGCCTTGGCGTCGCCCAGGACCATCATTGTGTTCGGCAGGCCGAAGAGGTCGTTGTCGAGGCCGGAGAAGCCGGGGTTCATGCTGCGCTTGAGGACGATGATCGCGCGGGCCTGATCGACGTTGAAGACCGGCATGCCGTAGATCGCGCTGCCGGGGTTGGTTTTGGCCGCCGGGTTCACGACGTCGTTCGCTCCTACCACCAGGACCGCGTCGGTGCGGGAGAATTCGTCGTTGATCTCGTCGAGGTCGAAGATCTGGTCGTAGGGGATGTTCGCCTCGGCGAGCAGGACGTTCATGTGGCCCGGCATGCGGCCGGCGACCGGGTGGACGGCGTATTGGATCTTCGTCCCCTTGGTCTCCAACGCGCTGGTCAGATCGCGCAACGCATGCTGCGCCTGCGAGACCGCCATGCCGTAGCCGGGGACCACGATCAGCGTCTGGGCGGCATCGAGCACCCCCACCGCGTCTTCCACCGTCGCCAGGTTGTAGCGCGCCCCTCCCGCCGCGGCGCCCGCGTCGGGTGCCGCGTCTCCTGTGCCGAAGGCTCCGAACAGGACGTTGGCGAACGAGCGGTTCATCGCCTTGCTCATCTTCATCGAGAGCAGGAAGCCGGAGGTCCCGTCGAGCGCTCCGGCGATGATCAGCACGTAGTTGCCGAGCGCAAAACCGGTGGCGGCCGAGGCGAGGCCCGCGTAGGAGTTGAGCAGCGAAATCACCACCGGCATGTCCGCGCCGCCGATCGGCAGGACCGCGAGGACGCCGACCGCCAAGCCCAGCGCGCCCATGCCGTAGAACAGGCCGGCCGCCCCAGGATTGAAGGCGAACGCCACCAGCAGGACGAGCGCGCTGAAGAACATGATGATGTTCGTCGCGTTCTGCCCCTTGTAGGTGATCGGCGCCCCGGTGATGAATCCTTGGAGCTTGCCGAAAGCCATCAGGCTGCCGGTGAAGGTGAGGAAGCCCAAGAAGACCTCGAGGCCGAGCGCCACGATGATCACCGTGTCGAGCGAAGCGCCCCGGTGGTGGTATTCGGAGACGCCGACCAGCGCCGCGGCCAGGCCGCCGAAGGCGTGCGAGAGCGCGATCCGCTCCGGCATCTTGGTCATCGGGATCCAGATCGACATCGCGCCGCCGATCAGAGAGCCGAGGATCAGGCCGAGCGCGATCCACTTGAAGGTCAGGATGTCCTGGTGCAGCAGGGTGCCGATCACCGCAACCAGCATGCCGACGGCGCCGAGCAGGTTGCCCTTCCGCGCGTGCTTGGGAGAAGACAGCGCCTGAAGCGCCAGGATGAAGCAGACCGAGGCAATCAGGTACGAGATCGGAAGAATCGCCCCCCTCATGACTTGGCGCCGCCCCTCTTCGTCTTGAACATCCGCAGCATGCGATCGGTGATCAGGAAGCCGCCGACCGCGTTGATCGTCGCGCAGGTGACCGCGACGAAGCCCAAAATCGTCGAGAGCTTGCTGTACTCCGCTCCCGCGGCGACCAGCGAGCCGACCAGCGAGATGCCCGCGATCGCGTTGGTCCCCGCCATGAGGGGCGTATGCAACAAGGGCGGCACCTTGGAGATGACGTGGTGCCCGAGAAACCCGGCGAGGACGAAGATGTAGAGGCCGAACAGCAACTCGCTCGACATGACGACACCGAACCCCTTTCCCGACAGCGGTTTGAAACTTGCCGCGGAGGATAGCACGGGGTCTCCGGAGACGACCCGCGGCGCCGGAGGGAGAAACTCCTTTACTTTCCGCCTTCGACCCGTTCCCCGACCAGCGTCAGTTTTCCGGGCATCGGGCCGGAACCGAGAAGGATGGCGAGGTCCTGCGCCTGTTCCTCGGTAAAGCCCCCTTCGATCTCCGCGGTTTCTCCGACCCGGGCGTTGATCCTCGGCGCCGAGACCACGCGACCGTCCAGGACGATGGCGAGGAGAGAGCCGATGTTCGCTTCCGTCGCCTCGTAGAGGGCCTTTGCGGGCTCCGGCTTCACCTTGAAGGAAACGATGGGCCTGCCGAACTGTCCGACGCCGGGGCGCGCCGACCGGAGGTCCCGGCCGGTGATCACCGCCCGCCTATCGACCGCGTAATACCACTCGCCGGTTGGTTTGCCGGCCTCGTCGCGGACGACCTCCGAGAGGATTTCGACATCCTTCGGGAGCTTCCCCTCGAAGCGGGCGAGCACCTCGTCGCTGGAGGAAAGATTCGAACCGTCGCCGGTCGGCTGGCGGACGAGCCGCAGCTCCAGGACCGTGGCCGCCAGGAGGATGCGGCGGACCCGCTCCGAGTCGTCCGACTTTGGCAGCCGCACCGTGATCCGGTCGGCGCCCTCTGGCTCGACCGCCATCCGGCTCACGCCCAACTGATCGAGGCGCTGCTTCAGGGTGTCGCAGGCTTTCAGCAGAGCGGAGGCGGCGGTGAGCGATCCGTCCGGATGCAATTGAAGTTTCAGGGTCACTTCCGGCCCCGGCGGGCAGCCGGAGAGAAGAAGCGGAAGCGCCAGCACCAGCCGTCGAAGGAGCGTGGTTCTTATCGGTCGTCGCATGGGGGCAAATTTACCGCGGACCGTGGGGCTGCTCAAACGCCCGCGCCAAGCCGAAAAATTCTGGTCCGCGATCCCCGCTTTTTCCGCGTCTGGTAGCAGAGGTCACCGCCCGAGCGCCGGATGCCCGGGCTGTTTTTTCGGGACGGGATGTCCGTCCCGCGAGGAAACGCAGTATGCGCAGTAGAGGGTTTCATCACGTCAGCCGGTTCGCCGTTCTCGGTCTCTTCATGCTTTGGACCGCCGCTCCAGCGGCTCGCGCCGCGGCTTTCGCGGCACCCGAGACCGAGAATCGGGCGGCCCAGATCGAGAATCTGCTCGGAGAGGTCCTGGGCTCGAACCTCGCGACGCCCCAGTACGCGGATCATGGCGGAGGTCTCCACTCCCTGTTCGTACCTCTGGACGCCCAGCAGACGGAGCGCCTGGGTGGGCTCTTGCGCGAGGGCGATGGGGTCGAAGGTCAGGCCGGCCCGGCCTATTACTTCCTGGCGGGCGGTCAATCGCTGACCCCGCCGACCTCCCCCTCGGCGATGATCCACGCGGCGCTCTCGAACACCCGGCTCGGCTACAACTACTGGGTGATCGTGGTGAATCTCGGCACGGACGTGACCCGCAACACGACGTTCAAGCTGACCGGCCCGGGCCGCACGTTCAACCGTACTTTCTCGCTCCAATACCGGGCCAACGGCATCTGGACCTACTGGTTCACGGCGCCGAGCGTCAATACGGCGGGTTTCTACCATTTCCTACCCACCGTGGCCGGCGCCGGCACGTTCGCGATTCACACCTTCGCCGTGAACCCTTGAGGCACGAGTCGAGCCTTCCATAGGCAGGGGCTTTTCCTGTGTGCGCGGGCCTCCGGTCCGCCAAAGCAGGCGACGAAAAGTGGGCGAGACGCCCGCGCACCCAGGAGGACTGGAGCGGCTCGCTGATATAGTCCGCCCCCGTGTCGAAGACCCCGCCACCCAGCGCTTATGCCGCGTCCGGCGTCGATATCGACGCCCAGGAGCGGGGCCTCGCGAAGATCAAGAAGCTCGCGAAATCGACCTTCACGAAGGGCGTGCTCTCCGAGATCGGCAGCTTCGGCGGCATGTTCCGCCCCGATCTTTCGGGTCTCGCCGAGCCGGTGCTGGTCGCTTCGACGGATGGTGTCGGGACCAAGCTCGCGGTGGCGCGGGAGATGGACGATTTTTCGACCGTCGGCCGCGATCTGGTGAACCACTGCGTCAACGACATCCTGGTGCAGGGAGCGTTGCCGCTGTTCTTTCTCGATTACTTGGGCGCCGGCAAGCTCGATCCGGGGAAGATGGCGGAGCTGGTCGGCGGCGTCGCGGACGGCTGCAAGGAGAATGGCTGCGCTCTCCTCGGGGGGGAGACGGCCGAGATGCCGGGCTTCTATCAACCGGGCGACTACGAGCTGGCCGGGTTCATCGTCGGGATAGTCGATCGGGCGCACATTCTGGATGGCTCGCGGGTCGGGCCGGGCGACGTCCTGGTGGGGCTCGCCTCCAGCGGTCTTCATACCAATGGCTACTCGCTCGCGCGGCGGATCCTGTTCGAGCGGCTCGGGCTTACCTCTTCCTCTAAGGCTCCCTGGGCGAAGAAGCGAACCGTGGGACAGGAGCTGCTCGCCGTCCACCGCAGCTATCTAAGGGTGCTCTCGCCCATTTTGCGCAACCCGGCGCTCCACGCTCTCGCGCACATCACGGGGGGAGGGCTGACCGACAATCTGCCGCGCGTCCTGCCCAAAGGCACTCGGGCGGAGATCCGGGTCGGCGCCTGGGAGATCCCCGAGATCTTCCATTTCCTCGAAACCGAGGGTGAAGTGCCGGCGGACGAGATGTTCCGCGTCTTCAACATGGGGGTCGGCATGGTCGCTGTGGTCGGGCAAGAGGGCCTTCGCGAGCTGCTCGCCGCTCTGCGCAAGGCGGGGGAGAAGCCTTTCCTGATCGGCACCGTGCAGCAGGGGGGCTCGGGCGTCGCCTACAACCTCGGCGCTCAGGCGGCTGAAGAGCCTGACGACGGGACGGAATCCTGATGGCCGGGCAGCAGGCGCCCGTCCGGGTCGGAATTCTCCTCTCGGGCCGAGGGAGCAACTTCCTCGCCCTTCACGCGGCGATCGAACGGGGCGAAGTGCCCGGCGCGGAGATCGCTTTGGTTGCGAGCAACGTTCCCGAAGCGGTCGGCCTGGCGAAAGCCAAGGATCTCGGCTTGGCGACATTCTCTGTCGACCACCGCGGGCTCGATCGGGGCGACCACGAGCGCGCGCTGCTCGTCGCGCTCCGCGTTGCGCGAGTCGAGTGGCTCTGCCTCGCCGGCTATATGAGGAAGCTCTCTCCGGTGCTGGTGGGCGCGTTTCCCCGCCGTATCCTCAACATCCACCCGAGCCTGCTGCCCGCTTTTCCCGGCCTCCACGCCCAGCGCCAGGCGCTCGATTACGGCGTCCGGGTGGCGGGATGCACCGTCCATCTGGTGGACGATGGGCTCGACAGCGGACCGATCGTCGAGCAGCGGACGGTGCCGGTGAACGACGGAGATACAGAGGATGCGTTGAGTGCCCGGATCCTCGAAAGCGAGCACCAGGCTTACGCTTTTGCCTTGCGCCGCCTGCTTTCCGAACCGTGGCGGGTAGAGGGGCGCAGGGTCCGATTCGGCCCCGATTCGAACCAAATGTGACGATCTGAAGAAAAGGGGTTGACAGGCCGTAGGGGTACACCTACACTACGCCTCCCTTGACGAGGAAACGAGTCGGGGCGGCTCGAAAGGGCCGGAGTTCTTTGAGGTGCAGCGGTTCTCGGCAAGGCAGGCAAGACAAGCTGTTGACACCGGGGAGCGCGCGAACTATGATTCGCCGCCGTTGCGCTTCGCGATCCGGTGACTTTGAGGATCGCACTCGCCGAGTGCAGGCTCCTTCGACAAGCTGAGAAACATCCTGGCTGACTTCAAGTCGGCGGGCAATGGTTCGTCGGTGGGGTTGACAAGACGAGAAGTTCTGGTAGCATCAAGATTCGCCCCAAAAGGCGGGGCGCAGTTGGTTCTTTGAAAACTAAATAGAGGAAGGGTCAACGACCACTTCAAAAGTTCTGTGTTTGCCTTCGGGCAGGCGCAGAATGCAATTCCGAAATAGCCGCTTGGACTTCGGTTCAAGCGTTAAGGATCTAAACTGGAGAGTTTGATCCTGGCTCAGAATGAACGCTGGCGGCGTGCTTAACACATGCAAGTCGTGCGCGAAGGTGGCTTCGGCCACCGGAGAGCGGCGGACGGGTGAGTAACACGTGGGTAATCTGCCTAGGAGTGGGGAATAACCTGGGGAAACTCGGGCTAATACCGCATACGTCGTCGGGACTGTGGTCCCGGCAAGAAAGCTGGCCTCTGCTTGCATGCTAGCGCTCCTAGAGGAGCCCGCGGCTGATTAGCTAGTTGGTGAGGTAATGGCTCACCAAGGCGACGATCAGTAGCCGGCCTGAGAGGGTGAACGGCCACACTGGGACTGAGACACGGCCCAGACTCCTACGGGAGGCAGCAGTGGGGAATATTGGACAATGGGCGAAAGCCTGATCCAGCAACGCCGCGTGGAGGACGAAGGTCTTCGGATCGTAAACTCCTGTCAGATGGGACGAATGGACGTCGGTAAATAATCGACGTCTTTGACGGTACCGTCAGAGGAAGCCCCGGCTAACTCCGTGCCAGCAGCCGCGGTAATACGGAGGGGGCGAGCGTTATTCGGAATTATTGGGCGTAAAGGGCGCGTAGGCGGCCCGGTAAGTCAAAGGTGAAATCCCTCGGCT
>DATMZU010000021.1:0-2206 GCA_035607435.1 Thermoanaerobaculia bacterium | reverse complement strand
GAGCTGGTCGACGACACGATCGCCCAGATGCAGGAGCTGGCGGTGATCGAGGACGCCGCCGACGACGACCTGATCGACCCGACCGAGTACGCGCGCTTCGATCGCCAGCTGCGTTATTTCTCCGACATCGCGCCCGGCGGCCTGGTGCCCTCGGAGTGCCAGCGGCGGCTGCGCGAGGCGAAGGTCGCGGTGCTCGGCGTCGGCGGCCTCGGCGGCTGGTCGGCGCTGAACCTCGCCTGCTGCGGGATCGGCGAGATGCTCCTGGTCGACTTCGACCAGGTCGAGCGCAGCAACCTCAACCGCCAGGTGCTCTACACGGAGGCGGACATCGGGCGGGACAAGGCGGTCGCCGCGGCCGAGCGGCTCGAGGCTTTCAACTCGTCGATGCGGGTCGAAGTGAAGGTGCAGAAGCTCGACAGCGAGGAGGCGATCGCCGAGGCGATCGCGGGCTACGACATGGTGATCGACGCCTGCGACTGGCCGGCCAACGACATCGAGCACTGGATCAACTCCGCCTGCTTCGCGGCCGGCATCCCCTTCGTCGCGATGAGCCACTTCCCGCCGATCGCTCGGGTGGGCCCGCTGTACGTGCCGGGGGTGACCGGCTGCTTCGAGTGCCAGGAGGCCGGCTACCGGCGCAACTACCCGCTCTTCGACGTGGCGATGGAGCAGCAGCGCGCCAAGGAGTCTCCGGCGGCAACCCTGGGACCGGCCTGCGGGCTGATCGGGGGACAGATCGGGCTCGACGTCCTGCACTACCTGACCGGTCTTGCGCAGCCCTCGACTCTCGGCACGGGCCACATCTACGACCTGCGCACGATGCAGGTCGAACGGGAGCCCGTCGTGCCGGAGCCCGACTGCCCGGTGTGCGGCGAGCTCGGCCACGCGTCGATCAGGGCGTTCCGCGAGGGCAGCACGACCCTCTAGATGCATGCTTCCTACAATGAGCCGGGCGCGCCGACGTAGCTCAGTTGGTAGAGCACTTCACTCGTAATGAAGGGGTCCCCGGTTCAAGTCCGGGCGTCGGCTCTTCGCTACAGTCTTTCTGAGCAGGGACCCGTGGGGGGCGGGACAGTCGCCGTTCCCACGAGCTTAGGAGAGATATGAGGCAACGACTCGCGGTCCCGGCTTTGGCGGCGGTCCTCTGCGCCTGCACGGCGGTGGCGCCGGCGCTTGCGGCGCCCGGTGACGGCGCTCAGGCGGCCAAGAAGAAGGGCAAGGGGAAGAAGCAGGCCAAGAACAAGGTCTTCCTCGTCTGCAAGCACGGCTGCAAGTTCCACACGATCCAGCGCGGCGTCGACGCGGCCGGCTCGTTCAGGGACAAGCCGAAGAACCGCAAGACGAAGGCGATCGTGAAGGTGAAGCCCGGCAAGTACGTCGAGGGCGTCGTCCTCAACGGGAGCCTGAAGCGCAAGGAATTCAACGGGCTGAAGATCGTCGGCCTGAAGGAGAACCCGCGCAAGCAGATCCTCGAAGGCAAGAACGCCAAGGGCGAGCTGGGCCCGGCCCAAAACGGGATCGAGGCGGTCGACGTCAACGGGCTGGTGATCCGCAACCTGTGGGCGCGCAACTACGAATCGAACGGCTTCTTCGTCCACGCCGCGACCCAGGCCCATCAGGAATGCAACGGCTACAAGATGGAAAACCTGCTCGCCTCCGGCAACCGCTCCTACGGCCTCTTCGCCAAGGGCTGCCTCGGCGGCAAGATGCTGCACTCGAGCGGCTGGCGCCATGGGGATTCGGCCTTCTACGTCGGCGAAACGCCGTGCGACACCACCACTTGGACCAACCACGGCTCCTCGCCGCAGCCCTGCCAGGCGAAGCCGAAGTGGACGGTGCTGCGCGACGACGAAAGCTTCGAAAACGTGCTCGGCTACTCGGGAACCAACTCGAAGTACGTGAAGATCGTCGAATCGAGCTTCTACAACAACGGCGCCGGGATCGTGCCCAACACGCTCGACAGCGAGGGGTACGAGCCGAACGGCTGGAACTACTTCGAACACAACGACGTGTTCTGGAACAACTACAACTACTTCCTCGCCGGATCGTCGTTCAAAACGGTCTCGGCGGGGCTCGGCGAACTGTCCGGCCTGACGATCAACTACCCGACCGGTTCCGGATTCCTCCTCTACGGGGGTGCCGACAACGTCGTCCGCCAGAACAACGTCTTCGGCAACTACAAGTGGGGGATCGCCTCCTTCTCCGG
>DATMZU010000014.1:0-2385 GCA_035607435.1 Thermoanaerobaculia bacterium | reverse complement strand
TACGGAGCGTGAGGGTCGATCGTGTGGAGATAGAGAAAGAACGGTGCGCCCTCCCGCGGCGCGAGCCCATCCACCCAGGCGAGAGCGCGCCGGCCGAGAGCGTCCGCGCGCGGCAGGTCGTCGAAATACTCGAACCGGTCGAACCCCTGGGCGAAGCCGGTCTCGCGCGTGATGTGCGCGTTCGCGCTCCATGCCGCGGTCTCGTAGCCAGCATCGTGAAGCCGTTCGGGCAGCGTCCGAATCGCCTCGGGCAGTCGCCGGTCGAGCCTCGTCACCCCGTGCTCCAAAGGCGAGAGACCGGTCAGGATCGTCGCCGTCGAAGGCCGGGTCCAGGAAGAAGCCGAGTAGGCGTGCTCGAAGAGAGTGGAGCCGCGCGCGAAAGCATCGATCCGCGGCGTCAGTCCCCGCTTCGAGCCGTACGCTCCGAGTCGGTCCGCGCGCAGGGTGTCGATCAGATAGAGGACGACGTTCGGCCGCGGCCGGACGGAGGGGGAAGCTTTCGCCCCTCCGATTGAGAGGTCGATCGCGAGACGCGGCGAAACCACCGCCTCCAGCCGCTGCTTCCGGATCACCGGCCGGCGCACGATCGCCCAAGCCGCCGGAGCGCCCGTCGCGCGAAGCGTCCAGCGCACCAGTCGCGCCCCCCGGCCGGGAAGCTCCCATGCGCCTGCCCGCACACCAGGTGAGAGCCGAGCGAGCGAGCGCTCCGGCTCTCCTTCCGCTTGTGCCAGCACTTCGACCGCAGGCGATCCTCCGCGCGACGTGAGGCCGTCGATTCCGAGCGCAGCCCGGCCGTCCACTTCGAAATAGCCGTCGATCCGCGCGCCGACGGCGAGCGCGATTCCCTCCTGCACGGAGGCGGCGAGATTCCGATCGGGCGGAGCGGGCGGGCGGGGAAGGCGCGGTCCTCCCGCTCTCGAGGCCTCGGCGAGGGGCAGCTCGGCCGCCAGATCGTGGGCGACCGGCCAATCTCGGGGGTCGGGAGCACAGGCGGCGAGGAGAAGCGCGAAAAGACCAAGGAGGGAGCGAGTGGACATCCGGACGCGATCCTACCGGTGGATCGCCGGTTTGCGGTCGGCCGGCGCAGCGCGCCATCCGGAGCGCTCCTTGATCCGCTCCGGATGGGGGTCTCGCGTTTCTTGACAGCGATCGGGGTATGCGAGAATCTCGGCCCCACTCACGATTCTCGCAAGAACTTCGTCGTGTCACCGGAGGCTGTGCGCTCCGGCCACGCCTTGGAGGGCTCGATGCCCGAGCGGTTCTCGGATCGCACCTACGCCGCGCCTTTCGGCCGCTTCGAGGCGGACGCGGAAGCGGAGTCACCGGCGAACGAGGTTCTGGTCGGCCGCGAGGGGCAGCGCGCCTACTTCATCGACATCCTCCTCCGCTCCGGCCGGCGCGGAGCCTTCCTGGTCACCGGCAACCGCGGCGTCGGCAAGAGCAGCTTCGTGCGCTACTGCCTGCGCGAGTACGAGGAGGAGGTCTTCGAACGGTTCTTGAGAGGCAACGTCGGCCGGACCACGTTCTGGGATCGGATCGTGGTCTTGTCGCTGTTCTTCGCGGCGCCTCTTGTGCTGCTCATGATCTCCGAGTTCATGGAGCTGGTGACGCTGGCCGCGGTCGGCTCGCGGGCGCATTTCGGCTCTTCTCCGGCGAGCTTCCTCGCTTTGCTGGTGATCCTGCCGCTCTTCATCTTCGCGATCTATCCGCTGCTCTTCGGTTGGGAGGCGCTGTCGCAGGTCTACGCGACCCGTTTCCCGCGCCGCAAGGCCTCGACTCTCGCGTTCGTCACGACCGCCGGTTTGATCGCCGCGACCTGGGGTCTGTCCCCTTTCGGCGCTCCGGCGCTCAGCGTGAGCCGGCTCTTCTGCATTCTCGCCGGACTTTATCTGTGGGTGCGTTGCAGCTCGTTTCATGCGCCTCCTCCGCTCGCCACGGAACCCGCCACCTGGGGGCGGCGGGAGCGGAGACGTCGCTACCTGCACCGATGGCTGTTCGGCCACCCCGGTTGGTTCGCGCTCTTCGCGGCGATCCCGTTGGTTCTCGGCATCGCGCCCTTCCGCTATCTCGACTGGACGCGGAAGCTGTTCTCCTCCAACGACACCACGACCTCGTTTCGATCGTTCTGGGGCAATCTCGCGATCGGCCTGATGTTGCTCGGCATGGGCGCCTTCCTGCACGGCCTCCACCTCAGGAGACAGCCCGATCTTGGCGGTGCCGTCCACGATCCGAGCAAGCGCTTGCTGCGTCGCAGCGGCGGTGCCACCTACATCTTCGGCGGGCTGCTCGTGGCCCTCTTCGCGGCGGCCGTCCTCAGAACCCAGGATCTCTTCACCCTGGTCTTCGCGCTCGGCGTTTGCCTTTCTTCGCTCGCTGCCTTCGGGG
>DATMZU010000013.1:0-11001 GCA_035607435.1 Thermoanaerobaculia bacterium | reverse complement strand
CGGCGGGGAGTTTACCGCAGGCGTGCGATATCCTCGGGGGGCGGAGCCCGCCGTCCCATGCGCGACAACCTCAAAGCCCTCTGGCCGTTCCTTCGGCCCTATCGCAACAAGCTCTGGCAGGGCTTGGCGACGATCATCGCCTCGGTCGTGATCGGCCTGCTCAATCCGCTGCTGATCGGCCACGGCATCGACGCGGTCCGGGCCGGGGCGGGCATGGGCACGCTCGCCGTTTTCGCCGTCGCGATGATCGGCGTGACGATCGTCGCCGGCCTGTTCAACTATCTCCAGCGCATGATCCTGGTGGCGATGAGCCGCGACGTCGAATTCGATCTGCGCAATCGATATTTCGAGCGGCTGGAGCTGCTGCCGCAGTCGTTTTTCCAGAGCCATCCCACCGGCGACCTGATGGCGCGGGCGACCAACGACCTCCAAGCGGTCCGCATGCTCTGCGGCCCGGCGATCATGTACAGCACGAACACGGTCCTGCTCGCGGTCGGCGCGATCGCTCTGATGGCGCGCATCCATCTCGGCCTGACCGGCGTGGCACTGGCGATCATGCCTCTGGTGGCGATCGCCACCCAGATGTTCGGCGACCGCATCCATCGCCTGTTCGAGGGGGTGCAGGAGCGTTTTTCGGCCCTGTCGGCCAAAGCGCAGGAGAACCTTTCCGGCGTCCGCGTGGTCCGCGCCTATGCCCAAGAGGAGCGGGAGATCGACGCCTTCGGCAGTGCGAACGCCTCTTACGTAGAAGGCAACCGCCGGCTGATCATCTGGCAGGCGGCGTTTTTCCCCGCGCTTCAAGGGTTGGCCGGAATCGCCATGGTGGCCGTGCTCTACTTCGGAGGCAAGCTCGCCATCTCGGGCCGGATCACGGTGGGCGAGTTCGTGACCTTCAACACCCTGCTCGCCCGGATGGTCTGGCCGATGATCGCGCTCGGCTGGGTGATCAACCTGGTCCAGCGGGGCACCGCGTCGCTCGGCCGAATGCGCGCCGTGCTCGAAGCCGAGCCGACGATCAAAGACGAACCGCCGTTTGCCGAGCCCGCCCGCTTCGCCGGGGAGGTCCGCTTTCGCGGCCTGTCGTTCTCCTATCGGCCCGGCCTGCCGCCCGCGCTCCACGACATTTCGCTCGACGTTGGCGCCGGCACCACGGTCGCGATCGTCGGCCGGACCGGCTCGGGCAAGAGCACACTGCTCTCTCTCCTGCCGCGCCTGCTCGATCCGCCGCCGGGCACCCTGTTCGTCGATGGCGCCGATCTGCGGCATCTGCCGCTCGAACGGCTGCGCGCGGAGATCGGCATCGTGCCGCAGGAGACCTTTCTCTTTTCGGCCACGCTCTCCGAGAACATCGCCCTCGGCCGGCCGGATGCGAGCGAGGCGGAGATCCTCGAAGCCGCGGAGATGGCGGGCCTCGGCCCCGATCTCGCGGACTTTCCCGCCGGGCTCGAAACGCGGGTCGGCGAGCGCGGCTTGACCCTTTCGGGCGGCCAGAAGCAGCGGGTGGCGATCGCCCGCGCGCTGTTGCGCCAGCCGCGCATCCTGCTGCTCGACGATTGCCTGTCCGCCGTCGATACCCACACGGAGGAGCGCATCCTCGGCAACCTTCGGCGTTTCTTCCCCGGCCGGACGGTCTTTCTGGTCTCGCACCGGGTCTCCGCGGTGCAGGGCGCCGATCTGATCGTCGTCCTCGACCAAGGCCGGATCGCCGAGCGCGGCACGCACGATCAGCTGCTCGCCCACGGAGGTCTCTACGCCGAACTGGCCGAGCGCCAGCAGTTGGAGGAAGAGCTGGCCGCCGTTTGACGTTACTCCCTCTCGGGAGGAACCATCATGCGCGTCATCATCACCGGCGGCACCGGCCTGATCGGAAAGGCCCTAGCCGCCCGGCTCGCCCAAGAAGGCGACGAACCGATCGTCCTGTCCCGCGATCCCGAGAAAGCGAAAGCCGATCTTCCCCCCGGGGTCCGCGCCGAAGCTTGGGACGGCAAAACCGGCGCCGGTTGGTCGAATCTGATCGACGCCGGCACCACGATCGTCCATCTGGCCGGCGCCGGAGTCGCCGACGAACGCTGGACTCCCTCCAGAAAGCGCGAGATCCGCGACAGCCGGATCGTCTCCGGAGCCGCCGTGCTCGCGGCAATCCGCGAGGCGCCGGCCAAGCCGCGCGCGCTGCTCCAGGCCTCCGCGGTCGGGTACTACGGACCGCGCGGCGACGAGCCGATCGACGAGACCGAGCCCCCCGGCGACACGTTTCTCGCCGAGGTCTGCATCGAATGGGAGGAATCGACCCGCGAGGTCGAAGCCCAAGGAATCCGCCGCGCGATCCTGCGCACCGGGATCGTCCTTACCCCCGAGGGGGGCGCGCTGGCCAAGATGCTCCTACCGGCCAAACTGGGAGCCAACGGTCCCCTGGGTTCCGGCCGCCAGGGTTTCCCTTGGATTCACCTGGAGGACGAGATCGCCGCGATCCGCTTCCTGATCGACCGCGACGACGCGACCGGCCCATTCAACCTGACCGCCCCGAACCCGCCCACCCAAGCCGAATTCGCCAAAGCGCTAGGCCACGTGCTCCACCGCCCCTCGTTCGTCCCGGCCCCCGCTTTCGCCCTGCGCCTCGCCCTAGGAGAAATGGCCGACATGCTGCTCGACGGCCACCACGTCGTCCCAAAACGCCTGCTGGAGCTGGGCTATCGCTTTCGGTTTCCGGATCTGGGCGGGGCGTTGGGGGATCTGCTGGGCTGAGGGGCGACGGGCCACCGACGCGGGTCGTCGGGCGGCGAAAGTCATCTTCAGACGCAGGCGCATGAGACCGAGGTGTCGAGCCCTACGATCAAAGACCGCGCTCCTCGACGATCCCTGCCGCAATGCTTTGCCGGATCGAGGCCATGTCATGGTCGGCCACCCGGTCTGCGTACTCTTTGAAAACACCGAACCAAGGAGGGGAAGGCTGGCCGTCGAACAGCTCGGATTCGCTCTTCTCCGTCCCCTTTGCCGAAACTTCAGGCGCCTCTCTGGGATCGACGTAGCGTCGGAACAACGCCTCCGTAACCTCTCGCACCGCGCGTCCTTCGAGAGCGCTCTTGGCCTTGACCTGCCGGTAGAGATCGTCAGGAATCTCGATCGTTGCTTTCATGCAGGAAGTAAACCGTATTCCCGTATTCCCGTCAACCGAAGCCGATCCATCACCCCTGCCCGAACCGCTCCAGAATCGCGGCCCGTACCGCCAGCCTCAGATTCGGCGGGGTGTAAACGCGGTAGCGGTCGATGCGGCCGAGGTGGCTGATGAACTGGCTCGCGTCTCCCACCTCTTCGAAACGGCCATCGTATTTCTTCACCCAGACACGTTTCTGACCGAAACGGTGAGGGTCTTTAGCCGAGTTCGAGATCAGCAGGTTGCCGTCTCCGAACTCGGCGAACAGGCCGGGGAGGATCGCCTCGAAGCGTTCTTTCTCCTCCGCCGACTGGTGCTCTTTGGTCTCGAACGCCACGGGAAAGTGCTCGCGATCGACCACGGCGCGGGCGTGGACGCTGTCCGAGGCGCGCATTGCGGCGGTCGTGGTCAGGTCGTCTTCGGCGAGAAACTTCTCCGGATCGGCCGACCAGCGGGAGCCGGTTTCGAGCAGCCAGGCGTTCAAGTGCAGCTCCATCGCCTTGCCGGTCGCGTTGAAATAGACCTGGGTGAACATGTAATACCGGGCCATGACCAGCGCTTCGAGCGCGTGGATGCCGCCCTCATCGACGCCGATGCCCCAGGCTCCGGTCTCGGGGTCGGCGAGCGGCAGGATCGTCTCCAGCACCCGGTCGAGATCGTAATGGCCGTAGCGGACGCCGCAGAACAGGCTGTCGCGCAGCAGGTAGTCCATCTTGTCCACGTCCAACTCGCCCGAGACGATCTGACCGAGCAGGCGGTCGATCGGCTGATCGAACTTTCCACCGAGCAGGCGAGCCACGTCCTCCGGCGTGATTCCCTCGCCAAAACGTTCGAAAATCTCGCGCACGTCGGGCAGATCGAGCAGCCGCCGGGTCATCTCCTCGTGATCGATCCCCCCTTCGAACAGCTCCTCCGCCGAGTGGGAAAACGGCGCATGCCCCTGGTCGTGCAGCAGCGCCGCCACCCGCGCGAGACGACGTTCCCGGCTGGTCGGACCGACCGGCAGGGGAGCCGTCCCGCGCGCAGCGAGCGCGTCGTAGACCCTGCCCGCCAGGTGCATCGCGCCGAGCGCGTGACTGAAGCGGCTGTGCTCCGCCCCGGGGTAGACGAACGAGGTGAGGCCCAGCTGGCGAATCCAACGCAGCCGCTGAAGCGGCCGGCTGTTGACTAAAGCGGCTTCGAGCGGATCGGCGTGGACGAAGCCATGGACCGGATCGCGGAGGGAGAGCACGGGGCGCAAAGGTGGGATCGGCGACTCCGAATCAGCAACGAGACGCGGTGGGATTGGCGGGCAGAGAGGTCATGACTTGCAGATGATAGCTGAGTCGGCCCGGGGGGACCGCCTGCTTCCCATAGCGCCATCGGCAACTCTCTTTCTTGTCCGAAAAACATGCTAGTTTTCGGACATGAAGCGGCCGCCCCCAACCTCCCGCGCACGCCGACCTGTCGAATCGAACATCGAAAGGAGGATCGCGCTCCAGGTCCAGAAGGCGAAACGTGGCACGGTCTTCACACCCGCTCTTTTTGCCGATTTCGGCAGCCGAGCCGCCATTGATAAAGCCTTGCAGCGACTCGTGGCCTGCGGTGAATTGCGTCGGCTGTCTCGAGGGCTGTATGACAAGCCGCGAGAGGATTCCCTTTTGGGCAGGCTATGGCCCTCCGTCGAAGCGGTCGTCGCCGCCCTCAACGCCAAAGACCATCTTCGCCTGCAGCCGACCGGAGCTTATGCCGCCAACCTTCTCGGCCTATCCGAACAGGTGCCGGCGCGGGTCGAGTTTCTGACCGATGGCACAAGCCGGACCGTGAAGGCGGGGCCGATGCAGATCGTGCTCAAGCGAACCACGCCGCGGCAGATGGCCGCCGCCGGACGAACCAGCGGCTTGGTGATCCAAGCCCTGCGCAGCCTCGGACCCGAGCACGTGACGCCAGATCGGCTGGCCCAATTGCGCCGTGTGTTGTCGGCGAGAGAGCGAAAAGCACTCCTGGTCGATTTGGCGCTGGCCCCGGTATGGATGCAGGCGGTGCTGCGACAACTGGCGGCCGAGTGACGGCGACCGCCGCTCGCTTTGTGGCCCTCGCTCCCGAGCGCCGCGCCTTGGCATTTGGCCAGGCCGCCGCACGGTTGGCGGCAGCCAGCGTGATCGTTGAGAAAGACTTCTGGGTCTGCTGGTTGTTGGGCCTCTTGTTTGCCGACCCCGAGCTCGCACCACACCTCGTATTCAAAGGGGGCACCTCTTTATCCAAGGTGTACGGTGTGATCGAGCGCTTCTCCGAGGATATCGATCTTTCGCTCTCGCCTGAGTTTCTCGGCGTCGACGAATCGAGCATCGAGGCCGCCCAGAGCCGAACCCGGCGCGACGCGGCGATGAACCGAATGCAGGATGCTTGTGCCGAACGCACTCGCGCATTCGTCATGCCGAGGCTCGAAACGCGCGCCCAGGCCCTTCTGGGAGGGCCGCCCCACAATGAGGCATGGCTGCGGTACGAAAGAGATCCTGTCGCTCGGTCCCCGGTGATCCACTTCGAATATCCGACCGTTGAAGCAACGGGCCTCCACTATGTGCGACGAGAAGTGAAGCTCGAGCTGGGTTCGCTGACCGACCAAAGGCCGATCGAGCAGCACGACATCCGCCCTTGGGTCGCCGACATCCTCCCGACGATATTCGACGATTGGAAATGCAGAGTGACCGCTCTGGAATTGCCACGCTCCTTCTGGGAAAAGGCAACCATCCTTCACGCCGAATACCATCGGCCCGAGGATCAACCTACGCCGGATCGCTACTCGCGTCACTACGCCGACATGGCCCGGCTGCTCCAGCACCCAAGTGCCGCCTCCATGCTTGGCGACCATGGATTGTGCGCGAGGGTCGTACAGTGGAAGGACCACGTTTTCGCACGCCACTGGGCTCACTACCACACGGCAGTGCCGGGTTCTTTCAGGCTGCTGCCGAAGGCGACTCGGACTGCCGCTCTTGCGCGCGACTACAACCAAATGGCATCGATGTACCTGAAGCCGCCACCCACCTTTGATGCGGTGCTCGGCCAGTTGGCTGAGGCGGAAGCGATCCTCAACGGGGCCGTGGTGTAACGCGGAAGCCCGAGCTACGCCGAGAGCGCTCGGGCCACCGCCGCCACAGTCCGCTCGACATCCGCCCCGGTGGTCCGCCAATTGACGACGCTGATCCGCATCGCCCGTCGGCCGTTCCAGGTGACGCCGCCGAAAAACGCTTCGCCGGAGTGGTTGATCGCGTCGATGATGCGGTCCGTGGTGGCGTCGTGATCGGCGGGGGTGGCCTCGGGTCGGGGATCGAGAAAACGCACCAGACCCTGGTTCAGGCGGGCGGGGAAGACGATCTCGGCGCCCGGGAGCGCCCCGATCCCCTGAACCAAGGCTTCGCACTGATCGCAATGGCGCTCGATCATCGCGGCCAGGCCGTCGCGGCCCAGCTCGCGCAGGGCGGCATATACCGAAAATCCCCGGGCGCGGCGCGACCACTCTGGAGTCCAATCGATCTGGTCGCGCGCGGCCTGTTCACCGACGAAATAGGAGTCGTGAATCGTAAAGGCCCGGCGGTGGGCCTCTGGATTCCGGACGGCGGCGAAGCCGCAATCCTGCGGCACGTTCAACCATTTGTGGCAGTCGGTCGCCCAACTGTCGGCGAGATCCATTCCCTCGACCAGCGAGTTGCAGCGCTCGGAAGCGCGGGCGAACAGGCCGAACGCCCCATCCACGTGGACCCAGGCGCCCTGTGCGTGGGCGAGCGGAATGAGCGTCGAGAAGGGATCGAACGCCCCGGTGTTCAGATCCGCGGCGTTCAGGGAGACGATCGTCGGTCCGTCGCCCGCCGCGAGCGCGGCTTCAAGGACCTCGGGGGTGATCGCTCCCGCGCCATCGACCGGCAGGACGACGATCTGGCGGGCGCCGACGCCCAAGTAGCGCAGGGCGCGGTCGACCGAAACGTGGCGCACGGCGCTCGCGAGCACCCGGATCGGCGGGCTCCCCGCGAGCCCCTGCTCGCCGACCTGCCAGCCGGCTTGGGCCAGAAGATGCTCGCGCGCCGCGGCGAGCGCCGTGAAGTGCGCCATCTGGCAACCGGTGGTGAAGGCGAACGAGGCGGTCCCGGGTAAGCGCAGGACGTCGAGCAGCCATTTGCCGGCGATCTCTTCGACCACCGATGCCGCGGGCGACGTGGCATAGATCGCGGCGTTCTGGTCCCAGGTGCTCGCGAGCCAGTCGGCGGCGAGCGCCGAGGGGAGCGTTCCTCCGATCACCCAGGCGAAGAACCGCCCGGAGGCGTTGCCGAGCTGCCCCCCCTCGGCCGCGCGGACCAGGTCGTCCACCACCTGCTCCGCGGGCAACCCCGCTTGGCCCAAAGGCACGTCGAAACGCGAAAGCAGCTCCTCGCGCGAAACGGTCGCCGCCACCTGGCGGTCGTCGAGGCCGTCCAGGTAGCGATGAGCGGCAAGGGCGGCGAGGTCGAGTGCTGAGGTTTTCATCGGGCCGGAAGGATACCGCCTGCAAAGGCACTTTAGGGAGCGCCGCGAACATCCCGCGTGACAGAATCCCTCTATGAAAACGTCCCGCGAAATCCCCCGTCCGACCTCCCGACGCGCCCTCTTCCGTAGCTTGACGATTGCGTTGGCGCTTTCCGCCGTCGGTACCGGTTCCCTGCTCGCCCAGGCCGAAGCGATCGCCGAGGGCGACGCCGCGTTCGCCCGCCGGGCGGAAGGAGCGAAGGGTGCGCGCGCCATGGCCGGGCCGATCGATCAGGCGATCGCCGGCTACGAGAAGGCGTTGAAGGCGAAACCCGGGCAGCTGGAGGCCTCGTGGAAGCTGCTCCGCGCGCTCCACTTCAAGGGGGAGTACGTGGCGACCACGGCCGAGGCGAAACAGACGGCGTTCGGTCGGGGCAAGCAGGTGGTCGAGGCGGCGATCGACGAGCTGGGCAAGCGGGTGGGCGGCCGGGCGAAATTCGACGCGATGACTCCCGCGGCGGCGGCCAAGGCGCTTTCCGGAGTACCCGAGGCGCCGTATGTGTTCCTCTGGGGCGCCGTCGATTGGGGCCTCTGGGGCGACGCGTTCGGCAAGCTCGCCGCCGCGCGCCAGGGGGTGGGCGACAAGGTCCGCCGCTACGGCGAAATCGTCCTCGCGATCGATGAGCGCTTCGATGAGGCGGGGGGCCACCGCCTGCTCGGCCGGCTGCATACGCTCGCGCCGAAGGTGCCGTTCATCACCGGCTGGGTCGATCGCGACCTCGCCATCGAGCACCTGAAGAAGGCGGTCGCCCTCGCGCCGCAGAACCCGTACAACCAGCTCTACCTGGCCGACGCCCTGCTGCAATATCGATCGGCGGCCAAGCCCGAAGCGGTCGCGATGCTCAAGCGTCTGACGGCGCAGAGGCCGTCCGCCGACCGGCCGGTCGAGGACGCCTCGCCGATCGCCGAGGCGAAGGTACTGCTCGGGAAAGCCGGTGGCTGAAAACGCTTCAAGCCCGGCGCCGGGCCACGAGGTGGACGACCACCTCTCCGGCCGGGGCGCGCCGCTGGTCGCGGTGGCGGCGGCGGCTTTCCTCACCGCGCTCAAAGGGGCGGCCGCGCTTTCGACCGGCTCGCTCGCGCTCGGCGCCGCGGCGCTCGATTCGCTGATCGACGTCTTCATCTCCACCGCAAATTTCTTCGTGATGCGCTGGGCGGCCCGGCCGCCGGACGAGGACCACGCCTACGGCCATGGCCGATTCGAAAACCTCGCCGCGCTCGGCCAGGGCCTGTTTCTCGCGGTCGCCGCGGTCGGGCTCGTGGTGGCGAGCGTAAGGCGCCTGATCTCGGGCGCCGCCCCGGAAAAACTCGGGCTCGGCTCGCTCGTCCTGGTGGTTTCGCTCGGGGTGAGCGTCGCCGTCGCCGCCTGGCTCCGCCGCGCGGCCGAAAAGACCGGCAGCCCCGCCCTCGCCGCGGACAGCCTCCACTACGCGACCGATTTCTGGACCAACGGCTCGGCCCTCGTGGCCCTAGGCATCGTCTCCGCCACCGGCTGGTCCCAAGCCGACCCGCTCGTCGCCCTGGGCGTCGCGGCCCTCGTCTTCCGCACCGCCGCCAAGCTCGCCCTAGGAGCCATGTCCGACCTCTCCGACCGCGGCCTGCCCGAAGCGGATCTCGCCAAAGTCCGCGCGATCGTTGGCTCGTTCCAACCCGACGTGGTCGGCATGCACGACCTCAAAACCCGCCGCAGCGGCGACCTGCGTTTCATCGACCTCCACCTGGAGATTCCCCGCGCGGCAAGCTTCGAGGAAGCCCACGACCGGACGGTGCGGGTGCTACGGGCGATCGAGAAGGAGTTGGCTCCGGCGAAGGTGTTCGTGCATAGCGACCCGGTGTGACACGCGGAGGAAGCCGAGCAACCCCTTCGGCCCCTTGCCGAACTGCGCGAACCGATCAATTGGAAAGGTACAGCACCGCAAGCCCTTCACGGCCAGCCGCTTCGGCTTGGCGACGATCGGCGGAGACGAACAGGTCTGGCCGGTAGGCTAAAGCGCTCCCAACGTGCAGAGCATCGATCGCGCGCAAGGGATGACTTTCGAGGCAGCGCACGGTTTGGTCGAAAGCTTCTTGGGAGAGATCACAGAGATCGGCGTCGGAAAGATCGGCCTGCACCGCGGACTTGAGGCTCTGGTAATTCTCGGCGGAAAGTCGCCCCTCGCGGACCAGTCTGCACAAAGTAGAGATCAGCTCAGGAAGTACCAGAACGCTGACACCGATCGTCTCCGCCTCGGCACAGAGGGCAATCACTTCCTTTGAGCCTTTTTCATCGACGTAGCGCTTGGTAAGCGCAGAGGTGTCGAAAAAGACCTTCACCGCGTTTCGTCGCGATCCGCCAAGACCTCATCGCTCAGGCTCAGACTGCCCAAGGAGAGCCTGGTCTGAGGAGCCTTCTTCCAGGTCGGTATTGCCGCACTCACTGGGACGATATCCGCGACCGGTCGGCCGTTGCGATAAACCCGGACAGTTTCGCCCCCTTCGACAGAGTCGAAAAAGGTCTTGGCGTGGTTCCTCAGCTCTGTGAAAGTTGTCTCGCGCATGGAACTATTCTCTCAGACCAGCCGCCCTCTGTCCATTGATCTGTACATCGCGCCGGCCGGTCGTGGCCTTACTGAGGCCTCGCGCGCCGTGGGCAGGGAAGGCGCGGGCGGAAGTAGAATCAAAGCGAAAGGAGGGACGCCATGAAGAAGAAGGTGAAGAAGTTGGTGCTGGCGAAGGAGACTCTGACCGATTTCAAGAGCGGCTTTGGCCAGATCGCGGGCGGCGCCACCGTCAGCTGCACGGGCTGCGGACCGCCGGCTTGCCCTTGGAGTGGATTCCGTACCTGCGTCACCTGCGGGGCGACCTGCGGCACCAACCTCTGCTGATTCCCTCGGAATGATCCTCGGCCGAGGGGAGGTCCTCCTCGGCCGCCCATTCTGAGGCCAGGATCCACAGAGCGACCCGCTACGAGCGCTCGCAGGGATACAACGGACGGGATGCACGCCGCAGTTCGCTTGTCGGAGAGGAATGGCCGCTCCTGTCGCGGAAAGCCTCTTTCCGAGGCTACAAGCCGCTCATCGCGATGTAGAGCGCGGTTCGAAGGCCGGAAGCCGCGTTTCGGGACCGGATTCGCGGTTCCGGGACAGATAGCCGCTTCCCGGGACGGATAGCCGCTTCCTGGGACGGCAAGCCGCTTCCCAGGACCGATAGCCGCTTCCGGGGACCGATAGCCGTTTCCTGGGATGACGCTCCGCTTCCTGGGACCGATAGCCGCTTTCTGGGACGGCACCCCGCTTCCTGGGACGGATAGCCGCTTCCTGGGACCGATCGCGACG
>DATMZU010000012.1:0-2403 GCA_035607435.1 Thermoanaerobaculia bacterium | reverse complement strand
CTTTCCTGCGCGACCGCCGCGGCGTGCGGATTCTCGGGGTTCCGGACGGCGATCCGGGCAAAAGGGTGGCAACCGTGTCGTTCGCGGTCGCCGGCCGCAACGCCTCGGAGATCCCCGCCGCGCTCGACGCGCGATCGATCGGCATCCGCTACGGCGATTTTCATTCCCGCCGGCTGGTCCAGGCGCTCGGCCTCTCCGAACGGCAAGGCGTAGTGCGGATCTCGATGGCGCACTACAACACCGTCGAAGAGATCGACCGGACGATCGAAGCGCTCGCCGACGCGCTCGGCTGAACGGACAGTTTCCGGCCGGGCATCGCGCCGATCCCGAATCGCAAAATATTTTGCATCCCGAGCGGCGGTTCCGGAGAAGTTTTTGCCCGGTAAGGAGATTTTCGGCAATAGCTTTTGCTCGATTAGTCCGGCTACTTTCTTTTCGCGGAACCCAGGCGTAGCGTTATCTCAGCGAGCGCAGCCAACAGTTCCAGAAGCGGCCTCCGCCCTATTGGGGGGTAGGAGAGATCGCGCTCGTCCTTAGGAGGGTTTCTGCTATGCGTCATGAATTTCGTTGGGTGGTAGCGCTGTTGGTCCTGGTTCTGATGCTCCCCGCGGCGGCCGGTGCCCTTCCGGCCCCCAGAACGAGCTCAAGCAGCCATGGATGGAACCCCTGGAGTCGCCTTGTCGAGCTCGTTTCGGCCCTGTTCGGAGCCGCCGAAAGCAGCGGGAAGAAGCCCCCTCGGACCGACTCGGGCTGCGGTTACGACCCCACCGGGGCACCAAAATGCGATAGTTGAGAGATAAGAAGGGGCGGACGGGCGGCACCGGTTCCGGCTGTCCGCTCTTTGGGTGTCCCAAAATGGGGGTTTCGCGCACTGTCTGAGTAAGACATGGTTCATCTCCAATGAGGGGGAGGAGGATGCGAGACATCCACCTGAGTCGTGAATTGTTGCGTGCGATTGCGAGGGGCGAGATCGAGCCCCGCGCCCTGGTTCGGATCGGCCTGGAGCATTTGCGTTGTTTGTGCCCGACCTGCGCCACGGAGTGGGATGCCTGGGAGGATGAGAAGCAAGCCGTGGCGAAAGACAATTTCGAAGTCCGCCTGCCTGGGTTTCTCGCGCATCAGCTAGAGCTGATCTCGTTGGCGGAGGCGGATGCCGTCGAAGATTTTCGCCAGCTCTTGGCGATCGATCCGGCGAGGCGTATTGCTCGAATCGTGCGCTCCCGGAATCGATACCGCAGCGCTACGCTGGTCCGCCTCCTCTTATCCGAGGCGCGACGGGCCATTCACGCTGACCATGCCGAGGCCTACCACTTTGCCGAGATTGCGTTTCACGTGGCGGATCGGCTTTCCGGACCGGAGATCCATCAAGGTTGGGTCCCCCTCGCTTTGGCGGAGATGGCGAATGCATTGCGCATCAAGCCGGATAGCCGGGGAGCGCGCGAGCTGTTCGATCGGAGTCGCGTCTTGATTCAACTCGCGAGCGTGACTGACCCGACGGTGATCGCGCGGATCGACCACTTGGAGGGCGCGTTCTACTTGAACCTCCGTCGTTTCCCCGAGTCGGAGAATCTATTGGACCGGGCGAAGATCCTCTATGGCTTGGTCGGCGCGTCGGCCGATGTGGCGCGGGTCGAGATCACCCGCTCTCTCTTGTTCTTGGAGGCGGGGCAGTCCCTCCGAGCCTTGCAGCCGTTGCGCGAGGTTTTGCAGCGTCCGGTGGTGAAACAGGATCAGAAATTGTATTTCGGAGCCCGGATCAACCTGTCGCGGGCGTACTTCGAAACGAAGGATTTGCGCGCCGCCACGAAGATTCTCGATCAGGATGAGCCGCGCCACGCGCAAATCGGGGAACCCCTTGCCCATCTCCGCTACGCTTGGATCCGCGGCAGAATCGCCGCGGCGGAGCGGGATCTGGGGAGCGCCAGAAAGCATTTTGCAGCCGTGCGCGACGGGTTTATCGCCGCGGGAGTGGGTTATGACGCGGCGCTGGTTTCGCTCGACCTCGCCTTGGCGTCCCTGCACTTAGGCCGGCCGGACATCGTGCGGCAACTGGCCGAAGAGATGCTTCCCATTTTTACTTCGCAGGACATTCACCGCGAGGCTCTGGCTGCCTTGCGCCTTTTCCAAGAGGCAGTACAGCAGGAATTTCTGACCGAAGCCCTGGTCCGCGATCTCGCGGCGTATTTGGAGGAGGCTCGTTACCAGCCCGAGGTTCGGTTCCAACCGGGCGCCGGAGCAGGGAATTAGAGCACGTCCGTCCTTTCGTGGAACTCAACCGGTGGTTCACTTCACCCTGGCTTCAAGGTAGGGTGAAGTGACCCGTCGTCGAGCGGGCAACCTCGGCGGTTCACGAGCTCCCGCGCCCGAGCGTTGGATCTGCCCAAGTTGCGGCGCCAAGGTCTC
>DATMZU010000002.1:0-14686 GCA_035607435.1 Thermoanaerobaculia bacterium | reverse complement strand
CTCCTCGATCGATTCTTGCGGCCTGCTTTCGGCGTTCAGGATCATTTTTCGCACCTCGCGATTTTCATCTCGAATTTCATCTCTAGAAGCGCGCGGCCAGGCTCAACCGAGCACGGCGCGCACCTCGTCCAGCAGCTCCAGGATGGCCGGGAAGAAGGTGAGCAGGAAGAACAGCGGAAAACCCGCCAGCATCACCGGAAACGTCACCTTGACCGCGGCGGCGTTGATCTTCTTGAGTGCGGTCTCGCGCCGCTTGGTCCACAACAGCTCGGCGTGCGCCGCGAGCGTCGTGCGCACCGGCGTGCCGAGCCGGGCTCCCAGCTGGAGCGCCGAGGCGATGCCGCGCAGCTCGGCGACGCCCGTGCGTTCCGCGAGCGCCCGGAACGCGGTCGCCGGATCTTGCCCGGCGTCGAGCTCGTGCCCCACGGTCGCCACCTCGCGGGCGAGCGGGTGCGACGGGGCGAACCCCTCGCGCCCGGCGCGCCGGAACGCCTGTTCGAGGCTCAATCCGGAATGGAGAAAAGCGACCAGCAGGTCGGCGAAGAAGGACAGACTGTGCGCCACCTTCGCCTTGCGCCGCCGACGCACCCCGAGGAGCCAGAGATCGGGCAGCACGAACCCGAGCAGCGCCGGCAGGAGCAGCCAGGCGGCCGTGAGCGACGCGGGCGCCACGCCCCAAGGGGCGAGCAGCTCGATCAGCAGCGACGGCAGCAGCAGGGCGAAGATCAGGCGCGCCGCGAGGAAGAAACCGGACAGCGTGGCCGGGTCGTACCCCGCCTGGCGCGCCAGGTTGGGAAAATAGCCGGAGAGCCGCGACGACGCGCGTTGCCGCCAGCCGCCGGCCGGCGCGGCCCGGCCCGGCAGGGAGCCCGGAGGACGAAGCGAGTCGCCCGGCCCGTTCAAGCCACCGAGGCCGCCGAGGGAGCCGGTGGCGCCGAACGACCCGAGCGACCCGGCCGGCCGGGTGCGCACGAGCCAGATCACCGCCGCGATCAGGCCGAGGGTGAGCAGCACGTCGAGCCCGCTCACAGCTCGATCCTCAAGATTTTCCCGAGCCACATCCAGGCGACGATCTGGAGCAGGACGGCGACCACCAGCAGCGACGGACCGAACGGATGGTCGAGCAGGCGATGAATCATGCTCGGCAGCTTCCAGAGGAAGATCGGGATCACGGCGTAGGGAAGAAGCGCCACCACCACCGCGGTCACCCGCGCGCCGCCGAGCTGGCTGAGCAGGCGAAGACGCACCTGAATGCGGTCGCGCACGATCCGGCCGACCGATTCGAGCAGCGGCGCCAGATCGCCGCCCACCTCCCACTTGGCGATCAGGCTCTGGGCGAACAGGCGGACCCCTTCGGCGTCGTACCCTTCGGTGATCCGCCGCAGCGCGCGCCGGATCGGCATCCCAAGCGCCAAGCGGTGGGCAACTTCGGCGAACTCCCGGCGGATCGCGCCGGTCGAAGCCTCGGCGACGCTGGCGAACGCCTGGGCCGGGTTTTCCCCCGCCTGGAGCGAGCCGACCATGAAGCCGAGCGCCTCGCCCAAGCGCGATTCGAAGCGCCGCGCGCGGAAGCGTCCGAGAGAGCCGAGCCAGGCCCAAGGGAGATAGACGGCGAGGCCGCCGCCGGCAAACGCCGCGATCGGCAGGTTGGGAAACGTCGCGAGCAGGGCCGATACCACCGCCACCAAGCCGAGCAGAACCGCGGCGACGAAGGTCATCGGGCCGATCGGCAGCCCGGCGGCGCGCAGCTTCCGTTCGAGCGCCGGCACCTCCTCGCGCCGTTCCATGTCCGATTTGGCAGAGGCGTCGCCCGCGGCTTCCGAGCCAATAGCGCCCATGCCGCCCGCGGCGCGAAATTCGCGCCCGCCGCGCTCGCCCTGCCGCTCGGCGAGGCGGTCGAGAAACTGCCGGTCGCGACGCTCGGAGAACCCCGCGCGCAGGAAGTCGGCCGCCGCCGCCGCGACCACCAGGGCGGAGGCGAGCAACAGCAGCCCCTCGGCCCAGACCGGCATCACTCTTTCCCCTCGGTCGGTTCAAAAAGATCTTCCGAGAAGCCGGAAATCCCGACCAGCCTCGGCAGAAACGCCGGCCGGATGCCGGTCGCGACATGGCGCCCGGCGCCGCGCTCCCGGCCGCCGCCGTCGGCGTCGAAGCGGAATAGCTCGCGGGTGGTCAGCTGCCCCCCCACGACCTGCACCTCGCGCACGGCCGTCACCCGCCGCGAGCCGTCGCGGAAGCGGTTCATCTGGATCACCACGTCGAACGCCGCGCCGAGCAGCTCGCGGATCGCCGCGCTCGGCAGCTCGAACCCGCCCATCTGCACCAGGTTCTCCAGCCGCCGCAGGGCGTCTTCCGGAGTGTTCGCGTGGACCGTGGTGAGGCTCCCCTCATGCCCGGTGTTCATCGCCTGCAACATGTCGAACGCCTCGGGACCGCGCACCTCGCCGACCAGGATGCGGTCCGGGCGCATGCGCAGGGCGTTCTTGACCAGGGCGCGCAGCGACACCTCGCCGTTGCCTTCGATGTTCGGCAGCCGCGCTTCGAGCGACACCACGTGCGGATGGGCGAAGCGCAGCTCGACGGTCTCCTCGATCGTGATCACCCGCTCGTGGTGGGGAATCAACGCCGCGAGCACGTTCAAAAGCGTGGTCTTCCCCGAAGCGGTGCCGCCGGAGATCAGGATGTTCAACCGGCCACGGACGGCGGCGGCGAGCACCGCGCCCATCTCAGCGCTGATGGTGCCGCTCGCGGCCAGCTCTTCGAGCCGGAACGGCACCGGGCGCATGCGGCGGATCGACACCACCGGCGCCACCGAAAGCGGCGGGATCAGCGCGTGCAGCCGGCTGCCGTCGGGCAGGCGGACGTCCACGTGCGGCGACGCCTCGTCGAGATGGCGCCCTTGGGAGCCGACCAGCCGCCCGAGGATGCGCACCAGGTGCGCCGCATCGTCGAAGCGGACCCGCGTCCGCTCCAGCCGGCCGAAGCGATCGACCCAGACCTCGTCGGGTCCGTTGACCAGGATGTCGGAGACCGTCGGATCGGAAAACAGCGGTTCGAGCGGCCCCAGCCCGCGGATCTCGGCGACCACCTGGTCTTCGAGCTTGGCGCGCTCGCGCGCTTCGAGCGGCGCCAATCCGCCGGTGGCGACCGCGTCCTCCACCAGCCGCCCGACCCGGTGGCGCGCCTCGCGCGAGCCGATCTGGGCGGTGCCGTTCCGCTGATCGACGCTCTTTAAGAACATCTCCAGGATCTGCCGCCGCTGGCGCCGCGGCGCGCTTTCTCCGGACGCGCCGCCCGCGGCGTCGCCGCCGAGCACCCCCACCGTGCGCTCGCCCGGCGCGATCCGCCGCTCGCCCGAAAGATTCCGGCGATGGCCCCAGCCGGCGCGCAGCAGCTCGCGATAATCGGTCATCCGCGCAGGCTCCTCTCGGGCATCGCCGAGGCCGCGCCGGCCCCGCCGGAGAGCAGCGATTCGGCCAGCCGCCCCACCGCCTGGGAAAACGCCGTCTTCGGCTGGGCCAGAACCATCGGCGAGCCGGTGGCGCCCGACGGGCGCACCGCCTCGTGCTCCGGCACGATCAGGTCGATCGGCCGCCCCAGGTGCTCGGCGACGGTCCGTTCGGACAAATAGCCCGGGGAGGAGGAATGCCGGTTGAGCACCACCCGCAGCCGCTCGCGGGCGAATCCCTGCTCCGCCAGCAGATCGAGCCAGATCGCGCTCGCCACCACCGTCGGGGCGAGCGCCTCGGTGACCAGGACGATCGTCTCGGCCAGATCGAGCACCGCGAGGCTCAACAGATCGAGGGTGGTCGGCGTATCGACCACCACCAGGCCGAAGCGGCGGCGCAGGGCGATCAGCGCGCGCCCCAGATCCTCCGGCGAAATCCGTTCCGCCGCGCGCGGATCTTTCGGGCTCGCGAGCAGCGCCAGACCGCTTTTGCTCTCATAGGCGAGATAGCTCGACAGCGCCTCCGGGTCGTCGAGGTCGCGCACCAGATCGGCGAGATCGACTTCCGGAACCAGCCCCACGAGCGCCGCCGCGCCGCCGAACTGCAGCGCGGCATCGCACAGCGCCACGCCCGAGGCGACCCGTCCGGAGGCGGCGAGCGCCAGCGCCGTGTTGACCGCGAGGGTCGAGGTGCCCACTCCCCCCTTATGGCCGACGAAGGCGATCAGCCGCCCTTCGGCGCGCTGCAGCTCCGCCGAGCCCTCGGTTCCTCC
Organism: Thermoanaerobaculia bacterium; assembly: GCA_035607435.1. Classification (GTDB taxonomy): domain Bacteria; phylum Acidobacteriota; class Thermoanaerobaculia; order Multivoradales; family UBA5704; genus DASYKS01. The sequence continues at coordinate 10,465 of DATMZU010000002.1, read as the reverse complement.
CCCACCCGCCGCCGCCTGAAGCGCCGCCGCCAGCTCGTCGTCCGCCGCGGGAAGCGCCACGAAATCGCCGACGCCCGCCCGCGCGGCGCGGCGGAACAGATCCCCCTCGCGCTCGAAATTGGCGAGCGGGCTGTAGAGGCCGATGATCAGCCGCCCGGGGCGCCGCGCGGCGCGCGCCAGCTCGAACGCCAGCTCGCGGTCCTCGCCGAGGTCGAGCAGCACGACGTGCGGATCGATCCGCGACAGGCTGCGCAGGCCGGCGAGAAGCGAGGGCGCCTCGTAGGTGGCGACCGGGCCGACCGCGATCCGGCGCAACGCGGAATCAATCGCCCGCCGGGTCGCCGCCTCGGCATGGGCGATCAGGATGCGCAGGACCTGGCGCTCCGCGCCGCCCCCATCCATTCTGCCGGGCTCGCCGAGCCCGGCGCCGAAACCCGAAGCGACCCTCGAAGCGACCACCACAATCTCCTTCTCGCCCGCCGGACGTCGATGTCAATTGGTTTCGGTCACTATACCCAGCAATTTCCGATTTGTGAACCGTGAATCTTTCTTTTCCCCCGATCCCGAGGGAGAAAACCCTGATCCCCGAGGGAATTCCGCCCGGGTCAGGTTTCTTGAAGGGCAAAATCAGGCATTTCCCGATAGGTTTCTTGCCAGGATTTCGATTATTTTTAGAATCGTAGCCGAAGGTTTATTTTTCGTTCGCCCTGGGAGGAAATCTAGATGACGAGAATCCACCCGCGAGCCCTGAGCGCCCTGGTCGTCGCCGCAGGTCTCGCCACCGCCTCCGCCGCTTCCGCGATCACCCTATTGGATTGGTCCACGGTCCCTTGGAATCCGGGCGACTTGACCCACACCTACACGTTCGGGCCGCCGGAGAACGTGGACGTCACGATCACCGTCTCGACCACGGCTCCCGGACCGGGACCGGCGGGCACCTTCATCAACTACGACGGCGTCTCGATCAATCCCCCCTGCACCCTCGCGACACCGAACAAGGACGGTAGCCCCTCCCCGGGCACCTACCCCTCGAACCGCTTCGGGACCAAGCTCGACCTGGGGGTGGTCTTCGATCCGGGCGCGAACAGCAACCAGTCGGTCTTGATCGCGGTCAAGTTCACCAACGCGGGCACCGGCTCCGGCGGCCCTTTGAAGCCCGTCGCCACGTTCAAGTTCGAGATCTCCGACATCGACTGGTCGGGCGGCGGCAACGACTGCGCCCAACCCGTGATCCAAGGCTGGCGCCGGGACCAGGTGGTCATCACAGCCGCGAACAACGCGACCCCGGTGACCGCCTTCACGCTCACCCCGCTGGTCGCGACCTCGCCGCCGCGGAGCTTCCAGATCACACCGTTCAACACCGCGACCGCGGTGGGCGACGCGAGCAGCGGCCTGCAATCCAACACCGACGACAACGGCTCCCTGGTGGTCGACTTCGGCGCCTCGTTCGTCACCGACGTGCTGATCACCTACAACGAAGCCGCGTTCAACAACGTCGGACCGGTCTTCAACACCAACCCCGGATTCCGCGGCATCGCCATCCTCGGCGTCGCGATGTTCCCGGTCGGGCTGACCGATTACTCGGTCGAGTAGGAGGGCCGATAAGGCCCGTCCGCTTCGCCCGTCACCCCTGTGCCGAGCAAGAGACTCAGCTAGCCAGCCAGGGGTGATGGGTCGCAACCCGCAAACTAGAATGGCTGGCACACGCTGGCCTACCAGCGGGGCGGGAGGTTCACCATGAAAATTGCCGTGGAGGATCTGGTCCTGCAGGCGAAGGCTGGAGAAAAACTCGTTCTGGACGCCTTTGAGTATTCGGCGAACGATCTCCTGCGGGTCGCCGCCGCCGCCGCGGGTCACGAGAATAGCGTAGTCATCGCAAACGCCCGTCGGGGCCTCGACACCAACGAGCAGGTCATGATCATGCTCACGGGTGGCGGCGCCGTAATGTTGCGCCTTGACGAATGAGCGCTAATTGAACGGATCTATGTCTCGGAGGTGAGGGAGCTCGGCAAAAGGATTTCCATGGTAGACGAGGAGCGGCCAGGCCCCCCAAAGCCTCGAGCTCTCCTGCCGCATCCGGCGCTCCAGTGCTCGCCGTGCCGCAACCAACGCCGCCGCCATTCCCCGGGACCCATCCAGCTCATAGAGCGACTCCCCAATGGACTTTCCGAGAGCGTCATAGACAGGGAAGGCACTCCCGATGACTGCACCGGCGCCCTCCGCAAGGAGAGCCGCGGCGAGGTCCTCCCGCCGCCCGCCGTAGTACCGCGTCCGCCCTGACCTGCAGGAGTTGAGCACCACCAAAGGCTCGCTCGGCAAGAGTTTCTCCAGGCCGAGGATCGCCTTGAAATCGCGAAGGTTCCCGGGCCCGAACGGGGCCGTAGGGCGCTCGTCGTCGCCGCTGTGCAGGAGGAGGACCTCCTCGTCGACTACGTTCGCTCCATGCCCGGCGAAATGAAGGACTGCCAGCGTCGGCAGACTGAGCAACCGATTGAGGGCCGACCAGCTCGCCGCGGCGCCGAGCAACGGCTCGCCTTCGGGAAGCAGCATGTATCCCAGGCGTTTGAAGGACTCCGCGAGTGCCCGAGCTTCGTCGGCCGCCGCAGGCAAGGGCTCGCGTGCCTCCCCTCCGGCATTCCAGGGACAGAGCACCGCGGCGGTCTTGAACCCTCTGCCGAACGTGCACGGTCGAAGGCTCCGCAGGGATTCAGCGGAGAGGGGACTCCACCGGGCCAGTGCACGGTGCAGACCGAGCCAATCCTCCTCGCCGCTTCCGAACCGCAGCGCCTCCCAGGGGAATTGCGACCAGAACGAATCGCCGCTGATCAAGACCTTTTGGTCGCTCTGCGGCTCAAGCGCCTCGCAAACCGGCGGCGGAAGGTTGCGCCAGACCATCTCGCCGGCCACTTGTAGCGCCCGTCGCCGCTCTTTAGCCGGGCGTAGGTCGTCGGGATCGAAGACTTTGAGGGTCTCTTTGAGAAGTCGCAGGGCGGTCTCGCCGAGCTCCGGGACCTGGAACCATTCGAGCGCACCCGGCGAGGGATCACCGAGCAAGCCCAGCAGCGTTCCCGACACCCCCTCCTCCGCGATGAGAATTCGCAGCGAACGTCCACATCCCTGCGATCTCCGACGGAGCTCCAGCGCCGCGGCTTCCAGCGTTTCCTCGGGCGATCCGCCGATCGACCTGACCGCTCCTTCGCGGAGCGCGGCGACCGTACAGAAGGCATGAGCGCTTCTCGACGTGCCAAGTTGATGGTGGAGGAGTCGGGCGTAGGCCGCGCGAACGCGGCCTTTCTGCAGCCAGATCCCGGAAGGATCCGCTCCCGTGTGCTCCACGAATTCCACGGCTTGCCGGGCAAATGACAAACCGTCTTCGGCCTCGCCTTGGGCCTCGGCGACCAGGGCCAGGTTGGTCAACACTCCGGCAATACACTCGTCCGGAGCACCGCGTCCCCGGGCCTCAAGCTCGCGGTAAACCCGAAGCGAGTCCATGTAGGCGTCGCGCGCTCCGCGGAATTCGCCTCGTTGGTAGAGGAGCCCACCGACATTGTTCAGGTTCGTGGCGATCTCGGGGGCATACCGTTGCGGCTGACGCTTCTCGAGAGCCCGCCAAATCCTTCCCGCCTCCTCGTGGAGGCGCATCGCCCTCTCCCAGTTTCTTGCCTCCGCGGTCACCGTGCCGAAGCTGGTGAGGGCTCGCGCCAGCTCGGGGCCGTGGACTTGGGAGTCCTCCGCGGCGAGGACCTGTAGGATCCTCACGGCTTCCTCGCAACACCGCATGGCTTCCGGCAGGTCATCGACCTCATGAAGCAGATTCGCCAGGTTCACGAGGCGCGCCGCCAGCAAAGGTCGGTAGCCGCTCGGCTCGCGCTCCGCCAGGTCGCGATATACATCCACGGCAGCGCGGGAGGCCCGCGCCGCTTCGCGGAACTGGCGCTGCCATGTTCGCAGTTTGCCGAGGTTGGTGAAGACCAATCCGAGTTCGCGGCTCGCTTCGTCCCCCGGCGCCGATTCGCGAAGAATCAGGAGCGCTTCATCGAGTGCCGCTCCCGCCGCCCGGTAATCTCTGGTTTCGCTCAGCACTGCGCCGAGGTTGTTAAGCGAAGTTGCCAGGTCGAAACGATAGGCGGCCGGCGCCTGGGCCGCCAGGGCGCGATAGATCTTCACCGCTTGGTGAAAAGCGTCGGTAGCCTCCGGAAACTCGTGATGCGCCGCCAGGATCCGTCCGAGGTTGGTCCACCCCGTCGCCAGTCCCGGAAGGTGAGCTCCCGGGTTCTTCTCCGCCAATTCCCGCCGAATCTTGAGCGCTTGCCGGGAGACCTCCAGCGCCGCCTCCGATTCATTGACACCGTCGAGCGTCAGCGCGAGGTTGTTGAGAATCAGGGCGAAGGCGGATTGCGCGCCCGGCTCTTCTCGCTGAAGGGCCGGCCGCAGCTCCTCCATCGCTTCGAGGAGCACGCGCCTGGCGGAAGCGTAGTCGTGCATGCTCCCCAGAACGGAACCAAAGCTCGCGAGCGTCGTGGCGAGGTCGTCCCGGCCGTGGGCCGCGCCCAGGAGCGGCATCTCACGGAAGTGGCCCAGGGACTCCTCGTAGGCGCTCTTCGCGGCGACGAAGTTTCCCAGCCCGGCTTCGAGACAGCCCAATTCCCCCAGAGAGAGCGCGAGCGCACGACGGAACCGAGTCGGAGACTCCTCCGCGAGGACTTTAAAGATCGCCAAGCTCTCGGTGATCTCGTCTCGCGCCATCCGCGCCTCGCGCTGCAGGCTGTGTACCTGGGCGAGGGCGCTCAGCGCCGTCGCGAGGTCCGACCGGTTGGAAGAAGTCGGATCTCGGGCAAGCCGGGCTCGATACGCGCCAACGGCCTTCTGTAGGAGCTTCCCCGCTTCGGGGTAGCGTCCCTGTTGCCGAAAGTTCGTTCCCAAATTCACCTGGACGCCGAGGAGCTCGGGCGAGTCCTGGTGGATTCCGGCGTCGCACAGACTGGTCAAGGCTTCGCGAAGGATCGCTTCCGCTTGTCCATAGTCGCCCGTTGCGTTGTGAGCGATTCCCAAATTGCACAGAGCCAGGGCGATCCGCTCCCTCTCCTCTCTCCCTCTACTCTTGCCCGGACCGAGATCGACGACCCGCCGCAGGAGAGGTATTGCCGCGTACCAGGCTTGGGATTGGCACGCATAGGTTCCCAGAGCGAGAGCGAAGCGAATCTCGCACCCTTGGAAACCAGCTTCATGGCTGAGCGTCAGCGAGCGAGAGCACGCCCAGAGAGAATCGGTGAGACGGGGATCTTGTAAGCAATCCGCCGATTCGAGCAGGAAGGCCGTGCCGCAGAGAGTAAGCAGTTGGAGCGCAGCGGACTCTCGCTGCCGGCCCTCGCCGTCCAAGTCTTGGACCGTCGAGAAAAGCCGCTCGAAGTCAGCCTCGGACAGAGGGAAACTCAAGCCTCCGAGCAGCCTGGCGAGCGACGGGTCCGGGCAATGCCTGCAGGCGTCGTGGAAACGCCCGACTTCCTGAGTCGCAATGAACTCGTCGAAGTTACCCAGCCAATCGAGAGACGTTTCCATCGGCGCGTAAGTCCGTGACTCCTGACCCTAACACGCAAGTCCGGGCGAGGAGGAGCTTCCGGAAGCGTTCAGGAGGCGTTCGGTGCATGGTGACAATGGAAAGTCTCAACTTCCACAAACAGTCAAGATTTCGATAGCACGCCTCGATCGCCCCGCCGTACTCTCCACCGCGTTGGATCTCGGGTCGTCCGAGATCCCGCGGCGCGAAGCCGGGGCGATCGTTTCCGCTCCTCTCGGCGATCGTTTTCGGCTCGCGCCGCGCAGCTTTAAATCTTTCGTTTCAGCCTTTTTCTTTTCCTCGGCGGCCCGTCTCCCGAAAAGGCCGGCGCCGTTTCTTACCCCCTCCGCACCCACCCTCCTCCTTCTCTCCGGGCACTGTTCGCCCGGAGCCTTCCTCCTAGGAGCCGGTCGAAACTCACTCGCCCGCCGATTGACTCGGGGTGCGCACTGCGGCTACAAATTCCCCCTCCACCCGCAAGAAACTTCAGCGGCGCGGCGATGCCCGAGTCGCCCAAGGAGGGGAAATGCCGATCGGTTCCATCCACCTCTTCGCCTTCGACTACCCGCCCCCGGGCCTGCTGGTCTGCGACGGCCGGACGGTCGAGACGGCCAGGTACCCCAGGTTGGCCCAGGCGATCGGCAACCGCTTCGGCGGCGACGGCAAGAGCACTTTCGCGCTCCCCGATCTCGCCGCCTGGGCGCCCCGAAAGTCGCTCCCCTGCATCGCCGCGAGCGGCGGCTTCGGCAGCTTCGAGCCCTTTTCCGCCGAGATCGGTCTGTTTCCGTATGAGTTCGAGCTTAAAGGTTGGACCCGTGCAATGGCGCCGTTTACGCCACCGACGACCTGCGCCGGGTCACCGATTTCAAGACTCTCGCCCTGCTTCAGGACCGCTTCCAGGAAGAAGACGGACCGCGCTACTGCTTCCCCGATTACCGAGGGCGCGCCCCGGAGGGAATGCGGTACCTCCTCGCCAACGGCGACATGACCCACTTCCCGAGGCGGGAAGGCACCGAACCCTCCGACCCCGACTCCCCGGAGGAAATCCGCAACTGGCTCGTCGGCTCGCCGTTCCTTTCGGCGGGCGGCTTCAACACCCGCGGGCTTCCATCCCGCGGACGGACGGACGCTCCGGATCGAGGAGTCGCAGGCCCTGGCCTACCTTCTCGGCACCCGCTTCGGAGGCGACGGCAAGTCCACTTTCGGCCTTCCGGATTTGCGCGCGATCGCTCCACCGAAGCATCGCTATCTGATGGCGCCTGAAGGAGCCATCTACCCCTCGAGGGCGTAGGTCTCCGGTGCCGGTGGCCCGTCCCGCGTGGCCTGGTCCGGAGCGGAACCTTCGGCTAGGCTCTGCGTACCTCAGAGTCTCCCCCCAACGCCCAACCGCGAGGACACCGCATGCTCTCGATCCACCGCTCGATCTCACTTTCGTCGGCCGCCGCGCTCGCGCTTTTCCTGGGGGCCGGACCGCTCGTCGCGGACGCCCCGCCTTCGAGCGACGCTCCGCCGAAGGACGGCACGCAGAAGGTCGATCAGGAGATCAAGCTCGAAGATCCGCCGGGCGTGAAAGGGCTCAAATACCGCCTCCTCGGCCCCGCCTGGGGCGGCCGGACGACGCGCGCGGCGGGGGTGCCCGGCGATCCGAACCTGTTCTATTTCACCGCGGCGTCCGGCGGCGTCTGGAAATCGACCGACGGCGGTAAGAGCTTCTCGCCGATCTTCGACGACCAGCCGATCTCGTCGATCGGCTCGTTCGCGATCGCGCCGTCCGACCCGAACGTGATCTACGTCGGCTCGGGCGAGGCGAACATCCGCGGCAACGTCGCCGCCGGCAACGGGATCTACAAATCGACCGATGCGGGCAAGAGCTGGAACCACGTCTGGACCCAGGAGGGGCAGATCGGCGAGATGGCGGTCGATCCGCGCAATCCGAACATCGCCTACGCCGCGGTGCTCGGCCACGCGTTCGGCCCGAATCCCGAGCGCGGCGTCTACCGGACGAAGGACGGCGGCCGAACCTGGGCGCAGGTGCTCAAGAAGGACGAATGGACCGGCGCCTCCTCTGTGACGCTCGATCCGAACAACCCGAACATCGTCTTCGCCGGCCTCTGGCAGGCGCGGCGGCGGCCGTGGGAGATGACCAGCGGCGGCCCGGGCAGCGGTCTCTGGCTGTCGCGCGACGGCGGAGACACTTGGAAGCAGCTGACCGGCAGCGGCCTGCCCGACGGCACCTGGGGGAAGGTGGGCGTGGCGGTGGCACCGTCCGACAGCCGGCGGGTCTACGCGCTGATTGAGAACGAAAAAGGCGGCCTGTTCCGCTCCGACGACGGCGGCGAGAGCTGGACCCTCACCTCCGGCGACCGGCGCATCCGCCAACGCGCCTGGTACTACACGACCCTCGCGGTCCATCCGACCAACCCGAACGAGGTCTGGTGCCCGAACGTGCCGATGCTCAAGTCGATCGACGGCGGCAAGACCTTCGATTTCGTCGAGGGGCTGCACCACGGAGACTGCCACGATCTCTGGTTCGATCCGAAGAATCCGAAGCGGATCATCGCGGCGAGCGACGGCGGGGTGGACGTCTCGTTCGACGGCGGCGAGAGCTGGAGCTTCCCCTCGCTGCCGATCGGCCAGTTCTACCACGCCTCGGTGGATGCTCGGAGGCCCTTCTGGGTCGCGGGCGCGCTCCAAGACATCGGCACCTCGCAGGGGCCTTCCGACACTCTCGCCTACACCGGAATCCGCAATATCGATTGGCGCGGCGTGGGCGGCGGCGAGGCGGGTTTCGTCGCCTCGGACACCGCCGATCCGGATGTCATCTATGCCGGCGAGTACGGCGGCACGATCACCCGCTATGACGGCGAGACGGGGCAGACGAGAAACGTCAGCATCTATCCGGACAACCCGTCCGGGCACGGCGGCGAGGATCTTCTCTACCGTTTCCAGTGGACCGCGCCGATCGCCGTTTCGCCGCACGATCCGAAGACCATCTACCACGGGGGCAACGTCCTGTTCCGCACCCGCGACGCGGGCCAGACTTGGGATGCGATCAGCCCCGATTTGACCCGCAACGACAAGACCAAGCAGAAATGGTCGGGCGGGCCGATCACCGGCGACAACACCGGGGTCGAAACCTACGCCACGATCTTCGCGGTCGCCGAGTCTCCGGTCGCCGCGGGAACGATCTGGACCGGCAGCGACGACGGCCTGGTTCAGATCACCCGCGATGCCGGCGCGCATTGGGAGAACGTCACCCGCGCCGTGCCCGGCTTCCCCGAATGGGGCACGGTGTCGATGATCGAGCCCTCGCCGAAAGACGTCGGGACCGCTTACCTGGTGGTCGATGCCCACCGGCTCGACGACATGACGCCTTACCTCTGGAAGACCACCGACTTCGGCAAGAGCTGGAAGCGGTTGGGGCTCGGCGGCAAGCCGGGCACCGGCCTGCGCCGCGACGTCTACCTCCACGCCGTGCGCACCGATCCGGCGCGGCCTGGCGTGCTCTATCTGGCGACCGAGCGCGGCGTCCTGCTCTCGACCGACGACGGGGCGACCTGGCGCTCGCTCAAGCTCAACCTGCCGACCGTGGCGGTCCACGACCTCGCGGTCTCGGGCAACAGCCTGGTGGTCGGCACCCACGGCCGCTCGATGTGGGTTCTCGACGACACCTCGCTCCTGTTCCAGCTGTCGGACGAGGTGCGGAAGAGCGACCTGCATCTCTTCCCCGCTCCCGATGCGACCCGTTGGACCCTGCGCGAAGGGGTCGCGCGCCAGGGGGTGTGGACCGCGAGCAACCCCGAACGCGGCGTGCACGTCGCCTACTGGCTGGCCAAGGCGCCGAAGGGCGAAGTGACGCTGGAGGTCTACACCGACTCCGGCCGCCTCGTCGCCCGGCGCAGCAGCAAGGCGGCGGAGGCCTCGGGCAGCACCGAGTACGTGAAAGACGAGCTGGACGAGCTGAAAGGCCGGGCTCTGGGGAAGGAGCCGGGACTCAACCTCTACTCCTGGGATCTCGGGTGGGACGGAGCGGAGATGATCCCCGGCGGCATCCTCGACGCCGGATACCCCGCCTACGGCCCGACCGCTCTACCGGGTACCTACACGTTCAAGCTCACGGTCGATGGCCAAACCCAAAGCATGACCGCCAAAGTCGTCGCCGACCCGCGCTTCCCCGTCGCAACCGCCGACCTCGCGGCCCAGCTCGACCTCTCGCTCGCCGTCCGCGACGACCTCACCCGCCTCACCCGAACGGTCGAACGGCTCCGCTCGGTCAAAAAGCAGGTCGCCGCCCGCGCCGAGCTGGTCCGGAAAGACGAGACCAAAGCCGAACTGATCAAAGCCTCCGACGCCGCGGTCGCCAAGCTCGACGCGCTCGAAGCGAAGCTCCACAACCCGAAAGCAACCGTGGTCTACGACATCCTCGCCTTCGAAGGCGGCGCCCAGCTCTACTCCCGCCTGGCGCCGCTGTTCGACGCGGTCAAGGGAGGAGACGGCGCGCCGACCCAAGGCATGCGCGAGGAGTACGCACGGGAGAAGGCCGATCTCGAGAAGTACGCCGCCGAGCTGGACAAGCTGATCTCGGGAGATCTGGCGGCGCTCGACAAGCAGGCGCAGGGGGCGGGGCTACCGGGAGTGTGGGCCGGGAAGTAGCAAAGCGGAACGAAGCACGATTCCTGGGACCGCTGGCGTCCTCGCCGGCGGTTTTTCGCTACGGCCGACGCCTGAGGCCGCTCGGCGCCCGCGCCGCCGAGACGGCGGCGGTCTGTGCGCCCGTGAGCGCACTCGTTCAGAGAGGTGCAAATCCTCTTCAGGCCAACGCTCTCCGGCCTGGAACCAAAGATAACTGCGTCGCCGCGAGGCGGGGTGGGGAGCAATCGGAGGTGAGAGACCGGTCCGCAGACTGAC
>DATMZU010000565.1:0-9230 GCA_035607435.1 Thermoanaerobaculia bacterium | reverse complement strand
CGCGGTCGCCTCGCCGCAAAACGGCAGCACCACCAACGCCGCCGTGGCACGGGTCGAAGGCACGGCGGGGGACGGCCAGGCGCTCGACCGGGTGACCGTCGCCGGATCGCCCGTCGCGGTCTCCGCCGGACACTTCGCGGCCGACGTGCCACTGGCGGAAGGGAGCAACTCGATCGAGGTCCGCGCGGTCGATCGCGCGGGCAACGACCGGCGGCTCGACGTCGCGGTCTCCCGCTTCTCGCTGCCGGCGGTCGAGATCACCGCGCCGGCCGATCTGGCGACCGTCGCTTCGACCACCGTCGAAGTGCGCGGCACGGTCGATCGGCCGGGGCTCACCGTGGCGGTGAACGGCCGCCTGGCCGACGTGTCCGGCACCACCTGGACGGCGACCGAGGTGCCGCTGATCGAAGGGGGCAATCTCTTGACCGCGGTCGCGGTGACCCCCGGCGGGCGGGTCGGCACCGCGACGATCAACGTCGTGCGCGACCTGGTCGCGCCGCGGCTGTCGATCGACCTGCCGCGCGCCGGCTCGGTCCTCTCGGCGCCGACGGTGACGGTCGCCGGCCTGGTCAACGACATCGTCGCCGGCACGGTCAACCCGGGCCAGGTGAGCGTGACCGTGAACGGCCGGCCCGCGACGGTGGCGAATCGGGGCTTTCTGGCGACCGGAGTGCCGCTCGTCCCCGGGGAGAACACGATCACCGCGGTCGCGACCGACGCGAGCGGCAACGTCGGCCAGGCTTCGGCCTTGGTCCGCCTGGACACCGCCGCCGCACCGCGCATCGCGGTGGTCGCGGGCGACGGCCAGAGCGGCACGATCCGCACGGCTCTGGCCGCGCCGCTCACCGTGGCGCTCACCGACGCCGCGGGCCTGCCGGTCGCCGGGCGCCAGGTCCTGTTCAAGGTGGTCGGATCGGACGGCCGGTTGAACGGCGCCGGACGCCAGGTGGCGGTGCCCACCGGCCCGGACGGCCGCGCCTCCGCGAGCTTCACGCTCGGGTCGCGCGCGGGGGTCGGCAACCAGGTGGTCGAGGCGATCGCCGCGGGCTTCGTCGGCCCGGCGCTGTTCACCGAATCGGCGACCCACGGGGCGGCGAGCCTGATCGTGGTCGATGCCGGAGACCAGCAGGAGGGGGCGACCGGCAACCTTCTGCCGCGCCCGCTGGTCGCCGCGGTCACCGACGAAGGCTCGAACCGGATTCCCGACGTCGCGGTGCGCTTCGCGGTGGTCAAGGGGGGCGGCCGGTTCGCCGGGGATCAAACCGAGGTCGAGGTGACGACCGACAGCGACGGCCGGGCGATCGTGCCGTTCCGGATCGACTCGGCGGAGGGGGTCGCCAACAACGTGGTCGAGGCGACGATCGCCGGCCTGCCGAGCGGCCCGAGCACGCCGATCGCCGGCTTCACGGCGACCGGCCGCACGGCGGGAGTCGCGGACACCACGATCTCGGGCATCGTGCTCGACAACAGCAATCAACCGGTGCCGGGAACGACGCTGCGCATTCTGGGCAACCCGCTCACCGCGACCGCGAACGGCCAGGGGGTGTTCAAACTCTCCGGCGTGCCGGTCGGCCTGGTCAAGCTGATCGTCGATGGCAGCACGACCTCGCGCCCGGGCGCCTGGCCGGACCTGGAATTCGTGATGACCACCATCCCGGGGCGCGACAACACGCTCGGGATGCCGATTTTCCTCCTGCCGATCGATCTTTCGCAGGGGGCGCTGATCGACGAGACGCACGGCGGCCGGATCGTGCTCGCCGACGTGCCGGGTTTCGCGCTCGACGTCCTGCCCGGTTCGGTGACGTTCCCCGGCGGCTCGCGGAGCGGTTTCGTCTCGGTCACCGCGGTCCATGGCGACAAGGTTCCGATGGTGCCGAACTTCGGCCAGCAGCCGCGCCTGATCGTCACCATCCAGCCGGCCGGCGCGCGGTTCGATCCGCCGGCCCGCCTGACCCTACCGAACGTCGAAGGGTTCGCGCCCGGCCAGGTGACCGAGTTCTACTCGTTCGATCACGACCTCGGCCATTTCGTGAGCATCGGCCCGGCGACGGTTTCAGACGACGGCGCGACGATCGTCTCGAACCGCGGCGTGGGCATCGTCAAGGCGGGTTGGCACTGCGGCGGCAACCCGGGCGGCTCGGGCACTTCGCACAACTGCCCGGAGTGCCAGAAGTGCGTCAACACCAACTGCGCGCCGGACGACGGCAAGGCCTGCGACGACAAGGACATGTGCACGTTCAACGACAAGTGCATGGGCGGCGTCTGCAAGGGCACGCCGGTCTCGATCTCGGCGATCAACGGCAACTGCGTCGGCGCGGTCAACCAGGCGTTCAGCCTCACGGCGGTCGCGAACGGCGGCGCCGACAAGATCGACTGGCAGGCGCCGAGCGGCACCCCCGCGACCGGCAAGGGTGCCTCGTTCTCCGTCACCTATTCGACGGAAGGCAGCTTCACCGTCACCGCGATGTGCAAGTCGAGCTCGAAGACCAAGATGGTCGATACCGGGCCGGACTGCGCGTCGATCACGCCGATGCTCAAGGAACCGGAGAAGGCGCAAGCCGCGGCTGCGGGCAGTTTCGGGACGATCTTCCACGGCTCGACGCGACAAGGAAAATACAAAGGGTGCGTAGGTGGCGGCAAATGGTGCTTCCGTCTCGAGGAGTATCTGGAAGAGCACGGTTTCGGGGTCAACGGTAACGGAGATATCGACATCTCCGGGGCCAACGACTCGGACGTCACGCCGGCTAGCTGTGCCGCGATCATTGCAGACCTGACTCCACCGCCCGCCGGGACGATGCACGGTCCGCCGCGCTCCACGTACTGGTCCGAGACGATCACAAGGGCGCACGAGCGTTTCCACGTCGGCGACTTCTCGACCCGGACCACGCAAAGGATCTACAACGATCTCCGGACGTTCGTCAGCGATGGGAGCCGTTGCACGATGTGCAAGAGCGCGACGCCGACCGCGGCGTTCGACACCGAGAAGGACCGGCTGTGGAATGTCCACCGCCCGAACTATTTCGATGGGCAGAGCGAAACCCGCGCGCACAACGTGTCGAACCCGATGTACGCAGCGCTGATCTCGGCGATCCGGGCGAGAGCGCGCGCCGCGCCGGCGAGCGCCGGCTGGCCGGCTGCATGCAAGTAGCTGGGAGGAAGCGATGATACGTGCCGTTTCGCTAGCGTTCCTTCTGTTGCTCGCCGTCGCCTCGGCGAGGGCGACAGATCGTGTCGGTCGAGAAGATCCTTGGACCACCCTGGAGGAGATGCTCCACCAGAGCGGTGTCGATCACACCGACGCCCATTCGCTCGTCGTCTGGTTGCGCACCGCTCCGGCGACCGCGGACCGGTGGGCGGCGATCGAAGTGCTCGGTTTGCGCGGCGATCGCGAAGCGATTCCCGTTCTGCGCGCCTTTGCCACCGACGGGAAGGAACGTTTTCTCGCCGAGACCGCCGCACTCGCCCTGGCGCGCCTGGGAGAAGAGAGCGGCAAGAGCGCGCTCGTCTCGTTCGTCGAGAGCGCCAAGGAGCCGGAGCGGCAGCTCTACCTCGCCGCCCGCCTCGCCGAGCTGGGGGACGCCTCGGGCTATCGGTTCGTCGCTCAGGCGGCGATCGACGGTTCGGCGGATCGGCGCTTCGCGAGCGCGGCGGCGCTGGTCGCGTTCCTGCCGCTTGAGCCCGCCTCTAAAGGCGCGATCGACGCCGAGCGGCGCCTGTTGGGTTTGGCTCACGACGAAGAGGCGCGGGTGCGCAGCGAGTTTGTCGTCCAAGCGCCGATCGCGATCTCGCGAGGCGGCGATAGGGATCGTTTCGAAACCGCTTTGCGCGACCTCGCGACGAGGGACGCGGGGGCGAATATTCGTGAGCAGGCCAAGCTGATGTTGACCGGTCTGGAGTTCGAAGACGAGAACAAACGCCGGGAAGAACTACCACCACAGGCCCCCCGGCCCTGAATTTCGGAAGCGGGACTCGGACGAGAAATGAGGACTGGAGCCATGGCCAAGATCGCTAGACGCCACCTGACGCCGTGGGCGTGGATCGGGGGGGCACTCCTTCTCGCAGCCGTTGCCGCGCGAGCGACCGATCCGATCGTTCCGGGCGCGACCGGTCCGGAAATTACCGGGCTTTCGGTCTCGGCTTCGTCCACCGCCTTGCTCGTCGGGGGTACCGCGCAACTCTCGGTCATCGCGACTTTCAGCGACGGCTCGACGCGGGACGTCACGAGCGACCCGAAAACGTCGCTCGGAGCCTCGCCCGCTGAAGCGTTGTCGATCGATCCGACCGGCGTCGTCACGGGTCTCGTTTCCGCCAACGTATCGATCACGGTCTTTCATCAAACGTATGTTCAGGCGAAATCCGCCACGCTCGCTCTCACCGTGCGCACCGCCGACGACCGCGATGGCGACGGCCTCTCGGACTCGGTCGAGATCGCCAACCAGCTCAACCCGGATTTCGCCGGGGATGCCGGGGCGGATCTCGACCAGGACGGCTTGACCAACGCGCAGGAGATCGCGCTCGGCACCGACCTGCGCAAGGCCGACACCGACGGCGACTTCTCGCCCGACGGCCTGGAGGTCGCGGCGGGGACCAACCCGCTCGTCTCCGACCTGCCGCCCCCGCCGCCGCCTCCCACCCCCGAGCTCGGCAGCGGCTGCGTCATCTCGGTGCTCAACCGCTCCGCGCGGGTCGAGCCGAACGGCGCCTGGGTGCTGCCCAACGTGCCGTCGAATTCCGGCCCGGTGCGGGCGCGCGCGACCTGCGTGGAGAACGGCGTCAGCCGCTCCGGCCAGTCCGACTTCTTCCTCATCCCGACCAACGGCGTGATCCGCGTCGCCGACGTCCGCTTCGATGCGCCGCAGCAGATCCCCACGCGCCTCGACCTCACGGCGCCCTCCACCGACTTGACCGCCGCCGGGCAGACCGTGCAACTGACCGCCCGGGCCACCTACCCGGGCGGCGCGCAGGCGGACCTCACCGGGGCGGCCGCCGGCACCGGCTATCGCTCCTCGAATTCCGCGATCGCGGCGGTCTCGGCCGAGGGCCGGGTCACCGCTCGGGCGAGCGGCACGGTGATCGTCAACGCGCTCAACGAAGGCGCGCTCGGCGTGCTGCGTATCCGCGTCCTGCTCTCCGGCGACAGCGACGGCGACGGCCTGCCGGACGACTTCGAGATCGCCAACGGCCTCGACCCGAACAATCCGCTCGACGTCCTCGACGACCTCGACGGCGACGGCCTCACCAACGGCGAAGAGTTCGCCCGCGGCACCGACCTCCGGAATCCCGACACCGACGGCGACGGCCTGCGCGACGGCGACGAGGTCAACCGCTATGGCACCGACCCGCTGCTTGTCGACACCGACGGCGACCAGATCGGCGACGGGCTCGAAATCCAGAGCGGCAGCGATCCGCTCGATCCGGCGAGCTTCAACCTCGGCCCGATCCTGCAATCGCTCACGGTCCAGCCGGCCTCGTTCACCCTGGTCTTCAACACGGCGATCGGCGAAGCCTCGCGCCGCCTGAGCGTCAACGCGCGGCTGATCGACGGCACCCAGATCGACGTCCGCCTGCGGCGCTACGGTACCGTCTACAGCTCCAGCGATCTTTCGGTCGCGAGCTTCGGCGCCGAGGACGGCGTGGTCTTCGCGGGCCAGAACGGCAGCGCCACGGTGACCGTGACGCTCGGGGCGTTTTCGGCCCAGACCACCGTCCAGGTTCAGAGCTTCACGCCGGCTCCTCTGTCGTTCCTGTCGCTGTCCGGCTTCCCCAACGGCGTCGCGGTGTCTGGCGACACGGCCTACGTCGCCTCGGGCGGCGCCGGCCTGCACGTGATCGACGTCGGCGATCTGGCGCGGCCGGTGCTTCTCGCGACCGTGCCGCTGCCGGGCAATGCCAACGACGTGCGGGTGGCCGGCGGGTATGCCTACGTCGCCGCCGGTGCCGCCGGTCTGCAAATCGTCGATGTCAACGATCCCGCCCATCCGGCCCGGGTCGGCGGCGTAGATACCCCCGGCGATGCCACCGACCTCGCGGTGCGCGGGAATCGGGTCTACGTCGCCGACGGTCCGGCGGGCCTCTCCGTGATCGACGCGGCGGTGCCCTCGGCGCCGTTGCGGGTCGGCGGTCTCGACACCCCCGGCAACGCCCGCGGCATCGACGTGACGGACGACCTCGCAGTGGTGGCGGACGGCTTCGGCGGCGTGCACGTGATCGGCGTCGCCGATCCGTCGGCTCCGGTTCTGCTCGGTTCGACCCAGACCCGCGGCACGACGTCGCAGGCCGCTTCGGTGGCCGTGCGCGGCCGCCTGGCGTACGTGGCGGAAGGCGACGGCAATTTGGGCGGCCTCAAGGTGATCAATTTCTCGAACCCGGGGACGCCGGTGGTCGTCGGCGCCTCCTCCGACGCGTTCGGTCTGTCCCACGTGGCGCTCGACGGCGGCTATGCGCTGTTTTCCGACTACTACTTCCCGAACGCGGTGCCGGTCTTCGACGTCGGCGGCGCGCCGCGCTTTACCGCCGTGCTCAACTTCTACCAGGCGCCGAGCTTCCGCGACGACAACGGCAACGGCATCGCCGTGCGCGGCGACGGCGCGGTGTTCATGGTCGGCACGGTGTGGGAGATCCGCGACAACGGCACCTGGGGCAACGGCGGCCTGCACATCGGCCGCTGGCGGCTCGGCGGCGACGATCTCGGCGTGGCGCCGGAGGTTTCGCTCACCGCGCCGGCCGCGGGGACCACGGCGCGGGAGCGCTCCCTCCTCACCGTGCGCGCGACCGCTTCGGACGACGTGCGGGTCGAATCGGTCCAATTCCTGGTCGATGGCCAGCCCTTCTCCCGGGTGTTCAAGGCGCCCTACGAGGCGACGCTGCGGGTGCCCGAGGGCGTCACGTCGCTGCGCCTCGGCGCCTCGGCCGCCGACCTCGGCGGCAATCAGGGGACGGCCGAGGAGGTCGTGGTCAACGTCGTCCCGGACGACCGGCCGACGGTAAGCCTCCTGTCGCCGTCGGCGGATCTCCGGATCGTCGAAGGGACGACGATCCGCGTCGCCGCGGAGGCCACCGACGACGTGCAGGTGGCGTCGGTCGATCTGCGGGTGAACGGCGTCTCCCGCCGGCTGGCGCTTGCCCCGCCCTATCAGGTGGACGTCCAAGTTCCAGCGGCGCCGCAGATCACGGTCGAGGCGGTCGCCACCGACAGCGTCGGGCAGACCGCGACCACCGGCGTCCTCACCCTCCCGGTGATCGACGTGCCGCCCCCGGTGGTGGCGATCACCGCCCCGGCGACCGGCGTTCAGGTGACGCAGGGTTCGACGATCCGGGTGAGCGCCTCGGCGGCGAGCGATCTGGCGGTGACGGGCGTCCGCTTGACGGTCAACGGTCAACCGACCCCCAACGACACCCTGGCGCCGTTCGATTTCAACGTCGAGGCGCCGTCCTCCGGCACCGAGCTTCACTTGACCGCCGTGGCGACCGACTCCCTCGGGCAGACGGCGACCTCGGAGGAGGTGGTTATCACCCTGGTTCCGGATCCGGGGACGACCGTCCGCGGGTCGGTGGCGTTCGAGGACGGCCAACCGGTGGCCGGCGCGGAGGTGTTCTGCCGCGG
This sequence comes from Thermoanaerobaculia bacterium, assembly GCA_035607435.1. Lineage (GTDB taxonomy): Bacteria > Acidobacteriota > Thermoanaerobaculia > Multivoradales > UBA5704 > DASYKS01. The sequence goes on along the minus strand of DATMZU010000565.1, from coordinate 1,627 downwards.
GGTGTCGGGCTCGTCGGGCGCCGACGGCTCGTTCACCCTCACCGGCGTGCCGACCTTGGCCGCGATCACCTGCTCGGCCACCGCCACCGATGCGCAAGGCACGTCGCTCGTCGGCACCTCGGCGAGCGTGGCGCCGGTGCTCGGCGGAATCACCGAAGTCGGCCCGATCGTGGTCGCCGAATCGCTGTTCATTACCGATCTCGGCACCAACACGAACCTCGGCGACGATCAGGCCGTGCTGGTGGACCTGCCGTTCCCGTTCCCGTTCATGGGCCAGACCTACACGCAGGTCTACCTGAACACCAACGGCAGCCTGACGTTCGGCCAGGGGAGCACCGACTGGACCGAGGCCGGCGGCGAATTCGTGAGCGGCGCGCGCGACATCGGCCTCACCGACGTCGGCCCGACGATCGCGGTCTTCTGGGACGACCTGTTCCCGATCACCTCTTCGTCCGATACCGGCGAGCCGGGGGACTTCTACCGGTTCACCGGCGCGGCGGGGGAGACGATCGCGGCGGAAGTGAGCGCGCGGCGCGAAGGCTCCAGCCTCGACTCGCTGCTCACGCTCTACGACGCCGAAGGCTCGGTGCTCGCCGTAAACGACGACTTCTCGGGCCGCGACTCAAGGATCGACTTCACCCTGCCGGCGGACGGACCTTACTTCCTGCGCGTCGTCGATCTGGACGGCCTCGGCGGAGCGAATTACTTCTACCATCTCACCCTCTCCGGCGGCGACGCGCCGCCGCGCGATGCCGGCGCCGAGGCCGAGCCGAACGATACGACGGAGAGCGCGAACGCCCTCGCCTACGGCGACACGATCTCCGGCGTGATCGGCCTCACCAGCTCGGATTCGGCGAGAAACCTCTATTTCAACAGCCAGCTCCCCGGGCGTTTCGTGGTCACCTGGAACCAGGTGCCCGAGTACTCACTCGGCGGCTCGAACACCGCGCAGTTGGCCTTGTTCGAGGACGGGCGCATGCAGATGGGCTACAACGGCGTGACCTCGGACGACGCGCTGGTGGGCCTCTCTCCCGCCAACGGCGGCCCGACGCTCGAAGTCGATCTCTCGGCCGACACTCCGCTCAGCACCGGACCCGGCACCGCCGTGTTCGAAGAGTTCGACGGTCCGGTCGGTCCCGACGGCACGGACGAAGATCCGCCGGGCACCCGCCCGTTCGACTTGGACGGCCGCGTCCTGGTGTTCGCGCCGAACGCCGCGGGCGGCTACGACGTGCGCATCACCGGCGCGCTCTCTCCGCCGCCTCCGCCCCCGCCGCCGCCGTCCGTCGCGGCGCGCCCGGCGCATCGGACGACCGTCGAAGAGACCTTGCCGTCGGGCACGATCGAGGGCACGGTGGTGCGCGACGGCCACGGGCCGCTCGGAGGTCTCGGCGTCGTCCTCACCTCCTCGGCCGACGCCTCCTGGGAGGCGCGGGTGACCACCGACGCCGAAGGGAGGTTCGAAGTCGCGGGAGTGCCGGCGGGAGGCGTCAACGCCGCCCTCTTCCTCGGCGGCGACCTGGTCGCCCACGCGGCCGGAGTCCTCGCGGAGGGCGATCGCCTGGTGCTGGAGCTGCGACCGGCTTCGGTCAAGCCGAAGCGGTAAGACGGGGCCGGGCACCCGCCC
>DATMZU010000555.1:0-3931 GCA_035607435.1 Thermoanaerobaculia bacterium | reverse complement strand
GCCTTGAAGCGGGTCGAGCCGCAGCACCTGGTGCAGATGCTCGCGCCGGTGTTCGATCTCGAACAGAAAAAGCAGGCGGTAGCCGACCATCGCCTGCTCGGCAAGGGGCTCCCCGCCGGGCCGGGAGCGGCCGCCGGGCGGGTCGCTCTGACCGCCGAGAAAGCCGCCGCGATGGCGGCCGCCGGGCCGGTGATCCTGGTGCGCGCCGAGACCTCTCCGGAAGACATCGTCGGCATGCACGTCGCGGCGGGCATTCTCACCTCGCGCGGCGGAATGACCTCGCACGCCGCGGTGGTCGCTCGCGGCATGGGGAAGCCCTGCATCGTGGGCGCGGGCGATCTGTCGGTCGATGAGCACGACGGCATCCGGGTGGGCGACCGGCACCTGGCCGAAGGGGACGAGATCTCGATCGACGGCTCGACCGGCGAGGTGATCGCCGGCCTTCTCCAATCCGTCCCGTCCGCCGTGCTCGACGGCCTGCGCTCCGGCCGTTCGGACGAGCCCGGGGCGAAAGCGTTCGTCGAGATCCTCGGCTGGGCCGATCAGGTCCGACGGCTCAAGGTGCGGGCGAACGCCGACACTCCCACCGACGCCGAGGCCGCGCGGCTGTTCGGCGCGCAGGGGATCGGCCTCTGCCGCACCGAGCACATGTTTTTCGACGAGGAGCGCATCCCCTGGGTGCGGCGGATGATCCTTGCGAGCGACGAGGGGGAGCGGAAGGAATCGCTCGCCCGGCTGTTGCCGATGCAGCAGAGCGATTTCGAGGGGATCTTCGCCGCGCTGCCGGGCCTGCCGATCACCATCCGCCTGCTCGATCCGCCGCTGCACGAGTTTCTGCCGCACGGCGAGAAGGCGATCCGTGCGCTCGCCGAGCAGATGGGGGTGGCACCCGAGGTGGTCGAAACCAAAGCCGAGCAGCTCCACGAGGCGAACCCGATGCTCGGCCACCGCGGCTGCCGGCTGGGGCTCACCGCCCCCGACATCTATGACATGCAGGTCGAGGGAATCGTGCGCGCCGCCTGCGTCCGCGCCAAGACGGGCGAGGCGGTCCGGCCGGAGATCATGGTGCCGCTGGTCGGCTCGGTCTCCGAGATGATCGCCCTGCGCGAGCGGATCCTTCAGGTTCGCGACCGCGTCCTCGCGGCGGAGGGGCAATCGATCGAGATCCTCGTCGGCACCATGATCGAGGTGCCGCGCGCCGCGTTGGTGGCGGGCAAAATCGCCGAGCACGCGGACTTCTTCTCGTTCGGCACCAACGACCTCACCCAGATGACGTTCGGCTTCTCGCGCGACGACGTCGGCAGCTTCCTGCCCCACTACCTCGAAAGCGGCATCCTCGACGTCGATCCCTTCGCCTCGGTTGATGAAGCGGGAGTGGGCCAGCTGGTTCGGATGGCCTGCGAATCCGGCCGGGCCGCGAATCCCCATCTCCACCTCGGCGTCTGCGGTGAGCACGGCGGCGACCCGCGCTCTGTCCATTTCTTCGACCAGGTCGGGCTCGACTACGTTTCCTGCTCGCCCTACCGCGTGCCGATCGCCCGCCTCGCCGCCGCCCGCGCCCGACTCGGGGTCGGTTCCGGGGGGAAGGACACGAGCTAGCGGACCGCGCCCAGAATGCAGGTTCTCGATCTGATCGCCCGACTGATCGACGCCCGGCCGCTTTCGCAATGGGGTGTCGAGCGACTTACGGGCGTTCGTTTGCGCGAGGACCTCTTGGCAGGAAACCCGTACTTTACGATCCTCCGATCGGCGACCCAGCAGCCGCCGGTCCTCGCCGTCGAGCTCCGCCTGCCGCGTCCCGGAGCCAGCCGACAAGATGGCCTGCTGATCGTCGATTTCGATCCGGCCGCGATCGCCGTCCGCCAACCCGACCTCACCGCCCGCTTCGGAACCCGCTTCAAAGTCGAGTTTCCCAACGCCCACCAGCCGCCGAATGCCCCGCGCTACCAGATCTACACCTACCCCTGGGGAGAGCTGCGGCTCGGGCTGGGTCAGGCCTCCGGCCGGCTGGAGTGCGTGGTGGTGGATGCGGAGCGGTGAAGGGGGCCGACCCCCCTCCTATCCTCCCCCACAAGGGGGGAGGGACGTGTTTGGAGCAGCTTGCTGATCGAAAAAGCCGAGACCTTGAGCGGAGCGCGTAGTTCTTCCTCCCCCGCAAGGGGGAGGGACATGTTTGGAGCAGCTTGCTGATTCGAAAAAGTCGAGAACCTTGAGCGGAGCGCGTAGTTCTTCCTCCCCCCTTGTGGGGGAGGACCGAGGAGGGGGGCTCGGATGACGCCTTCGATGGTAGGTTCCCGTTCGAACCAGACTCCGCTTCGAGGTCCCGGCCGCCGATGAAACGCTTCCCGTCCTTGCTGTTCTCTTCCGTCCTGGTCTCGGCGCTCGCGCCGATCCCCGGCGCTTGGGCGCAAGCGTCTCCCGCGACCGATCCTCCGGCTCAGGTCCACCTGGCCCGCTTGACCCATGACCTGACGTTCGACGTCGAGGGGGAGGGCGGGCGAAGCATCGTGGTCGAAAAAGGGGAGATGGTCGCCGTGCGGGCGCCCTGGCTCTACCTGGTCGATGGGATGCACCGGGCGGCGCACTCGGGGTTTTCGGATTCCGACGTGGACTATCTTGCCCAGGACGAGGTCGAGAAGCGGATGGCGAAGATCGTCCGCCGCTTCGACGTGCTCTCGGTGCTTCACCTGGCGCGCGACCCGGAGGCCCCGGCGGACTACGTGGCGACGGTGGTGAGCGGGAATCACCTGCTCGACCAATCGGCCGACCCGATCTATTCGTTTCTCGGCGAATGGCTGCTGCGTCCCGGCCGCACGGTCTACCTCTACAACGAAGGGCGGCAGGTGGGGAGCGCCAAGATCGCCTCCTGGGAGCCGTCTCCGACCGGCGTCGGTCTCGGCACGTTTCGCCTGACGCCCGAAGATCTCGAATCCCACCAGGGCCAGCGGCTGCTCGTCTCGTTCCGCAAGCTCGACACCCTGCCGATCGCGGATACGCCGAAGGTTACCGAGCTGATGAAGGACACCAAGCTGCTGGGTACCACCAGCGAAGGGTTCTTCGACTCCGAGTTCTTCGCCTCCGCCGACTTCGACAAAGACGGCTCGTATGAGCTGATCGTCCGCCGCTTCGCCGCCCGGTCGGTGCGCTTTTCGATCTTCGAGCGGGGGGCGAAGGGCTGGGCGGAGGTTTACCGGGGTGGCGGGCGGTAGGGGCGGCGTTTTCGAGTATTCCTGGTGCTACGATCCTCAACAGATCGGGAGGAACCTGCCGCCATGACTCGACTCCTCACAGCCATCTACGAAAACGGGGTCTTTCGACCTCTCGAGGACCCGGGTCTCGATGAGCACCAACAGGTGACGGTCGAAATCCTGGCCGAACCCGAGACCTCTCCTGATGACGCACTGGCAGCTTGGCAAAGAGTCTACGAGGGGCTCTCGGACGATCAGATCCAGGAGATCGAGGAGATTGCCCTGGACCGCAGTCACTTCTCCTCTCGCGAGGCATGAAGTTCCCGGGCACTCCGCCTCTCCTCGACACCGACACGCTGTCGGAGGTTCTCAAGCTTCGCAACCTCTCGGTGGCTCGGCATGCCCGCGAGTACCTTGACCACTACCAGCGCTTCCATTTCTCGATCATTACGAGGTTCGAGATCCTGCGCGGACTTCTGGCAAAGGCCGCTTCGCGGCAAATCGAACGCTTCGAGATTCAATGCCGGAAGAGCGTCGTGCTACCTCTTTCCGATGCCGTGGTCGTCCGAGCCTCCGAACACTATGCTCATCTTCGAGGTCGAGGCGCTCTGATCTCGGACGCTGATCTTCTGATCGCCGCAACGGCACAGATCCACGGCTCAGAATTGGTGACGGAGAATATCGACCATTATTCGAGGATTCCCGGACTGAGCCTTCACAGCTGGCGCTGAAGTTTACCGCCC
>DATMZU010000536.1:0-5270 GCA_035607435.1 Thermoanaerobaculia bacterium | reverse complement strand
GTCGTGCCGGCCATGGTCCCGGTCGCGATTCCGGTCGTCGCCGTGCCGGCGGTCGCGATACGGATAGTTGTCGTACCGGTTGTTGCGATCCCGGCGGCTATAACCGTTGTAGCGGTCGTAGCGGTTGTCGTACCGGTTGTCGTAGCGGTTGTTGTACCGATAGTCGTACCGGTTGTCGTAGCTGTAGTAGCGATCCCCGTAGCCGTACCCGGAGTTGTAGCGGGCTCCGTAGCCCGGCGCGTACCGTTCGAACAGCCCCAGCGGGTCGATCTCGAAGTAGGCCAGGTGATGCCGGACCAGCGGGCAGCTCTCGTGGTGGTAGTGATATCCGCCGGAGTTGTAGCAGTACGAGTTGCACCGGTACCCACCGTAGGAGATCGGATCGGCCGTGCGGTAGTAGTAGCCTCGGGGATGGCCGTATCCGTAATCGCCGAACGTCAGGTTGAAGTGAACGCCGCCGATCCGAAAGATCGCCCCCAGAGACAATCCGTCAGCCTGGGCGGCGGGCGAGAACAAGGGGAGCATCAAGAGCGCCGCAAACAGCGCCGTGACCTTCCAGACCTTCAGTCGCTTCATTCCGTTCATGGGTTAGGACCTCCTTCTGCCGGATCTTTTTCCACGAATCGTGCCAACCCGCCAATCTCCCCCCAAGCCCTTGACGCCACAGGCGCGTGAGAGGCGCCGGCCCCCCGAACGCTACCGCCTGTCCTCAAGCTTGGACGGTCGAGCCGGACGATCTGTCTATTCCAGTAGACATCGATTCCGCCTTTTCCGCGCCCCTGGCGATTAGAATCTCGACATGAGCTCAGACCTTGTCGCCTCCGTCGCTCCCCCGGCCGTCCTGCTCGAACGGCGCTCGGCCGGCAGCCGGGAGCGCGATCTCGAAGAGTTGGGGCGGTCTCTCCGGGAGCCGCTGCCGCGCATCCCTTCCCGTTTCTTCTATGACGACCTCGGCTCCGAGCTGTTCGAGCGGATCTGCGAGCTGCCCGAGTACTACCCGACCCGCACCGAGCGGGCGCTGCTCGCGAGCATCGCGCCGGAGATCGCCGCCACGACCCGCGCCGAAACGTTGGTCGAGATCGGCTCCGGCGCCGCCACCAAGACCCGGCTGCTGCTGGATGCCCTGCGGGACCAAGGCACGCTCCGGCTCTACGTGCCGTTCGACGTGGCCGAGGCGACCACCCAACGGATCGCCGCGGAACTGACGGAGGAATATCCGGGGCTGGGCGTCCACGGCATTCTGGGCAATTTCCTCGCCGATCTCCTGCCTCTCCCCGGGCAGGGCCGCCGCCTGGCGATCTTCCTCGGCGGCACGATCGGCAACCTGAACCCCGAGGAGGCCGCGAGCTTTCTTGCCGACCTCCATGCCGCGCTCGCGCCGGGCGACGCCTTCCTGCTCGGGGTCGATCGGACCAAGCCGATCGCGCGGCTCGAAGCCGCCTACGACGACTCGGCCGGGGTGACCGCGGAGTTCAACCTCAACATCCTCCGAGAGACCAACCGGATCGCCGAGGGGGACTTCGACCCGGCGGGCTTCCGGCACCGGGCGTTCTTCGACGTCGAACGTTCGCGGATCGAGATGCGGCTGGTCGCCACCCGGGCGCAGCGGGTGATGCTCAAGGCGCTCGATCTCACCCTGGATTTTGCGCCCGGCGACGAGATCCTGACGGAGATCAGCACCAAGTACGACCGGCCCCGGGCGGAACGCCTGCTCGCCGCCGCGGGATTCTCGATCACCGAGTGGTTCACCGACCCCGAGGATCTGTTTGCGCTGATCCTGGCGCAGCGCTAGGGCTTTCCGGCGCGCGGCCGGCACTTGCCCGGATCGAACGGGTGCTCGATCTCGACGTCCGCCGGCACCGCCTGCCCGGCCCGCCGGGCGGGCTGCCAGCGCCAGTCGCGCACCGCCTCGAACAGAGCGAGCGCCATCACCGGCCCGCCCGAGGCTTCGAGCCAGCGCGGATGGACCGGCCGGCCCGCCGCATCGACCGTCACCGCGATTCGCGCCGTCCCCTTGGCACAGGTCGCGCGCAACGCTTTGGGGTAATGCGGCTCGGCGCCGGAGATTTTCTTCGCCGGCTCCTGCTGCGGTATCTGAGCGGGCGGAACGGGGGGAGGGATGCCGATCGCGCGCACCGCCGCGGCCGACAGCGATCCGCCGCTCGCGAGCCGGAACAGCTCGAGCGGCTTGCCCGCCGCGCCGTACGGATCGAGGCTCACCTCGTTCAGATCGGGCTGGAGCGCCTGGGCGGCGAGCCAATCCCAGCGGCCGGCCTCGGCATCTCCGCCGCCCGCTTCGGCGAGCGCGCGAAACGTCAGGGTGAGCCCGAGCGTCGCCGCGGTGCCCTCGTCGATCCCGATGCCGAACAGCATTTCGGAGACCATTCGGTCGGTATCGCGCCGCGGCTTGCTCCACTCCCCCGCCCGCAGGTGGTCGTCCGCCTTGCGCAGCCGGCGCGCCCAATCCTTCGCCGCCTCGGTATCCGCCGCGCTCGGCAGGTCAACCCGCATGAACCGCGGCCCGGGGACCGTCCGGGAAATCTGGGCCGAGGCGACAAGTCCGATTAGAAGCAGCGGCAGGAGAGCCGACGAGATCTTCGTTGCTGTTCTCATCGGCGGAAAGTCTATCCGAACGTCTCGCGCCAACCCGGACTTTGCGCGAGCCGGTCGAGCGCTTCGGCGAGACGCCGTTGGTTCTCCGGCGCGATCAGCCAGGTGCTGCGGCCGGAAGGGTGCGGCAGGGGAATCAGCTCGAACGATTGACTGAAGTGCTCGACTTCGAAGCTCCGGCCGATCCGCTCGGCAAGCGGCGCGGGCTTGGGCAGAAAACGCGAGATCGCGAGCTGGCCGATCGCGATCACGGTCGAGGGCCGGACGAACGCGAATTCCCGCTCCAGCCAATCGGCGCAGGTCGCCACCTCGTCGGGAGCCGGCACCCGGTCGCCCCCCTGCGGCGCCCGCCCCGGAAAGCAGCGGATCGCCGCCGCCATCCAGACCCGGGCGCGGAATTCCTCTTCCGAGACGCCGATCCGGGCGAACCATTGAAACAACCGGGTCCCGGCGGTGAAGGCGAACAGGCGGTTGCCCTCCCGCTCGTGCGGCCCGGGCGCCTGGCCGACCAGCAGGACCCGCGGGCGTTGGGCCGGAGGCTCGCCCGAAACGGGAGGCGGCACCACCCGCGGGCAACGGCGGCAGGCGCGCAGGGCCTCGACGTGGGCGCGCAGGGCGGCGAGGTCCCAACCTTCGCCGCCCGCGCCGCCTTCGGTGGATTCTTCGAGGTCCCGGCCCGCCATCGCGGCCCGAAGGATAGCGGAAGGCACGGCGGCAACGGCGGCGTCATTTCTGCGGCTGCGGCGGATCGATCGAGAAGTTCACGGTCAGCACGTAGCTCACGGCGATGGGCTTGCCCTCCCGCTGCGCCGGGGTGAATCGCCAGGACTGCAAAGAATCGAGCGCGGCGAGCGACAGGAAGATGCTCGGCGAGTGGAGGACGTGCGGCGTACGGGTCTTGCCATCCAATCCGATGACCGCATCGACGATCACGGTGCCGCCGACCAGAGCTTCGCGAAGAGTCAACGGGTAGAACGGCGACGTCCGCTCGACGATCTGCGGTCGGGAGATTCCGTTCCCGACCTGCAAGGGCTCCGCTTCGACCGGCGCCGGATCGAGCGCGGCCCGCACCATCTCGCCGGGTTTGCCATAGGCGGAGAGATCGAGGTCCTTGGCGCGAAATCCCAGCTCGCGCGCGGTCGCCGCGGCCCACGCCGACGCCTCGGTCTTGCCGACGCCCGCGAGGCCGATCGCGCGATAGGCGACGCTCCGAGCGAGGAGGGTATCCAATCCCTGGCCTTGCGCCGGACGGCTGAGAATCTGGGAGATCAAGCGCTCGGCCGCGTCTCGCCCCAGCTCCCAGCTGCCGGCCCGCAGAGCCCTGTCGGCCTCCGCGCCGATCGCCGTCCACTCGGGCACCGGCAGGGTAAGGATCTTGGCGGCGGAAGGCACGGCTCCCTGGCCGAGCCCAACGAGCGAAAACAGGAAGGCGGCGAAAAGGGAAAGTCGGCGGCTTGGCTGCATGCGTCAGCTCCTTAGGGCCGTGAAGTTGAGGCCGTAAGCATATACCGACACCTACGACATCGCGTGATCAGCCCTCACCCCCAACCCCTCTCCCAAACATGGGAGAGGGGGGACGGCAAAAGTCTCCGTCTTGCTCCCCTCTCCCTTTGGGAGAGGGGCCGGGGGTGAGGGCTGATGTGCCCGTTACGCCGCGGCCGCTGGCGCCGCCACCGCCGGCAGCACCTCGACCGCCTCTTCCCACCAGGTAGCTTCGTGGCCGAACGCCATCCCTTCGTATGAGCAGGTGGAGGTCACCAGGTCGCGGCCGTAGATCGCCCGGCCGACGTGGCGGGCGCGCAGCAGCGGGTAGAGCTGCTGGCAGCCGTGGCAGAAACGGGCGACGGCGGGGCCGCGCCGCTCGGGAGCGATCTGGCTTACGGGGGCGGCCTCTGGGATGCGCAAGCTCATGATGTCCATCTCCTCCTGTGACACGAAAGAACCGGGCCGGAGTAGGGGCGGAGCCCCTACGTCCGTATCGCCCGTTTGATCTTACGGCGTCGCCGCCGGACGTTGGAATCCTACGTCGAGGCGATCAGATCGGCGCGCGAGAAGAAGAAGGCGGTTTCGATCTGCGCGTTCTCGGCCGAGTCGCTGCCGTGGATCGCGTTCGCTTCGATCGAGGTGCCGTAGAGGTTGCGGATCGTTCCCGCCGCCGCTTTGGCGACGTCGGTCGCCCCCATCACTTCGCGCAGGTAGGCGACCGCGTTCTCGCGGGCGAGCGCGATCGGCATCACCGGGCCGCTGGTCATGAACTCGACCAGGCTGCCGTAAAACGGGCGCTCCTTGTGGACTTCGTAGAACGCCTGGGCCTGCGCCGGGCTGAGATGCAGCATCTTGAGACCGCGGATCTGGAAGCCCTCCTTCTGGAGGTGGGCGATGATATTGCCGGCGTTGCCCGCCGCGACGCTGTCGGGCTTCAAGATCGTGAGAGTCGTTTCCATAGGTCTTCTCCCTGCTTCACGTTGGATGAGAAAGCCGGCGGTTCGACCTTAGAGGCCGGCCGGCTTCAGTTTCAATGGATCTCCCGAGATCTTCAGGAGAGTGTTTCGATGTCGCCCTTGGCGCCGCGGACGAGATAGACCGTCCCCACCAGCTCGACGCCGCCGTCGGGGCCGAGCAGAGCCGCGGCCCCGGACGGAATGCCCAATCCCCAGGTG
>DATMZU010000534.1:0-2339 GCA_035607435.1 Thermoanaerobaculia bacterium | reverse complement strand
AGCCGTCCGACACCTGCGGCCCGATCTCGCTCACCGCCGACGGCTCTGGCAATTTCGATTTCGGCAGCTCCGCGGCAAGCGATTGCTCGACCCCCGGCTTCGGCGGCGCCGGCAACACCCGCTCTTCGCGCACCCAGTACTATTGGGTCAACCGGGTGAAAGAGGTCGGCCGCGGCTGGCTTCCCGCTGCCTGGCTCTCCTCCCAGCTGACCACCAACGTCAATCTGCCCCAGACCTGCAACGCCTATTGGAACGGCTCGACGCTCAACTTCTTCAAGACGGGCGGCGGTTGCGGCAACACCGGCGAGCTGCCGAGCGTGTCGCTCCACGAGTACGGCCACGGGCTGGACAGCAACGACGGCACGGGCTCGCCGCCGGAGAACGGCAGCGGCGAGACGGTCGGCGACTGGACCGCGTCGCTCGCCACCCACCTTTCCTGCATCGGCTCGGGCTTCCGCGCCACCAACTGCGCCGGCTACGGCAACGCCTGCACCTCCTGCACGGGAGTCCGCGACATCGATTGGGCCAAGCGCGTGGCGAACACCCCGTCCACGGTGGCGAACTTCACCCAGACCACCTGCCCTCAGCCGAGCGCCAACAACCCCAACTACGTCGGCCCCTGCGGCGCCAACGCGATCGCCAACGCGACCTTGACGAAAAAGCGCGAAGGTCACTGCGAGTCGTACATCGGTTCCCAGGCCCTGTGGGACCTCGCGAACCGCGATCTGCCGAGCCCCGGCACCGGCGGCGCCTGGTCGATCTCCGACCGGCTCTGGTACCTGACCCGGGCGACCACCACCAGCTTCTTCACCTGCAACACGGTGCCCACGGTCTGGACCTCCGACGGCTGCGCGGCCGGCACGCTGTTCCGCACGTTCCGCGTCGCCGACGACGACGACGGCAACCTGGCGAACGGTACGCCGCACGGCGGCGCGATCTTCGCCGCGTTCGACCGCCACAACATCGCCTGCGCCTCCGATCCGGGGTCGAACACGACGTTCGCGGCCTGCACCATCCCCACCCCGCCCGCCCTCACGCTCGGCATCCCGGCGAGCAACACGATCCAGCTGTCGTGGACCTCGTCCGGCGCGGGCGTGGTCTATGACGTCTACAAGAACGAGCTCGACTGCAATGCCGGCTTCATCAAGATCGCCAACGACGTCGCGACGCTCAACCTGACCGACAACAACGTCGCGAACTCCTTCAACTACAACTACCAGGTCATCGCCCACCCGGCCGGCACCGAGGCGTGCGGCGCGCCGCCGAGCAACTGCGCGAGCGCCGCGCCGATCTGCAACCCGCCGGGCTTGCCGCTGATCGGTTCCGCTTCCGCCACCGCGCCCAACCAGATCACGGTGACCTGGACCAACGGCGTCCCGGCGGCGCCCCAGTTCAAGATCTTCCGGGCGCGCGGCACCTGCGCTTCGAACAACGGGTTCGTCCCGGTGGCGACCGGAGTGACCGGCTCGTCCTACCAGGACAACACCGTCTCGGGCACCATCACCTACGCGTACAAGATCTCGGGCGTCGAATCGACCGGCGACTGCGAATCGCCGCAGACCACCTGCGTCGAGGCGACCGGCACCGGACCCTGCGTCGCGGCGCCGGACTTTTCCGGGGCCACCGCCGTCACCAACAATGCGACGGCCTCCTGCGGCCTCACGGTCTCCTGGGCGGCCGGCTCGGCGGTTTGTGCCGGCCCGGTCACCTACGACGTCTACCGCTCGACCAACCCGACGTTCACTCCGAGCGGCGCCAATCTGCTGGTCGCCGGAGTCGGCGGCACGTCGTACCTGGATGCGAGCGGGCTCACCTTCGGCACCCCGTACTACTACGTGGTCCGGGCCAAAGACAGCAGCAACGGGGTCGAGGACACGAACGTCGTCCGCCGGAGCGCTTCACCCACCGGCCCGATTCCGATCTCGACCCTCACCGACACCTTTGAAGCGGCGGGGGGCTTCGACCTCCCCGGCTGGACTCACGCCGCCGTCCAGGGTGCCACCGATTGGGTGCTTTCAACGGCCCAGTCGCAGACTCCCTCCCACTCCTGGTTCTCCGCGAGCGTGGGGTCGCCCTCCGAGCGAGTGCTCATCTCGCCGCCGTTCCAGGCCCAGGCGAACACCACCCTGAGCTTCTTCCACACGTTCTCGTTCGAGTTCAGCTCCAGCACCTGCTGGGACGGCGGCACGGTCGAGTACTCCACCAACGGCACGACCTGGAACACCGTGCCGGACGCCAATTTCACCGCCGGCCTGTTCAACGGCACGATCAACGGCGGCAATCCGATCGGCGCGTTGCGCGGCTATTGCGGCGGCACGATCGGCGCGATGACCCAGGTG
>DATMZU010000525.1:0-2030 GCA_035607435.1 Thermoanaerobaculia bacterium | reverse complement strand
CGCCATCAACCCCGGGCTCTATCGGCTCGATCCCGTCACGAGCATCGCGACGTTCATCGCGGATTGGAGCGGGGCAAAGATCGTCTTCGGCTTCGCGTCGACCCCCGACGGGACTCTGTTCGCGGTCGACAAGACCACGCTCTATCGGGCGAACGGCGCGACCGGAGTCCTGACGCCGGTCGGCCCCCACGGCATGGCGCCGGCGGGGATCGCGCCGATCACCCCTCTCGCTTTCGAGCCGGAAACCGGCCAGCTCCTCTCGGCCGACGGCCTCACCGGGCGCCTTTTTCGGCTCAACCCCGCAACCGGCGCCGCGGCCCTGATCGGCAACACCGGAATCCATCCGAGCGGCCTCGCCAGCCGCGGCGTCACGGAGATTCCGGCGCTCGACGCTCGGGGAGTCACGATTCTCGCCACGGCGCTCGCGCTGCTCGCCGTGCTCGGACTCCACCGCCAAAGGCTGGGATGAGATGAGTCGCGAGGGGTCCCTCAATTCCCGACGAAGATCCTCGCGCTTTCCGTCATGGCGCTGGATGCGCCGAGAGCCAGCCCGCGACGTGGGTCAAGAAGCTGTCGAAATCGCCGAGATGGTTCTGGAGGATCTCGTAGACCTTCGTTTCGTCGACCGCTGCGGTCTGGTAGGTCACCAGATTGCGAAAGCGAGCCGCTTCGCGGAGGGCATCTACCAGAGAGGGCGGAAAGACCCCTTGCTCGGCAAGGATCTCGAAGGTCTCGGCCTTGTTGAGCGGCTCGCGCCAACCGCGCCGAGACAGAATGTGCTTGCCCACGTTGTGACAGGTCTCGAAGAGCACGGTGAGCTGGCGCACGCTCGCATCGCCGAGGTTCGGGTCGCCCAGATACTCCGACAGACTCAGGGATGCGATCGCCCGGGCGCGCCGAAGATACTCCTCGACCAGACGGAGCTGCTGGGTCAGATAGGCGAGGCTCTCGCCGCTCATCAGGCCGTGTGGCCCCGCCGGAGCCTCTCGAGGAGCTCGGGCCAGGCCCGGTCCAAATCCGGACGCTGCTCGGCGTTGAGACGAAGCACTGCGCGACAGGTCGCTTCGAACGCCTGCGGATCGGCGATCCACACCAGTTGCCCTTGCTCCAGGACGTGGGCCTGGTGGGAGAGGGAGAGGTCGGCGATCCGGCGCAGATCGACCTCGCGCCCGGTGCGGCGCTCGATGGCGTCCATCATCCGTGCGAGCGTCGCGTCGGTTGCGGGACTCTCGGGCCGGTCGAGGACCGCGACGTCGAGGTCGCTGTCGGGCCGGACATGGCGACCGAGCGCGCTACCGTAAACCAGGACCGCGATGATTCCGGCGCGGTCAATTCCCTCGAGCGCAGCGCTACAGGCTCTAAGAATCGCCGCTTCCGGCGTTCGGGTCTCTCGGACCGCGATCATGGCGGTAGTTTACTCCGATCGCTGGCCCCCCTTGCCTCCAAAGCCTCCCTCTTTCCTGGGAACGCCGGCGCCCTCGCCGGCTGTGGAGTGCCGATTGACAATAAAAAAGGAGACGCGTCATCCTGTTCGACGACTCCTGGGCCGAAGTCGACCGCCGGAGATCTTGAAATGCGCACCGTGACTTCGGAAGTCTCATCCCGCGAGGAAACCAACCGCCGCCTCTTGCGTGCCTTCGAGGGAGAGCCGCAGGGGGAATTCATCAGCTTCGAGACCCCGGCGCTCCTCTTCAAGGCGCTGACGCAGAAGCGATGGGACCTTCTCTCGATGCTGACGGGCGCCTCGCCTGGCTTGGCGAGCGAGAAGAACTTCATACATCGTGTTCGCGGGCGGCGAGATAGTCCTCGAAGCGACGAAACTCCAAGGGCTCACGCCGGACCGCTTGGAGCGCCGCGAGGTCTTCGATCTCTTCGAGTCTTTCGAGCATCTCGCGGTACTCCTCGATCTCCACGATGACCGCCACCGGCTTTCCGTCTCGGATCACTACTTCGGGGGAAACGTGCGCTTTCATTCGAGTTTCTCCAGGTGCCGGCTCGAAGCCGCCTGAACGAAAGAAACGGCCGGCAAG
>DATMZU010000115.1:0-29822 GCA_035607435.1 Thermoanaerobaculia bacterium | reverse complement strand
TGCCCGCGTGGTAGTGGAGCGTTTCGGGTTCCACCCGCATGTGTTGGATCAGCACGTCGCGCGGGATCGTGCACTCGGCCGTGACGCGCTTGCCGCGGGTGCGCATGATGTTGATCTGCGAAGCCTTCTTGTCGGTCGCGAAGTTCGATTCGAGATAGAAGTGGCGGATGCCCTTGGCGTTTTCGAGCACCCAGGAGCAAGCGGCAAACGTCGCGCGGCCGACCATGTTCTGGCCCGCGGCGTCGCCGGTCGAATAGTTGAAGCGCAGGAACGCCATCTTGTTGGCGAGATAAGGGTCGATGTAGAGCAGCTTCGCGACCGAGGAGGTCCCTTCCGCATGCTCGCGGATGGTCGCCAGGTTCTCTTCCACCCAAAAGACGAAGTCGCGCGCCTCGCGCGCCGAATCGAACACGAACACCGGCGCGCGCTGCATGCAGTCGCCGACCACCGTCGCCATCACGCCGCCCGAGAGGTTGAGCACCTTGATGCCGCGGTTGTACGAAGCGACGAGCGTTCCCTCCGCCGTCGCGAGTGGGATGATGAATTCGCCGATCGCATGCTCGCCGTTCACCTTGAGCGGCCCGGCAAAGCCGATCGGCACCTGGGCGACGCCGGTGAAGTTCTCGATGTTGCCCTGGGTCACGCCCGGATCGAACGAGAACTTGTCGATGTGCTGGAGTTTGATCCCGGCGTACTCCTCGACGAATTTCTGCCGCGCCTTGACGATCGCCGGGGTGAAGTTGTTCTCCTTGTCCAGCGGCACCGTGGCGCGCTTCGGTTTCTCGTCGGCGATCGCGTCCTTCACCTTGAACGCCAGGTTGCCGAACGGCGTCGCGTCGAACTCGATCTCGATCTCATGCTGCCCCTTGGGCAAAGTATCGACCCGCGCCTCGATATGGACGATCCGGGCGAGCGGGAAGGGGATCGTCTTCTCCGGGCCGATCGCCGCCGCGGGGATCACTTCGTCGGCGAGATGCAGCGTCAACCCCTCGATCGGCACGGCCTTGCCGTTGATCTTGATCTGGCGCAACTTGGTCAACGTGGCGTCCGCCAGCCGGTTCTTCAAGCTGAACCGAACGCCGTCCTCGACATTCTGGAGACTGCCCAAGGTATACATCTGCTTCAAGATCAAGCCCGGAATCTTCATCGCGTGCCCCCGAGGTCCAAGTCGAATGAGGAGATCTTTCGAGACGGGCCAAGTCTAACCCGGAGCCCGGCAAAATGACCCGCAGCAGGGTAGAGACGTCCCCAGGACGCCGCCACGGTCCTCTCCGGGTGCTGGCCGTCGGGGCGTCTCCAGCTCCAGCATCCGCCAGTGCCACCGACGCGCGATGTGCCCTCAGCCAGGTAAGGCTGCGCGAGGTGAGGTGGCGGCGATCTCGGCAAGCAGGCGACGAAGTTCGTCGCAAAGGAACTGGAACGAGGGGCAGCGGGTTCGGGTAGCTTCGAGGTCGAAGGCCGCGGCGAAGGCGGGTTGATCGTCCACTTCTACATAGGAACGACCTCGTACCATGTTGGTGGTGAGCCGTTCCTTGGCGCCGCGGATCGATTCCGGATTTTCGGGAGATTTCGCATCGGGTTTGATTCCCCGCAAGCCTCGCAGGGACTCTTTTGCGCCGAGGAACCATGCCTCGAATTCTCGCCTGATCACCACAGCTGCGACCGGGAGAGGAGTGGCCCGGCGGCAGTCTTCGAGGATTGTCTGTGCCAAGGCTTCGGGAGAATCGTCATCTCCATCGACGAGTACCAGGATCGCTCGAACGTCGGAACGAGAGCGGATGCCTTGGATCACCGCGCGCTCCACTTCGCCGCGGCGGGAGGCCCGCGTCCTCTTGATCCTGAACGGACGTGCAACCTGCACCTCGGGGGCTCCGATCTCCACGAGCAAGCGCCGAAGGAGAACCGGAACGCCTTGTTCTTCAGACTGTCCTTCGACGATCGGCAGGAGCGTCGTCGGCTCGCTCACGTCGAGGCCGGCATTTCGGCGAACGGATCGCAGGCCGCAGCCGCCGCGAGAGCGCCGTCGGCGTCGTCGTCGAGCTCGGCGAGACGGAGCAACTCGCCCGGCGTGTAGAGACGATCGCGGATCGCCTGTCGGCTCGCTCGACCCAGGGGAGCGATCACGGTGCGGCCATGTTGTTGGCTGACGACCCGTATCTGATCGTCGGACAGCTCCTTGGCGTCCAAAAGGTCGGGACTGTGTGTGGTGAGGATCACCTGTTGGCGCCGGCCCGCGTCGAGGAAGACCTGCATTACCAGCTCAGCGATCGCTGGATGCACCGTCGCTTCGGGTTCTTCAATAACTAAGACCGACGGGCGTCTTGGCTGGTAGATCGCGAGCAGCAAGCCGAGCAGGCGGAGGGTACCGTCCGACATCTCATGAGCGAGAAACAAGGACGGCTGATCATCGCCGAGATCCTTCATGAACTCAATCGATTGCCACTGCTCGCCAAGCTTCGTTCGGATGCCGGTGATTCCTCCAACTGCCTGCGCCATGAGCCTCTCGATCCGAGCGTGAACTTCCGGAAACTTCTCTTGAATCGCTCGAAGTACGGCCGGCGCGTTGCTTCCTTTCGTCGAGAGGGTGTCGTTGGGTGCCGTCGAACCGGAAAAGCCGCAGACTTCTTTAGGGTGAATCGAGTAGGTGAGGATTCCGGCGATCAGGTCATAAACGGGTCGGAACTCCGGTACCGCCGACGCGGCGGCCAGTGCGAGTCGGCCTCCGGAGAGCTGTGGCCTAATGCCGGAGATTTCGCGCACGAAGTTTCCATCGGCTACCTCGAAACCGGCGATTTCCACTCCAGCGTGAAAGACCGAGCAGGTCTCTCGCTCCACCAGAGGTTCCGGGATATCGTGTCGGATTAGGAAGGAATAGACCGCAGTGGCGTCTGGCGCCAGGTCGAGCTCCACCTTGAATCCAAGAGGTGGCTGCTCAAGCTCAACGTGCCAGCGGGGGTTGGGTGTGCTGAAACGGAAGACCTGTTCGAGCCCTTCCGTTACGCAGCGTTGAAAAAACTCAAGCGCCCCAACGAAATTGCTCTTTCCCGCGCCGTTCGGGCCGACCAGCACGGTGAGAGGTTCCAGATCCACCACTGTCCGATCGATCGACCGGAAGTTTTGGATGTAGATGCGACGGATGCGAGGAATCATAGACCGGCAAAGATGCTAGCACGCCGGTCATACGCTTCGAGGAACCCCCTACGGTGGAGACGGGCCCATCCCCACCGCGGGCTACGTGCCTAGCAGTCGCAGTACGTGCGCGGGCGGGTGCAGGTGACGCAGGTGTCGCCTGCCGAGCAGGCGCTGGTGTTGCTGGCGACCGTCGTCGTGACGCCACCGATCGCCAAGTCCAGGGACTCTTCGAGGCGCTGGAGGGTTTCCCGGGAGAGGCTGAGCTTGGGGCGGGCCGAACGAGTTTTCATGGCTGCTTCCTTCTGCGGACTGGGCCGCGATTCGGCTCCTCTCGATCCCTACCTACGCGCGGGGAGCGAAAAGGTTGGGTCTCCCCGGCGTTCGGTGGGTTTGGCCGCGGGGTCCTGCGAGCGGTATCTTTGAGCGGGCGCCGTCTTTTGAGCTTCGCCCCTCGATTCAGGAGATTCTTTCGATGCCGGACCGACGTTCCTGCCCGCCTGCTCTTCGACTCTTCGCTCTGATCGGCGTTCTTCTGCTGCCTTCGATCGCCTTTGCGCTACCCAAGGGCGCGGGCAAGGCGACCGCGCGCCCGATGCCGCCGCCGATCCGCGCGGCGCTCGGAGACCGCAACCTGCGCTCCCAGGCCAATCCCGGCGAGGCGATGAAATTCAATGTGAGGAAGCGCCTGCCGGCGGGCGAGGCGAGCCTGCCCGTCGAGCGCTACGTGACGGCGAAAGTGCAGATGGATCGAATGGCGCGGTTCGACATTGCCACCGGCAAGCCGCTGGCTCCTTCGGTTGTGGAACCTCAGGCCGGCGGCGCCGCGGTCCAGCCCGACGTGGATCGCAGCCTCGCTTCGTGGACTCCGCTCGGCCCCGGCAACATCGGCGGCCGGACGCGCGCCCTGGTGATCGACCCGCGGACGCCGCGTATCTTCTACGCGGGCGGCGCCGACGGCGGGGTCTGGAAGAGCACGAACGCCGGCACCGGCTGGACCGCGGTCGGCGATCTGATGTCCAACCTGGCGGTGACCAGCCTGGTGATCGACCCGACCAGCTCCTCGACGCTCTACGCCGGCACCGGCGAGGGGTTTTTCAATGCCGATGCGATCCGCGGTCTGGGGATTTTCAAAACCACCAATAGCGGCACCAGCTGGGCCAGTCTGGCGGCCACCCGGAATGCGAACTTTTCCTACGTCAACGACCTGGTGATCAGCTCGAAGAACCCGAGCCGGCTCTACGCCGCGACGCGCAGCGGCGTCTGGCGGACGATCAACGGCGGCTCGACCTGGACGCGGATCTTCAATCCGGGCGTGGCCGACGGCTGTTTCGATCTCGCGATCCGCACCGACAAGGTCAATGACGTCCTGTTCGCGGCCTGCGGCAGCACCACTCGCGGCAGCGTGAACCGCAACGTCAAGGCCGAAAGCACGGCGGTCTGGGTGCCGGTGCTCGCGGAGGCCGGCATGGGGCGAACGTCGCTCGCGATCGCGCCGTCGAATCAGAACATCCTCTACGCGCTCGCGGACAGCCTCGCGGCCGGTGACTATGAGCTCGGCCTGCACGCGGTGTTCCGCTCAATTGCGGGCGGCGATCCGGGCAGCTGGACCGCCCAGGTGCGCAACACCGACGTGAAGAAGCTCAACACGCTCCTGCTGTCGAATCCGATGCTCGCGAATCTCGCCGAGTGCGGCCTGGGGGACACCGACGCCTTCGTTAACCAGGGGTGGTACGACAACGTGATCGCGGTCGATCCGAAGGACCCCAACCGGGTTTTCGCGGGCGGCATCGACCTGTTCCGCTCCGACGACGGCGGCAAGAACTGGGGCGTGATTTCGTACGGGTGGGCCGAAGGGCCGCCGTCCGCGCCGAGCTTCGTCCGCGCCGACCATCATGCGATCGTTTTTCACCCGCTGTACAACGGGACGACCAACCAGGTGCTCTTCGTCGGCGGCGACGGCGGAATCGCGCGGACCCAGAACGCGCGGGGCAAGAGCGGCAAGGGGCTGGAAGTCTGCGACCCGCGCCGCGCCAACGTCGTCTGGCGCAGGTTGAACAACGGTTATGAAGTGACCCAGTTCTACCACGGCGCGGTGTTCCCCGACGGCAACACCTATTTCGGCGGCACCCAGGACAACGGCACCGTGGTGGGAAACACCGCCTCCGGGCGCAACGCCTGGGTGACGATTCTCGCGGGCGACGGCGGCTACGTCGCGGTCGATCCGACCGACACGCAGACGCTCTACGCCGAAAACTTCGGCCTGTCGATCCAGAAGTCGAATGACGGCGGCGCCACGTTCGGCGACGTCACGGGCGACATCGACGACAACGGGTTCATCTTCATCGCGCCGTTCGCCATGGATCCGAGCGAGCCGCGGCGCTTATGGGCCGGCGGCGCGTTCATCTGGCGCACCGACGACGGAGCGGCGACGTGGACCCGGGCAAGCAGCGTGGTCGCCGGAGACGACGACTCGCTGGTGAGCGCGGTCGGCATCGCCCCGAACAATCCTCATCGCGTCCTGGTGGGACTGTCGGACGGCTTCATCCACCGCCACGATTCGGCGCTCAACGCCGACGACGCCGAGTGGCCGGTCGTCCTGCCGCGCGACGGCTTCGTCTCGTCGATCGCCTTCGATCCGGGCGACGATTTGATCGCCTATGCGACGTACTCGACGTTCGGCGGACCTCACGTCTGGCGCACGACCGACGGAGGCGCGCATTGGTCCCCGGCCGACGGCTCGGGCGCCACCGGAATACCCGACCTTCCGGTCCTGTCGATCGCGGTCGATCCGGCCCGGCGGAACGTGCTCTACGCCGGCACCGACTTGGGGGTCTTCGTCTCGAACAACTCGGGCGCCACCTGGGCGGTGGCGAACACCGGCTTCGCCGCCGTATCGACCGAGCATCTGGAGGTCCACGTGGCGCCGGGCGGGGAGGAGACGCTGTTCGCCTTCACCCACGGCCGCGGGGCGTGGAAGGTGCGGATCAACCCGTAGATGTGAGCCCAGGACGGCCACCCTCGTGGCCGCCCTGGGTTCGCCATGGCCCGACCGGTCGCGGCTCAGGATTCGCCGCGGGACTTACCGTAGCTGTATCCCTCGCGGGCCTTGACCTTGAATTCCGGGTTCGCGAGCTTCACTTCCACCTTCTGGTAACCCTCGGCACCGGCCGGCCGCTCGCTCTTGTAGGCGAGCAGGTAGTAGCCGTTGTTCTCCTGCGAGATCTTCTCGAGCGGAGTAAGGAAGCTCACGAAGTTGAACAGGTACGTTCCGCCGGTATCCGCGGCGAGCTGGTTCATCCCGCCGGAGAGCTTGTGCTCTGTGCCGGGAAGGGTCAGGTCGATCGTGTAGACGGCGACGTTCGCATCGTTCAATGCCGCTTGAGTCTGCGGGTAGTAGCGAGGATCCGGCAGGTATTGGCCGAAACTGTTGATCTGGCCGAAGCCGATCGTGAACAGCAGGAGGTTCTTCCGGCCGACGATGGGCGTCGTTGCCTTGGAGAGCACGACGAGCGCGTCGTAGATGCTCTCGGTCTTGTCCCGCAGCGCCTTCCCCTGCGGGAGCCGAGCGAGCAGCGAGGGGGCGTTGCCCACCCCTTCCCCGATGCGCGAGGGCCACTCGGATTCCGAATCCTTGCCCGAAACCGCGTCTTGGATCGCGCCGACCAGCACGCGCTGGTCGCGGGTGAAATCGGTCTGGACCTTGAGCTTGCGGTCGTAGGTCAGGACGGCGACCCAGTCGTTCGCGAGCAGCTTGCCCACCCACTCCTTCGCCTTGCGGGCCGCCTGCAGCTGCTGGGTGAGCAACTCGGGGGCGTCGAGCGAGAGAGATCGCACATCGTCGAACAGCAGGACGAAATAGCGGTTCTCCAGGGGGGCGTTGGTCGAGACCGCGGGGACCGCAGGGTGGGGTGCCTCAACCGCGGAGCCGAGGAACTTTCGGTTGCTATAGAACGAGAGGCCGGCGAGATCGACCGGTTTGCCGTTCTCCGTCACCCGGAAATCCTCGGGTCCAAGGCCGACGATCACGTTGCCCTGGCGGTCGGTGACCAGAACGTCCAGCAGAACCTCGCGGACGTCTACCCGGTCGGTGAATTGGGCCGTGGGCGGCGCGTCGGCGGCGAAGGCGGAGCCGGTGAGGGCCGCCAGAATCGGTGCGAATAGGAGGGGGAGGAAGCGGCGCATGAGGGGTCTCCTTTGGCCATTTACCAGGAAGCTAGCAAGCGGCAGGCCAGGAGGGACAAACGTCCTCATTCACCGTCGCGCTCTACCGACGATAGAGAAGACCGGAACGAGCCCGTCCTCCCTCGGGGACGCCTTACGCCTTCTTCGTCCCCGGATAAAACCCGCCCGCCTCGGCGTAGCGGCGCAGCGCCTGGCTCGGGGCGTGTCGCGGTCCCACTTCCCGCTCCAGCTTTTCCAGCTTCTCAATCAGCCGGGGGAGGCCCTGACTGTCGGCCCAGCGGCAGAGGCCGCCGCGGAACGGCGGGAACCCGGTGCCGAAGATCAGCGCGAGATCGAGATGCCCGGCGCTTGCGACCACCCCTTCGTCGAGGCAGCGGGCCGCTTCGTTCACCATCGGCAGGATCATCCGCTCCGACAGGTCGGCGAGCCGCACGTTGTCGGTCTTCGGGGTGAGCCCGAGGAGGCCATAGACCGAAGGATCGGGGGCGGTCCGCTTCTTGTTCTCGTACAGGTAGAGCCCGCGCTGGTTCTTGGCGCCGAGCCGGCCGTCGCCCGACAGTTTGTCGATCCAAAGAGGCAGCGGCAGCCGGTCGGAGAACGCCTCGTGGAGGATGTGGGCGACTTTGATCGCCACGTCGATCCCCACCTCGTCGGTCAGCTCGATCGGCCCGAGCGGCATGCCCCAATCGGTCATCGCCTTGTCGAGATCTTCCATCCGGCGCCCTTCGTCGAGCAGCCAGAGCGCCTCGGTCGAATAGAACATCAACAGGCGGTTGACCAGGAAGCCGGGCGAATCCTTCACCAGGACCGGCGTCTTGCCCAGGCGGCGCGTCAGCTCGAAGACCGCGTTCGCCGCGGCCGGATCGCACCCTTTGGGGACGATCACCTCGACCAGCGGCATCTTGTGGACCGGGTTGAAGAAATGCATGCCGACCACCCGCTCCGGGTTCGGCGTCTTCGCGCGGATCTCGGCGATCGGCAGCGACGAGGTGTTCGAGGCGAGCACCGCGCCGGGGGCGGCGTGGGCGGCCAGCTCGCGGAACACCTCCTGCTTTACCTCCAGTTTTTCGATCACCGCCTCGACCACCAGGTCGGCGCGCTCGAAGCCGGCGTAATCGAGGGTCGGCGCGAGCAGCGCGAGCTTTTTCTGCAGGTCCGCCTTGGTGATCCGGCGGCGCTTCAGGCTCCAATCGAACAGCTTCCTGGCGTGGGCCATCCCGAGCGCGAGCGCCTCGGGCCGCACGTCCTTCATCCGCACGTGCAGGCCCGTCTGGTCGGCGATCAGCTGGGCGATTCCGCCGCCCATCACCCCCGCGCCGACCACCGCGGTCGAATGCACCGGCCGCGGCGCGGCGCCGGGAATGCCGCTCTCGCGCTTCGCCTCTTCGGTCAGGAAGAACAGGTGGAGAAGGTTTTTGGCGACGGGGGAGACCGCCAGCTCGGCCGCGGCGCGCACCTCCGCCGCGTAGCCCGCGGGCGCCCCCTCTTCGAGGCCGATCCGCACCACGTCGAGCGCTCTGGCCGGCGCCGGATAGTGCCCCTTGGTGGTCTTTGCGAGCTGCTTTTGCGCCTGGCTGTAGACGATCCGCCGGCCGAACGGATTGCCGTCGAGCAGCGCCGACTTGAGGCTCGTCTTTTTGGCCGGCCGCTCTTTCTTGCCCCGCACCGAGAGCGCGAAGTTACGGACCCGATCGAAAAATCCGGCGTCGGGCAGCAGCGCATCGACCAGCCCCATCCGGAGCGCGCTACGACCGGAGACCGACTTGCCCGCGAGGATGATGTCGAGCGCCGCGGTGAGCCCCACCAGCCGCGGCAGGCGGGTCGAGCCGCCCCAGGCGGGAAGGATCCCGATGCGGGTTTCCGGCAGTCCGATCCGCACGTCCGCCCGGTCGCTCGCGACGCGGTACGTCGAAGCGAGCGACCATTCGAGGCCGCCGCCCAAGCAGACGCCCGAGATCGCGGCGACGGTGGGGAAGGGGAGCGCCTCCCAGGCCGCGAACAGCCGCTGCCCGGCGCGCACCGCCTCGGCCACTTCCGCGGGGTCGGTGACCGAGGCGATCGCCTGCACGTCGGCCCCGGCGATGAACGTTCCCGGCTTGCCCGAGGCGAGCACCAGACAGCCGATCTCGCGCCGGATCTCCGGGCGCGCCAGCTCGGCCAGCACCTTCTCGATCTCGGCGAACACCGAGGGCTGAAAGATGTTGACCCGCTTTTCGGGCAGGTCGAACGTCAGGGTGGCGAGGCGTTCGCCCCCCAACTCCAAGCGCAGCGCCTCAGACATTCACCCTCTCCTACTCGCCGCGCTTGGCGTCGGCTTCGGTGTAGAGCCGGTCGATCACGTCGCCGTATTTCTGGTTGATCACCCGCCGCTTGACCTTCATCGTCGGGGTCAGCTCGCCGGTCTCGATGGTGAACTCGTCGGGCAGGATCTCCCAGGCGACGATCTGCTCGAACTTCGCGAGCTTCTTGTTGACCGCATCGACCTCCTGGGCGAGCAGCGCGCGCGTTTCGCTCCGCGCAAAGAGAGCGCCGCGCTCGGTCGGCAGCCCCTGCTTGCCGGCCCAACCCTTGAGGTTGTCGTAGTCGGGGACCAAAAGCGCGGAGAGGAACTTCCGCCGGTCGCCGATCACCACCGCCTGGGCGATGTAGGTGCTCGCCTTGAGCGAGTTTTCGATCGGCGCCGGGGCGATGTTCTTGCCGTTCGCGTTCACGATCAGCTCTTTCTTCCGGTCGGTGATGCGCAGGAAGCCTTCGCCGTCCACCTCGCCGATGTCGCCGGTGTGGAACCAGCCGTCCGCGTCGATCGCCTCCTTGGTCGCCTCTTCCAAACCCCAGTAGCCCTTCATGATGTTCGGGCCTTTGGACAGGATCTCGCCGTCCTCGGCGATCCGCACCACGACGTCGCGCACCGCCCGGCCGACCGTGCCGAGCTTCGCGTGCCCGGGGGAGTTGACCGAGATCACGGGCGAGGTCTCGGACAGGCCGTAGCCTTCATAGATCGGCATTCCCGCGCCCCAGAAGAACTCGGCGATGTCGCGCCCGAGGGGGGCGCCGCCCGAAAGCGCCAGCTCGAACCGGCCGCCCAGGCGGGTCTTCACCTTGCTGAACACCAGCTTGTCGGCGAGCGCGAGCTGAAGCCCCAGCATGCCGCCCGGGCGGGTGCCTTTGAGCCGGTATTCGATCGCCCGCTTGCCCACGCCCACCGCCCAATGGAACATCTTCTGGCGGATCGGCGAAGCGGCGGCCACCCCTTCGTTCACCCGGGCGAGGAATTTCTCGTAAACCCGGGGAACCAAGACGAACAGATGCGGCTTCACCTCCTGCAGGTTCTGCGGCACCGTATTGACCGACTCGGCGTAGGCGATGGTGACGCCCTTGTAGTAGTAGAAGTAATCGACCGTCCGCTCGAACGAATGCGAAAGCGGCAGGAACGACAGCGCGGTCGAATTGGCGCCGACCTCGGGGAACAGCTCGGCCGCCGCGAGCAGGTTCGACACGATGTTGCCGTGGGTGAGCATCACGCCCTTCGGCTGGCCGGTCGTGCCGCTGGTATAGATGAACGTCGCGAGATCGTCGGGGTTCGTGGCCCGCGCCGAGGCTTCGATCTTCGCCCGGTCGTAGCCCGCGCCTTTTTGCATCAGGTCTGAGAACGAGACGACCCGTGGATCGTCCGACGTCCCCTTGATCAGGACGAATTTTTCGACCTTCGGCAGGGTGGCGGAATGTTCGAGGAACCCCTGGAGGTGCTTCTCCGTCTCGGCGATAACGATCCGCGCGCCGCAGTCGTTCGCGATGTAGGACGCCTGATCGGGCGTGAGCGTCGGATAGATCGGAATCAGCACCGCGCCGAGGCTGAGGATCGCGAAATCGGTCGCCGCCCAATGGGGGCCGTTGTCCGACATCAAGGCGACGTGGTCGCCGCGGCCGACGCCCAGCTCCTCGAACGATTTCGCCAGGCGGAACACCTGATCGCCCAGCTCCGCCGAAGAGATCGGCCGGTACGTGCCTTCGACTTTGTGCATCAGGCAGTCCGGCTTGCCGAGGGATACGGCATGCAGAAACAGCTCCGACAGAGTGCGGATCGACATTCGGGAACCCTCCTCGAATCTAATTCGGCGGCATTGTACCCTAGGCGGTAATCCGGCCCCCGACGCTTGACCGCCGCCCGGCCTCGCGGTATCTTCTCGCCTCCCGCAGCGGGGCCGGCGTCTCTGTGCGCTTGTCTCGCCGATACGCCGCAGCACCCGTCGGGGCGTAGCTCAGCTTGGTAGAGCGCACGGTTCGGGACCGTGAGGCCGGAGGTTCAAATCCTCTCGCCCCGACCAAATTTCCATCCCCTCGCAGTCCGCACTTCCTCCTCGGCGCCGCCCAAGAATCGCGAGGCATCGCGCTTCGCGTTTCGGCATAGACTCGGGGCAAACCCCCGGTTCTTGAGGAGACGCGCCCGTGATCTCGACGCTCACCCTGGTTCTCATCGGCCTCGTCGCCGTGCTGCACCTCTACTTCCTGGTCTTGGAGATGTTCCTCTGGACCAAGCCGTTCGGCCGCAAGACCTTCCGCCTCACCCCCGAAATGGCCGAGGCGACGAAGACCCTGGCGGCCAACCAGGGCCTCTACAACGGCTTCCTCGCCGCCGGCCTGATCTGGAGCCTGCTCGCCGACCACGGGGCCTTCGAGCTCCGCATCTTCTTCCTCACCTGCGTGATCGTCGCCGGTCTCTACGGCGGGGCGACCGTGGGCAAGAAGATCTTCTACATCCAGGCGCTGCCGGCCTTGATCGCCCTGGTGCTCTTGCACCTGCCGCACTGAGGTTCCCCACCGTCTGGCACCGGTCCCGTAGGATGAAACCGCCCATTCCGTCTTTTAGGGATGGGAGAAGCCCCTTTCCCGCGAGCGAGAAAGGGGCGTGTGAGAGGCTTCAGGCGCAAGTTTGGACGCAGGACGCCCAGGAGCCGCCGTAGTCCGCCGGATTGAGGCACCAGGTGCTGCCTGAAACCGCGACTCCACTGCAGCAGTAGGTGCTGCCAAGCGTGTCGTCGATACCGCCGGACGGGATACAGCCGTTTACCGGGGCGGTGCCGCACACGTGATAGCAGCTGGCCCAGGAGTGGCCGTAGTCCGAGGGATTCCAGCAAACCGTGCTGCCGTTCACCGCATAGCCGCTACAACAGTGCGTTTGGTAGAGCGTGTCGTCGACTCCGCCGTCCGGAATGCAAGACGGAGTTCCACCGCCGCCCCCGGTACCGCCACCCCCACCCCCACCCCCATCGTCCCCGCCGCCGCACGGGTCTTCAACAACCTCTTGAATGAGCTGCGCGAGGCCGTCGAGGGTGAGGCCCTGAGGCCGGTTGAAGGCGTCATTTCCCAGGAGTGTCGAAGTCGCTTGGCGGACGACGCGCGGTCCGTTCGTGGTTCCGACCACTTCGAACACGCCATCAGGACGGACTACCAGACTCTCGGATCCCGAGGAATGATCCAGGAAGAGAACGTAAACGTTACCGGTGGTAAGGAGGTTTTTGGCCGCGCGGGGCAGCTCGACCGTGATTTTCGAAGCCGAAATTTCGCCGCGCCAGACCTTACGCGGCGCGATGCGCACCTCGCGGAGGATTGTGCCGTCGTCACTCTTCCGCAGGCTCGAACCGAGAATCTCACCGGTGACGATCGTTTGGTCGCAGGGCGGCGCCGCGACCGCGTCGGCTCGCGCGGCGAAAACCGCTACGAAGACGAACGACAGAGCGATGGAAACAGCGCTTCGCTTGATGCTCATGGGTCCTCCTAGGGAGAGTTTCTCCCTGAAGCATTGCCTCTTCCCGAAAACGCGGATTGCGTAGTTTCGAGATATGCAGAGGTTCCTATAGGCGAGGGTGCTTGTGAGGACCTCAACGGGACAGGCTGAGGAAAGTTTGAGCGTTCACCCTCAACATCTCTACCCGTCGCTGCTTTTCCTGGGACCGTCGGCGTCCCGTTGGCACCATCGCCGAGAGGAGCACCAAAACTGAGCGTAGGGCGGGTCATGCCCTGATTCAGGGCCGAAGGCCCTGCCGATGACAGCCCAGGCCAACGGCCTGGGTTATAAGGTCCATCCGTATCCAACAAGGGCTGAAAGCCCGCCCGATCTTTGCGGCTACCGAGACCCGCCGCCCTTGCGCTACTCAGGACGTTGAGTAAAATTACTCAGCGTATTGAGTAATCCGTCGATGCCCTTCACTCGTCCACAGAGCTCCGTCCTGGCCCGTCGTCTCCGCGAGCCGCGCCGCTTCTTGCTCGTCGTGGCTGGGCCGCGGCAGGTCGGAAAGACCACCCTGGTGCTTCAGGTCACCGAGGCCTCGGGGCTCGTGACGCGCTATGCGAGCGCGGACGAACCTTCGCTGCGCGTCGCGCCTTGGCTGGAGCAGCAATGGGAGGCAGCGCGGCTTGAAGCCGCCGAAGCGGGGCGGCGCGGCGCCGTGCTGGTGATCGACGAAGTGCAGAAATTGACCGGCTGGTCCGAGACCGTCAAGCGGCTGTGGGACGAGGACACCCGCGCCAAACGCCGCCTTCGGGTGGTCCTCCTCGGCTCGGCGCCGCTTCTGATCCAGCAGGGCCTCACCGAGAGCCTGGCGGGACGGTTCGAGACGCTCTATCTGCCGCACTGGTCGTTCGCCGAGATGCGCGACGCGTTCGGCTGGGACGTCGAGCGGTATCTGTTCTTCGGCGGTTATCCGGGCGCGGCCCCTCTCGCCCGTGAGCCGCAGAGATGGGCGCGGTACGTCCTCGATTCGTTGATCGAGACGACAATCTCGCGCGACGTGCTGCTCATGTCGCGGGTGGATAAGCCGGCCCTTCTGCGGCGGCTGTTCCAGCTCGGGAGCAGCTACTCCGGGCAGATCCTCTCCTACACCAAGATGCTCGGGCAGCTCGCGGACGCCGGAAACACCACCACGCTCGCTCATTACCTGGATCTTCTCGGCGGCGCCGGCATGCTGGTCGGCCTGCCGAAATTCGCGGGCGAGATGGTGCGGCAACGGGGTTCGAGCCCGAAACTTCAGGTGCTCAACACGGCGTTGATGACCGCGCCGTCAGGGCTCTCCCCGAAACAGGTGCGCGCGGACCGCGAGCTGTGGGGCCGGCTGGTCGAATCGGCCGTCGGCGCACATCTCGCGAATGCCGCCGCGGCGGGGATTTGCGAGCTGTTCTATTGGCGGGAGCGCGATCGCGAGGTGGACTTCGTCGTCCGGCGCGGGCGGTCGCTTACCGCGATCGAGGTGAAAAGCGGTACGAACCGCGAGGTCCCCGCGGGTCTCGAAGCGTTCGCCGCCGCCTACCAACCGAAGCGCACTCTGTTGGTCGGAGGCGACGGCATCCCGCTCGAAGAGTTCCTGGGCAAACCGGTGGAGCACTGGGTTCCGGCCTGAGGGGCGAGCCTCCAATGCGCTCAGCGCGCGGCGGCCACCACCTCCCGCACGTCCGCGCCCTCTTCCGCCGCCCGATCGAGCGCCCGTTCCAAATCGTCCAGCAGATCGCGCACGTCTTCCAGTCCCACCGATAGCCGCAACAGCTCCTTCGTAATCCCGGCCCGCGCCCTGGCTTCGTCGTCCATCGCGGCGTGGGTCATCGTCGCCGGGTGGGCGATCAGGCTTTCCACTCCGCCGAGCGATTCGGCGAGGGTGAAGCAGGCGAGCCCCTCGACGAAACGCTCGACCGCTCCGATGCGGGGGTGCAGCTCGAAGCTCACCATGCCGCCGTAGCCCTCCTGCTGGCGCTTCGCGATCTCGTTCCCCGGGTGGCCGGGAAGGCCGGGGTAGTGGACCCGGGCCACCTCAGGATGTTCGGCGAGGAACGCCGCCACGGCGTGGGCGTTTTCCTCGTGGACGCGCATCCGGGCGGAGAGAGTCCGCAGGCCGCGGAGCGTCAGGTAGCTGTCGAACGGCGCGCCAGTCAATCCCACCGCATTGGCCCACCAGGCGAGGCGTTCCAGCAGGGCCGGATCTTTCGCCACCACCGCGCCGCCCACCACGTCGCTGTGACCGTTCAGATATTTGGTCGTCGAATGGATCACCAGATCGGCGCCGAGCGCGAGCGGTCGTTGCAGCGCGGGGGAGAGGAACGTGTTGTCCGCCGCCACCCGGGCGCCGTGCGCGTGAGCCAACGCGGCGAGCCGGGCGAGATCGTAGATCCGCAGCAGGGGATTGGACGGGCTTTCGATCCACACCCAAGCGGGGCGCCGGGCGAGCGCCTCCTGGAGCGCCGCGGGGTCGGCATAATCGACGAAATCGACGTCGATCCAGCCTTTGTCCGCATAGTGGCGCAACAGGCGATAGGTGCCGCCGTAGCCGTCGTGCTGAGCGAGCAGCCGATCGCCGGGCGACAGCAGATGGAGCACCAGCGCCACGGCGGACATGCCGCTCGACGTGACCACCGCGCCCGCGCCTCCTTCGAGCGCCGCTATCGTTTCGGCCAATTGATCGCGGGTGGGGTTCCGGGTCCGCGAATACTCATAGGCGCACGGCCGGTTGAAGCCATCGAACGCGTAGGTTGCCGAAAGAACGATCGGCGGCATCACCGCGCCGGTCCGCGGATCGGAGCCGATCCCGGCACGGACGGCGCGGGTGGTCGAACGGAGCGTTGCGGGAGAGGTCATTGGGCCACCCCCTCCAGATCCGAGCGGACGATCGCACCGATCGTCTCGTCCTCCTTCAAGAACGCATCGTGGCCGTAGCGCGTCTCGATTTCGATCAATCGCACCGGCCCGGCAAGCCGGGCCGCCAGATCGCGGATCTGCTCGACCGGCACCAGCTCGTCGGAAGTGGCGGCGACGAGCGTGACCGGCGTCGTGATCCGTTCCGGCTCGACCCGGTGCAGGTCGATCGCGAGCGACAGCGACAGAAACGCCGCGGGGGTAAACCGCGTAGCGAAATCGCGGCCCCGCGCTTCGAGGTACCCCTCGACCGCGAAGCGCGCCCGGCCTTCGAGGACAGTCGGCGGGGCGGCGAACCGCTCGGCCAGCTCGCCTCGGCTGCGATAGGTGGTGAGCGCCAGGCCGCGCGCCAGCTCCAGGGCTTCCGTTCCCTCGCCGTGCCGGGTCCCCAGCTCGACGATCCGCCTCTGCACGCTGCGCCAGGCGGAGGCCCGCGGGTGGCTCTCGTGCGCCGCGGAAATCGCTGTCACGCCGCCGAGCCGCTCGGGTGCCAAAGCCGCGAAAGCGAGCGCCACCATGCCGCCGTACGAGGCGCCGACGAAACGATCGACGGTTTCGATTCCGAGATCGTCGAGCAGCGCGAGCAGCGCCCGCGCTTGATCGTGGGACGAGACGATCGGGAAGTTTTCCGGCTTTTCCGAGGCGCGGCCCGGCCCCGAGGAGGCGCCGATGCCGCCGAGCCAGTCGGTCGCGAGAACCTGCAACCGATCGGTGTCGATCGCGCGCTCCGGACCGACCAGCCCCTGCCACCAGCCGGGCGACGGATCGAGGGCGGTCGCCGTAACGTGGCGCGCGGCGGAGATTCCCCCTTGCACCACCACCAGCGGCCCGTCGGCCGGGCCGGTCCGCTCGAACGCGAGCAGCCCGGAGCGGAGCGCGCCGCCATGTTCGAGCGGAAAATCGAATGGCAGGTGGTGCAGCCCCGTGCCCGGCGTAATCTCGACCGCGCTCATGCGACACCTCCCCGCACCGCGTCCGAAGCAGCAACGAAACCGCGGGTCAAGGAGAGCACGTCGGCCAGCAGCGCATCCGCCGTCCCTTCCGGCCCCAGGCCGGAGCCGACGTGGACGCGCAGGCCGCCCGCGGTGCGATAGGCGTAGACCACCCGATCCGAAGGGACCGCGAGATGGCTGCCGCGCGGGATCTCCTCATAGGCCAAACGGAACGAGCCGTCGCGGCTCGCCCGGCCGATCAATCGCGTCGTGGTCCGCCGCGCGCGCCGTTCGCGGATCGCTTCCGGATCGAGATCCACCTTCGGCAGGTCGCCGGGCGACAGCTCGAACCCCCAGAGCGCGCGGACGACGATCGAGAGCTTGACCGCCGCATCCGAGCCGTCGAGATCCTGGGTCGGATCGGTTTCCAACAGACCGCGCCGGGTGGCGGAGGCGATCCCCTCGGCAAGGCCGCCGCCCGCTTCGATCTCTTCGATCAACGCCGTGGTCGAGGCGTTGCCGACGATCTCCACCTCCGTGCAGTCGGCGCGAAGCTCCGTCAGCTCTTCGGCGAGATGAGCGCCGGTGCCGCCGAGCACCGCGTTGAAACCGACCCGCGAAAGGCGCTGCGCGGAGAGGAGATCCTGACCGGCAAAGCAGAGGCCGTCCTTGGCTGCGAGCGCCAAGCGCGCGCCGCGGTCGAGGATCGATCGGCAGCGGCCGGCGGCGAGTTGAGGCCGATCCAGATCGGTCGGAGTCGCATCGACGACCAGATCGGCGCCGACCCAGGCGAGCGCTTCGTCGGTGGAAATGGAGAGCGCGTCACGATATCTAGAGAGCGAGCCGCCGCGCGCTTTCCACGCCGCACATTCGCCCGGTTCGAGGCCGCGGGGATCGAAAAGGGTCCCGGTCGAATCGGTGACGGCGCGGAGCCGGAGTAGCGGAATGCGGGCGATCCGTTCCAGGAACGCGCGGCCGACCTGGCCCGGGCCGATCAGATGGAGCGTGGGAATCCAAGAGGGGGGAAGACGAGGGGCGAGCGGAGAGAGGAGAGACTCCGAAAGCGTAGGAGAGCTTCCGGAACAGGTGAAGGCGGACGAAGCGACGGCGGTGGTCATGGTGGATCTCCTTGTCGCTCGACGCACAAGCGCGCCGAGAAGTACATCCGGAGATCGCGATCAGGATCGAACGTCGTCGGGGGAGCGTCCGTCGGTACGAGAGTGAAGGGTGGGGGACCCCTACGCACCGTTCGGACTCATCTTCCGGCGAACCGCTCGACCCGGAGGATCAATCTCCGGAGGGTTTCCGTTGGATTTGGCACCACTGCAAGGGATTTCTCCCTCGAAGGTTGCCCCGGCGTCTGCGGGCCAATTCCCTCAGCCGGTCGTGATGAGCAGGTGGATTGTGCGGGCAGCGGGCGGCGAAGTCAACGTGCCGTTTGGAGTGCGGCGACGCGTCGCCGCACTCCAAATCAGGTCTCGGCGCGGAAAGTCCGCCAAGCCTCCGGCACCAGAAACGCCAGAAACACCACCAGCAACCCCCAAGACATCATCCCGTACCGCATTTCGAACGACGGCGTCGCGAAGTGGAGCGCGTAGAGGCCGAAGTTCACCGCCAGCGTGCCGTAGAGCAGCGCGCGGTTCTTCAGCAGCGGCACGAGCAGAAGCATCTGCCAGTAGTAGCAGGTGGTGAGCACCAGGGCGAAGACCACGACGATGCCGAGCATCGCGGCGCGTGGGGGCTCCATTCGCCAGGCGGCGGCGCCGACGGCGGCGAGCAGCAGCGCCTGGGCGAGCCAGAGCAATGGGCGGCGCGCTTGGGCGATGGCGTCCATCTTTGCCTGCCAGAGAATCCAGGGCTCGGGGAGGGAGAAGTCGACCAGTTCGCGGCGGAGGGTCGGGCCGTCGTAAAGGATGGTGTCGGCGAGCCCCACGTTGTTGGTCAGCCAGGTGTGGGAGTGCTGCGAAATATGCTCGGCGAATTCGCCCCACGCCGTGGGCCCGCGGCCGGTGAGGCTCCCCGCGCCCCAGGCGATGGCGATCGCCACGAGGAAACCGACGGCGAAATCGAGCGCCCAGCGCGGGCGCTCGCGGCGAATCAAGGCTCTTAGGGCGACCACCGCCGGGCCGAAGAGGAAGAGGACCGGAAAGATCCTCACGGCGGCGGCATAGGCGAAGCAGGCGCCGGCCCAGCGATACCTCTTCTTTTCCAGCAGGCAGATGCCGATGACGATCGCCGCCAGCCAATCCTCGCGCAGGAATGCGCCGCCGACCCAGAAGTAGCGCCCGGCGTAGTTGATGCCGAATAGGGCGAGCGCCAAAAGGCCCCAGCGGGTGCCGTAGGTGCGCGAGACGACGACGAACAGGGCGGCGAGCAGGAGGAGGTCGAGCGTCGCGAACGCGGAGAGGGTGCCTTCGTCGATCTTCGGCCAGCCGGCGAAAAGGCGCGCGACGAAGGTCCAGCTCGGTGGCGGGTTGAAGCCGTGGTCGAGGCGGATCGAGGCGAGGTAACCCGGGTCGTTGTGCGCGACGAAGAAATCGTTGTCGGCCACGAAAGCCTGCCAACGCTCCGGAGTGAAACGCGCCACCACCGCCTTCCGGCGGGCGAGCGCGTCGGGCGAATCGGTCGCCACCACCCGATTCGTCCGCAGATCGCGGTAGGAGGAGTGGAGCGCCGCGCCGGGATCCCGGCTGCGCTGCGCCTCGATCGAGGCGTCGTAGAGGCCGTCGTATCCCAGCTCGGGGAAATACTTCGCCCCGAGCGCGTAGTGGAACTGCTCCCAATGGTGGATGAAGCTGCGGCCATGGAACGCGCCGAAATTCAGATAGCCGACCGTTCCTAGGATCGCCGCGAGGGTGAGCGCGAACCCCGCGCGGTTCTTGGTCTTCTCGGTCGCCGCGGGTGAGATTTCGCGGATCAGGAGGAGCGCCACGACGATCACCGCGAGGATCGCCTTCACCCGGATCTCGGACTCCTCGTTCTGCGGAAAGTCGGGGCGCCAGACTTTGAATAGCGCCGGAATTCCGAGCGCGGCGAGCGCCCAGAGGGCCGCCCGTGCTTTGGGGTACGGCGCGGGCTCGGGAGGCGGCGGGGTGCGTTTTGCCATGATTTTTTAGAAGCCTCGCCGCCGCTCCAGCCAGACCTTGCGGAACGCCTCGTACCCGAGCTGCGGCCGGTCGCCGCGAAAGTTGTCTTCGCAGTCCAGGATCACGCAGGTCTCGGTGCCGCCGAACTTCGGACCGCGCAGGCCGCGGCCGACGATCTGCTCGTAGAGCACCCGCGACACGGTAGGCCGCGCCATGACCACGTGGGTCACGCGCGGGGCGTCGAATCCGGTGGTCAAAACCTCGCAGTTGCACAGGGCGCGCAGGGCTCCCTGCTTGAATTCCGCCACCACCTGGCGCCGCGTGACGTCGCGCGTCGCGCCGGAGATCACCGCGGCGGCGATCCCCTGCTGGCGCAACAGAAACGCCATGCATTCGGCGTCGCGGACGCTCGGGCCGAAATAGAGGACTGAGTGAGCCGGATTTCGCGCCAGGGGCAAGAGCCGCTCCAGAATCGCGAGCCGCCGCGGGGTGTTGTCGGTGCGGATCGCGAGCACCCGATCGAGGCGATCGAGCTGCTCTTCGGTGAGCAGATTCGAGGTCGGCGGGTCGGGCAGGCGAATCGTCGTCGGGGTCCGGATCGTCTCGAACTCCGGCCGCGCGAGCACCATCATCTCCTGCAGCTTCCGGCGCGGATCGTCCCCCAGCTTGTCGCGCGGCTCGATGAGGCGATCGAAGACCGCGCGCAGCTCGCGCGTTCCTTCCTCCGGATCGTCGCCCAGATACTCCATTCGAAACGGCGTCGCGGTGAGCCCGATCACCGAGACTTTCCGCTCGGCCGCGAGATCGCCCAAGATGCGCCGGTAAGAGGGGGCCGCCGCGCGGTGGGCCTCGTCGATCACGATCAGCCCGAGCGCGGGGATCAGCTCGGTGAGCAGGTGGGCGGCCCCTTGCGCGCGCCCTTCGAGCAGGTTCACCAGCCTTTGCGGCGTGGTGACCACGACGTTCGGCCGCGCGAGCACTTGGAGCAGCGTGCTCTGGTGGGCGATCAGATCTTTGAGGTGGTCGCCCCAAAAGCGGATCAACGTCATGGGACAGACGTTCTCGGACGCCTCCCAGACCTGTTTGAAACAGGCGCACGCCTGCTCGCACAGCTCTTCGGTGTGGGCAAGCCAGAGGACCGCCCCCTGGCGCGCCCGTTCCTTTTCCCGGTCGTAGTGATCGGGCAGCCAGCAGGCGATGCTCTCGACCGCCACCCGGGTCTTGCCGCCGCCGGTGGGAAGCGTCACCAGGCAGCGCCGCCCCAGCGGCTCTTGCAGCGTTTCGAGGATGCCGCGCTGGACTTCTCGCTGGAAATCCGCGAGCGGTTCGAGCTTGAAACGCCCTTCCAGGAATTCGAGATCGGGCAGCGATTCGGGAGCCGGAATCCCCGCCAGCTCGGGCGGAAACCCCAGGAGGAGGACGAATTCGCTGGCGGTCGCCTTGCCCGGATGCCAGCGACGGGGAAAATCGATTCCCGCGGCGCGCGCGACCGCCTCGCGGACCGACGGCGAGGCGAGCAGGTCGATGCCGTGCCGCAGCACGAGCGCGGTGGCCAGCTCCCGCTTGGTGCCGCGGCGATCGGAGCCCTCCATCTCTTTGCGCACCTGGCGGATGGTGTAGAGCAGATCGTCGAGCAGCTTCTCGATCGTGGCATGGTGGAGAAGCGCCGCCAGCCGCTCGACCGCCTGCACCTCCCACCCTTCGCGCAGCAAGCCGGCCGGAGCCTCGCTCTCCTCGGGAAGCCGGCCTCGCTTCTGGCGGGCGGCAAAGCCCCCCGTGCCGGGAGCCCCAGGCTCGATCTCGGAATGGCGGGCGAGAAAGGCTTGCAGCTCGCGATATCCGCCCTCATCGAGTCCCCACGTCTCGACGATCTCCGCTTTCGAGAGCGAGCCCTGATCCAGAATCGCCTGCTCGATCTCCGTGCCGATGTCGGTGGTGGGAAGCAACCCGCGCGCTCCTTTGCGACCGTCGCCGGTGTGCCGCAAACCGGTGCGCTCGTTACGTTTCGATGGAACGGAGTCTAGCGCGACTGCATCGGACGGGGACACCTCCCGGCGCCGGGTAGATGATTCTCGCCCCAAACCGGGGCAAAATACCGCCATGCCCAATTTCCTCTGGAACGGCCCCGACGACGCCTCCGTAACCCTCATCCTCGCCCACGGCTCCGGCGCGCCGATGGACTCTCCCTTTCTCGAAAAGTTCGCGCAGGGTCTCGCCGAGCGGGAGATTCGCGTCGCGCGGTTCGAGTTTCCCTACATGCATGCGCGGCGGGAAGGGGGGCGCGGGGGACCTCCCGATCGGACTCCCGTGCTGCTCGAATCGTGGCGCGCGGCGTACGCCGCCGTGCAGGCCGAGGGGGCGGGCCGGGTCGCGATCGGCGGCAAATCGCTCGGCGGGCGAATGGCGAGCCTGATCGCCGACGAGGTCGGGGCCGCGGGGCTCGTCTGCCTCGGCTATCCGTTCCATCCGCCGGGGCAGCCGCAGAAGCTGCGCACGGCGCACCTCGAAGCTCTGCGCACCCCGACGCTGATCGTCCAGGGGACGCGCGATCCGTTCGGCACTCCGGAGGACGTCGCGGGCTACGCGCTCTCGTCCGCGATCCGGATCGAATGGCTCGAATCGGGCGAGCACTCCTGGAAGCCGCTCGCGCGATCGGGAAGGACCGAGGCGTTGAATATGGAACAGGGGATCGAGGCGACCGTGGGGTTTTTGAACGCCCTGCCTTAAGAAATCCGGACGTGCAGCTCCTCCAGGATCGCCGCGAGATCGGGCTTCATCGTCAGCACCTCGGCGAGCGGATCCTCTTTCAAAGTCCGCACGCGGCGGGGGACCGAGCGGATGGTGAATTTGCTCGGGGTGAGGGTGCTCTTCAATTCGTCCCAGCGCAGGGGAGTCGAGACGGTGGCCCCCGGCCGCGGGCGGGCGGAGAACGGGGCGGCGATCAGCTTGCCGCGCCCGTTCTGGAGGAAATCGATGTAGACCCGTCCGCGGCGGGCGGCGAGGTTGCGTTCGATCGTCGCGATCTTCGGCAGCGTATGGGCCGCGTGGCGGGCGATCACCTCGGCAAGCTGGCGCGCCTGCTCGAAGCCGCATTGGCGGCCGAGCGGCAGCAGGATGTGCAGCCCCGAGCCGCCGCTGGTCTTCAAGAACGGCGTCCAGCCGATCTCGCGGCAGAAATCTCCCAAGAAGCGCGCGATCTCGATCACGTTGGCAAACGGCGCCCCTTTGGGATCGAGATCGAGGATCGTCCAGTCGGGCAGGTCGAGCGCGTCCGCCCGGCTCGCCCAGACGTGGAGCGGAATGACGCCCAGGTTCGCGAGGAACGCGAGCGTGTCCGCGTCGTCACACAGGATGTAGTGGATGTCGCGCGGCCCCTGCTCGCCCGATTCGCTGCGGATCGCGACCGTGCGAATCCATTCCGGCAGGAAGCGCGAAGCGTCCTTCTGATAGAAAGATTTTCCTTCGATCCCGTCCGGGTAGCGATCGAGCACCAGCGGGCGCTCGGCGAGGTAAGGGAGGATTGCGGGGCCGATCGCCTGATAGAAATCGATCAGATCCCCTTTGCTATAGCCCTCTTCGGGCCAGAACACCTTCTCCCGAGAGGTGAAGACGAGCTTGCGCTTCGAGGCGGTGGGGGGAAGCGGCGGAGGCGGCTCGGCGCCGTCCTCGTTGCCGTCGTCGGAAGGCGTCGTTCCTTGGCGCACGCACTCTTCGATCGGCTTGTCGTCGCGCAGCCGTAGGAACACCGGATGGCGCAGATGCCCGTCGTTCGTCCATTCTTTGAAGCGGACCTCCACCGCGAGCCGCGGTTCGAGCCAGACGTGGCGTCCGCCCTTCGGCAGGGCTCCGGTGACGAGCGGTTTCTCGCGCCGGTAGGGTTCGAGGATCTTGCGGGTCTCGTTCAGCTGCTTCTCGGTAAATCCGCTGCCGACGCTCCCGGCATAGCACCAGCCGTTCCCTTCGCGCACCGCGACGTGCAGCCCGGCAAAGCCCGGCCGGCCGCGCGACTCCGATTCCTTCCAGCCGACGATCGCGAAGTCGCCCGTCTGATCGACGCGGATTTTCAGCCAATCGGCATGGCGCCCATTGCGGTACGGGCCGGCCGCCCGCTTCGCCATGATTCCTTCGAGTCCGAGCGCGGCGACCGCCCCATGCAGATCGACGCCACGGGTCTCAACGTGATCGGTGTAGCGGATCACCCCGGCCTGCGGCAGCATCTGTTCGAGCAGCCGCTTACGTTCGACGAGCGGCAGCGGCCGGAGATCGAAACCTTCGAAACCGAGCAGATCGAAGGAAAAAAACGTCGCGGGGTTTTCGACCGCGGCCTTTTCCGCTTCGAGCGCGCCGCCGATCTGGCCGCGCTTCTGTAAACGTTGAAAGCTCGGGTGCCCCGACTCTTCGACCACCACGACCTCGCCGTCGAGCACGAAGGAAGAGTAGGGGAGCGCCATGATCGCGCGGGCGACCTCGGGAAAAGTCCGCGTGGCGTCGCGCCCGCTGCGATAGAGCAGGCGCGCCTCGCCGTCGGCTTTCTCGGCCAGCAGCCGATAGCCGTCGTACTTGAGCTCGAACAGCCAGCCAACGCGGGAAAACGGTTCCTCGCGCGTCTCGGCGAGCATCAGCTTTACGTCGCGCGCCGCGAGGGATTTCTCGGGCGCTTTCTGCCGCGCCAGCTCGGCGCGGATCTCGTCCGCCCGCGGGTCCCCGTCGCGCAGATCTTCGACCGTCAATCCCGAGAGGATCGATCGGGCGGAGAATCCCGCCTCGCCCGAGGCGTTCGCCCATTGGTCGCGCTCTTTGATCAGCAGCCAGCCGGTGGGATCTTTCTTCAACTTGACCAGCGTCCACCGGCCGCGCAGCTTATAACCTTTCAATTCGAACAGCAGCTTGCCGGTTTCCAATCCCTCTTCCATGTCCTCCAGGGGCACGTAGCGCCCGCGGTCCCAAACGATCATCTGCCCCGCGCCGTAATTTCCTTTCGGGATGATCCCTTCGAAATCCGCATATTCGAGCGGATGGTCCTCGACGTGGACCGCCATGCGTTTTTCCTGCGGATCGTCCGACGGCCCCTTGGGCACCGCCCACGACTTGAGCGCGCCGCCGATCTCCATCCGCAGATCCCAATGGAGCGCGCGCGCCGCGTGCTGCTGGACGACGAACAGCCGCGGCCGTTCGGCGCCGTCCAGCCCCATCGGCTCGGGCGTGTGCTGGGCATCGCGCTTCGCGCGGTACTTCGCGAGGCCTTGGCGGTCGGCGGCGCGATCCCCTGGGGCGGAGGTGGATTTCTCTGGTTTCATCGGCGTTTAGACCGGAGTATGATAGCGCTCCCATGAGCGCAAGAGCCTATGCTTCCGGCACCGTCTCCTTCGGCCTCGTTTCGATCCCGATCAAGCTCTACTCGACCGGCGAAGCCTCGACCGGCATTCATCTGAACATGCTGCACAAGAAGTGCGGTACGCGGTTGAAACAGCAATATATCTGTCCGACCGACAACGAAATCGTCGGTAAGGACGAGATGGTGAAGGGCTTCGAGTACACCAAAGGGCAATATGTACTGTTCAGCGAGGACGAGCTGAAGGCCCTGATGCCCGAGCCGACCAACGCGATCGACATCACCGAGTTCATTCCGCTCGATAAAGTCGATCCGATCTATTTTGAGAAAACCTATTACCTGGGACCGGACAAAGGAGGCGACCGGCCCTACCTGCTGCTCTCCCAGGCGATGCGCGATACCGGCCGCGCGGCGATCGCCCGCTATCGGGCGCGCGGAAAAGACTACCTTGTGCTGCTGCGGCCGTACGAGCAGGGCGTCGTGATGCAGCAGCTGCGCTACGCCGACGAAATCCGCGCGTTCTCCGAAGTGCCGATCGGCAGCGCCGAGGTGAAGCCCCAGGAGCTGAATCTCGCGAAGATGCTGATCGATCAGATCGCGGGCGAATCGTTCCAGCCCGCGCAGTACGAAGATGAAGTGAGGAAGAAGACCCGCGCGCTGATCGACAAGAAGGTCGAAGGCGAAGAGATCACCGCCGCGGTCGAAGAGGCGCCGAAGGCGCAGATCATCGACCTGATGGCGGCCCTGAAGGCGAGCCTCGCGAACGCGGGTGGAGCCGCCAAGGGCGACGCGAAGGCGGAGCGCAAGCCGGCGAAGCCCTCCCCGAGAAAACCCGGCAAGGCGGCCGACGAGGAAAAGCTGGCCGAAGTCACCCCCATGCGCAAGAGGGCCGCGAGGGGGTAGCCCCGCGAGCGATTTCAATCGCTTG
The DNA here is from genome assembly GCA_035607435.1 of Thermoanaerobaculia bacterium. Lineage (GTDB taxonomy): Bacteria > Acidobacteriota > Thermoanaerobaculia > Multivoradales > UBA5704 > DASYKS01. Next base: position 3,553 of record DATMZU010000115.1, on the reverse strand, counting down.
CGGGGTTTCCGGCCAGGTAGGGCGTTAGACTGCGGGCGATGTCCCGCTCCTCCCCAACGCGCGCGAAACCGCCCGGCGCGCCGTCCGCGCCGCTCGCGGGGTTCACGCTCCGCGAGGCGGCCGGGTTGGTCGGCATCACCGAGCCGCGCCTGCGCGCCTGGGTTCGTTCGGGAGTGCTCACCCCCGGGGCGGGGACCACGCCCGAGCCGCGCTTCCATTTTCAGGACCTGGTGCTGCTGCGCGCCGCGCGCGAGTTGAGCGACGCCCGGGTTCCCGCCCGGCGGATTCGCCACGCGCTCGAACGGTTGCGCGAGCAGCTGCCGCAGGGCAGAACGCTGTCCGCCGTGCGCATCCTCGCCGAAGGGGGCGAGGTGGTGGCGCGCGACGAACGCTCGATGTGGATTCCCGCCTCCGGCCAGGAGCTGTTCGATTTCGCGGTCGCCGACCTGGCGCGGGAGGCGGCGCCGATCGCCCGCCGGAGCGCGGCGCGGCTCGAAAGCGAGCGCGAGCTGGACGCGGAGGACTGGTACCGCCTGGGCTGCGAGTTCGAAGAGACCGACGTGACGGAGGCCGAACGATCCTATGAAAGGGCGCTGGCCCTGAGCCCCGATCACGCCGACGCCCATTTGAACCTCGGCCGCCTGCGCCACGAAGCGGGGAAGCCGGAGGAAGCCGAGCGCCACTATCGCGCGGCGCTCGCCGCTTCGCCCGATAACGCGACCGCCGCGTTCGACCTGGGAGTGGCACTCGAAGACCTCGGGCGGCTCGAAGAGGCGGCGGCCTCCTACTACGCGGCGCTGGAGGCCGACCCCGGTTACGCCGACGCCCACTGGAACCTCGCGGGAGTCGCCGAAAAAATGGGCGCCACCGCCGAAGCGATCCGCCACCTCTCGGCCTACAAGAGCTGGCTCGACGGCCGACGATAGGGGAGGCGGCCCCCCGAAATTTGCCCGCGGTCCCCCGGGATGGTACCCTTCCGCGGTTTCAGCGGGCGGTTCCCCAATCCCCGAAGGTTTCTAGAGCAGGCAATCGGCGCGAAGATCCGGCGGTTTGCCGTTTTCGATCGAATTCGATCTTGGAAGAGGTTCGAGACCCATGAGCAGCACGCATTTGACCCGCAAAGAGATCAAGCGCGACGAGGTGGCCGCGGCCGTCGGGCGCTCCGTGGATTATGCCCAGTCCCATGGCCGGACGATCGGCATAGGGATCGGCGCCGCCGTGCTGGTGCTCCTGGTGCTCCTCGGCTTCTGGGGCTTCCGCGCTTCGCAGCGCGGCAAGGCGAGTGCGGCGCTCGGCGAGGCGCTGCAGCTGGCCAGCGCGCCGATCCAGGCGACGGGAGCCACGCCGGACGATCCGGACACGCCGAGCTTCGCGACGCCGGAGGCGCGCCGCGCCCGGGCGAAGAAGGCGTTCGAGAACGTCCGGGAGACGTTCCGGTTCTCGGCCGCGGCCGAAGTCGCTTCGGTCTATCTCGGCCAGATCGCCGCGGAAGAGGGCAAGCTCGACGAGGCGCGCAAGCTCTGGGAAGACTACGTCGATGACCATCCCGACGACATGCTCGCGGGCAACGTGAAGCTCAACCTGATCGAGCTCGACCGCCGGGCGGGCAAGACCGACGCGATCATCGCTTCGCTGGAAAAAATGCTCGACGCCTCGGACGGACCGCTGCCCAAGGACGCGATCCTCTACGAGCTGGCCACCGCCTACGAGTCCGCCAAGCGCGAGACCGAAGCGAAGAAGACCTACCAGCGCATCCTCGACGAGTACCCCCAGTCGGGCTACCACACGCTGGCGCAGCAGAAGGTGGGCGGCGCCGGAGCGGGCGCGCCGCTCGGCCTCTCGCCGGGCTGATCCGCTTCCCGTTCCTTAAACCCGGCCGATGACCCTCCCGTACGCGTTGCTCGAGCGGAAGCGCTCCGGGGGGGAGCTCGCCGCCGCCGAAATCGGCGAGATCGTCCAGGGCGCCGTCGATGGCTCCTGGAGCGAAGGGCAGCTCGGCGCGTTCCTGATGGCCGTGGCGATCCGCGGCTTGAACGAGCCGGAGACCTCCGCGCTCACCCGCGCGATGCTCCATTCGGGGGAGCGCTGGCGGCTCGCCGAGGATTTGCCCACGGTCTGCGACAAGCATTCGACCGGGGGCGTCGGCGACAAGGTGTCGCTCACCCTCGGGCCGCTGCTTGCCGCCTGCGGCCAGCCGATCGCCATGCTGGTCGGCCGCGGCCTGGGCCACACGGGAGGCACGGCGGACAAGCTCGAAAGCATCCCCGGCTTCTCGCTCGATCTCGACCGCCGCCGCTGCCTGAGTCTCCTCAACCGCTGCGGCATGGCGATGGGGATCGCCACCGCCGCCGTGGCGCCCGCCGACCGGCGGCTCTATGCGCTGCGCGACGCGACCGCCACGATCGATTCGATCCCGCTGATCGTCGCTTCCATCCTGTCGAAGAAACTCGCCGCCGGCCCGGCCGCCGTGGTGTTCGACGTCAAAGTGGGGGAAGGGGCCTTCCTGCCCGAGCTAGACCGGGCGCGCGAACTGGCGAACCGGCTGGCCGGCACGCTGGCTCATCTCGGCATCCCGGCGACCGCGTTTCTGACCGACATGAACCAGCCGCTGGGGGTCTGGTCGGGCAACGCGGCGGAGGTTCTGGAAGCGATCGACTGCCTGGAAGGGGGCGGTCCGGCCGATCTGCGCGAGGAAACGCTGGTGTTCGCCGAAGAGGCCTGCGCGCTGATGGGCCGGCCGGTCGGCCGGGCGGCGCTCGAACGCTCGCTCGACGACGGCACGGCGCGCGAGCGATTCTTCCTCTGGGCGGAGCTGCAAGGGGCCGATCCGAAATGGCTGGCGAATCCGCGGCTCGACCTCGCGCCGGCCGAGCATCCGCTGGTCGCCGGGCGCTCGGGATGGCTCGCCAGGGTCCGCACCCGCGAGCTGGGCCTGCTGCTGGTCGAGGCGGGGGGAGGGCGCGCCCGTCCCGCCGATCCGATCGATCACGGCGTGGCACTTGCCGTCCGAGCGCGGCTCGGCGCGCGTATAGAAGCAGGAGATGAGCTGGGACACCTTCACCTGCGCACCGCCGACCCGGCGCTCGCCGGGCGTTTCGCCGCCTGCTTCGAGATCGGCCCCGAGCCGGCCGCCGAGCCGGAACTTATCGTCGAGCGAATCGGATTCCCGGGGTAAGGGCGGCCACGGGGGGCCGCCCTGGAATCGCGCGAATCGATCGGCCGCGCACCTCGACCCACGGGCGGCCACGGGGGGCCGCCCCTACTGTCTCGTCTTCGACCTGCCACGGCACTTAACGTACGGGGTGCCTGCGCCCTTTGGCCGTTCCTTACCCACAGCACCCAACCGTCCGACCCCGATCGCCCTTGGAGGAATCCGCGTTGAATAGCGAGAAGTACTACCTCAAGCCCAACGTGCTGGCCGAGCCCCTGGTCGGCAGCTGGTACGCTTGGCCGCACCTGCTGCCGCCGGCCACGTATGGCCTGAACGTCCTCGAACGCCACTTGTCGATCATGAAGTCGTACGTCCAGGCGCCGATGGTCCACTGGGCGGCGG
>DATMZU010000516.1:0-3890 GCA_035607435.1 Thermoanaerobaculia bacterium | reverse complement strand
AGCATCCCGCCGCGCAGGCGATAGGCCCGGCTGTCGCTGACGTGGGCGACCGCGCCGGATTCGCGCTCGAACAGGAAACCGACCACCGTGGTGCCCATGCCCGAGAGCGAATCGTCCTGCTCGATCGCCCGCAGTACCTTGTGATGGGCGGCTTTGAGCGCCGTCTTGAGCCTTCTTGCGCCATGGCCGAGCGCACCGTCAGGACCGAGCGGCGCGCCGTCCGCGGCGCTCTTTTCGATGTAGTCGCGGATCGCCCGCACGGCCACTTGCGCCGCCACCTCGCCATGGTTGTGGCCGCCCATGCCGTCGGCGACCACGTACAGGCGGTGCTCGGGATCGATCTCGAAGTAGTCCTCGTTGTGCAGACGAGTCAACCCGACATCGGAAAGTCCGCAGGCTTTCACTTTCAACATCAGCCGCTCCGTCCGAAGAAGCCGCGCCGCCGCGCGGGAGCGAGGGCGTCCAGGGCCGCGGCGACCTGCGGATCGTCGCCGCCCCAGTTGATCGCCTCGCGATAGAACCGCTCGGCTTTGACTACGTCGCCGGTCTCGGCGGCGAGACGGCCGGCGAGCTTCAGGTATCCCGGGTTCATCGGCGTGAGCTGACAGGCGCGCTCGATCGCGATCAGCGCCCGGGCGAGCTGCCCGGGAGCCTGGGAGCAGGCGAGCGCCAGATGGTGCCAGGCCTGGGCGTTGCCCCGGTCCTCTTGAACGGCGGAATCGAAGCTCTCGACCGCGGCGGCGAAATCGCGCTCGCGGTACGCCTTGATTCCGCGCTGCAGGAAGATCCGGCCGAGGTTGCGCGAATCGACCACCTGCGCCGATTCGACCGGCCGGGCGAGCTCGCGGTCGTGATCGCGGCGTTGCGCCGAATCGGAGAGGACGTTGAACGCCTGGGTGATGTCTTGGAACTCCCGCTCCGTCCGCGCTTTCGCCGCCTCTTGGAAGCGGTCGGGATGACGCTCCCGCGCGAGCTCGCGAAAACGAGCTCGAACCTGCTCCTCGGTGGCGTTCCGGGGCAGAGCGAGGACCGCATAGAAATCGTTGGCCATGGCTCGGCGTTTATTGAAGCTTGATTCTATACAAACGGAGCGCCGTCGAGCGCACCACGTCGGGAATATTGCGGTCGCGGCCCATGTCGCGCAAGTCGCGCACCGACAACCGGGCGACCAGGCGCATCGAATAGACCACCGGCGTCCGCGGGTTCTGGACCAGGGCTTTGATGATCGGGTACTTCGAGATCCAGTCGCGGCGGGACGCGATCTCGGCCAAAACTTCTTCGCAGACCGCCCGGTTGCGCGCGATCTGCTCGGCCTCAGTATCCGGAATGCCGTTGTTGGCGATCACCCCGAGGGCGATCTGCGCCACCGGATCGCGGATCAGGATGTTGCGCAGCGGCTTGGACGCACCGCGGGTGAGGCGCATGCGGGCCGGCACCGGCAGCAGGCGGATCTGCCCTTCCGAAAGCCCCGTGAGGTCGTCGAACTCGCCGACCGCCGGCTCGGCCTTGACCGCCTCGATCGCGGCCACGAACGCCTCCTCCGAAATCTCCGGGATCTCCGGCGCGGCGGCGGCCGCGCGCGGCAGCAGGTGCTGGCGATACTCCAGGATGCGCCGATGGGTATAGACCGTGATCTGCGGGTTTTCTTCCAGAGCTTCGAGGATCGACGGTTCGTCGACGATCGCGTCCTGGCGCAGGATCAGAATTTCCTGCAGGTCGGCGGGCAGCCAGCGCGCCATGGTAACCAGCAGCTGGCGCGGCACGTCGCGCCGCCGCAGGATCGCTTCGAGCACCACCGGATGGCGCAGCCGGTCGGTGCAGAACGCGAGCACCTCGAAAACCGAGGTCTGATCGACCAGACGGGCGAGCATCCGGGGGTCGAGCGCGGCGAGCGCGCCGTCGGCGAGCGTCGCGATCTCGGAATCGGCCGAGCGGGCCAGCTCGACCTGGAGGGGAATCATTTCTTCGGGGGGGAGCGGCAGGAGACCGCTCGCGGCCAGGCGTCGAAGCTCTACGTTGCCCCCGGATCGAACCTGATCGATCAGGGCGTTGCCGCTTTCGGCCACGCTCAGTGCGACTCTTTCTCGCTCTGCAGTTGACGCAGGGTGTCGAGGTCGATCGTGCGCCGGACGACCTCGCCCTGGCGTCGCGGCAGGGAGTAGGGCAATCCGTTCAAGCGGGCATCGACCGCGCCGGAGCTGCCGAGCGTCAGCTCGATCGTGCGGTCGGCGTCGACCTGCACCGTCTCGCCTTGCACCCGCTTTTCGCTCACGTGGCGGGCTCCGCCGTCCATCACGGCGTCGATCCAACAGTCGGCGGTGAAATCGAGGGTCAGGCGCAAGGCGCGGCCGGGCACCACGGGAGCGGGTTCGACCGGCGCGGGCTGCGGCGCCGGGACGGCCGGAGCGTTGGCGGCCAAACCTTTCCGGGGATCCGCCGCGGCCGGCGCGGCCGGGCCCGGGGGGGCCGCGGGGTGTTGGCGCCGCTGATCGGCGAGCCAGGCGGCGAGCGCCACGACGCCGAGCAGGACGGTGGTGGCCAGCCCCAAGAACAGCCAGCGCTTCCAGCCGCCGCCGGCCGACGACGACGAACGCGGCATCGAGAGGCTCGGACCGGAAGAGGACGACCCCTCGGAGCTTCCGCCCCCCTCTTTGCCCTCCAACCCTTGGGCGGCGAGGAAATGATTGACCACCTCGTCGGGATTCAAGCCGACGTACCGGGCGTACTCGCGCAGGAAACCGCGGGCGAACACCGGCGCCGGCAGCAGGGCGAAACGGTTCTCCTCCAGAGCTTCGAGGTAGCGCAGGCTGATCTTGGTGCGCTCGGCGATCTCGCGCAGGCCGACCTCGCGCGCTTCGCGCTGGCGGCGCAGCCAGATGCCGAACGAGGCCGGATCGCCGTCCGCCGGGCGTTCGATCGCCATGGCGGACGCCGACGCCTGCGCGCCGTCAGGGCTCGACTTGGCGCCGCGCGACCGCGGCTCAACCGGGGGAGGCAATTCGGATTCGGCTCCGCGTTGGGGAATACGACGTCGTTTGAAGGATTGTTCCGCCACTCTAGAGAGCAACTCTACGCGCCCGGTCCCTGCCGGTCAAATACGGGGCGCCCCGCAGAGCAGCTCGGCCCGGCGGCGTAGCGGCGTGGCGAGCCGGGAATCGCCCGCCAGGCCGCGAAGCTCATCCTTCCGCAAAGCGGGGAGCAGCGGCAGGGCGACCGCCACCGGCGTGCGCGGGTTGCGGCAAATCAGCAGGCGCAGGTCGTGGCGCACGCCCCAGCGCGGGTTCGCGGCGACCGCGGCGAGGAGGCCCGGCAGCGCCCGGTCGCTCGCGAGCGCCGGGCCGAGCAGCCCTTCGGTGAGCCGCGGGTTTTCGAGCAGCGCGGCGATCACCCGCGGCGTCGGATCCGAACGCAGCGCCACGATTACGCCCGCCCCGCCGCGGCGGGCGATCGCGATCTTCTCCCCCACCGCCAGGCGCGGCAGCCGGGTGAGCAGCGCCAGCTCGGCCGCCCGCCGGACGGTCGGACGCACCCGCACCTCCAGGCTCACCGCCAGCAGGTCGGACCAATAAAGGCCCACCACCAGGTTGAGCGCCACCACCTCGGGCGCGCGCGGCGAGAGCGCCAGCGCGCGGCGCACCTCGTACGCCGAAACCAGGTGCGGCCGCTCGGCGATCGCGCGCGCCCCTTCGGCCGAAAGAAACGGGTTGCGCAGCGCCTCGACCGCCTCGCCCGCGCCGATCTCGTCGCCGTGCTCGGCGAGCAGGCGCACCAGCTCCTCCGGCGTCGCTTCGCGCAGCCGGCGGCCCAGCTCCGTCTCCTGCCAGGGCTGGGCGGTTTTTTCGGGCTCGGACGGCCCCTCGTCCGCAACCCCCGCGGGTTCCGCGTCGGGC
>DATMZU010000515.1:0-2452 GCA_035607435.1 Thermoanaerobaculia bacterium | reverse complement strand
GATCTCGGACTGAAAATAGGTTCGGAGCTGGGCAGATCCTTGGGTCAGCTCGCTGAAATCGCGATTCCCTGCCTGGCCGGCAGGCGGTAGGCGCTTCGAAGCATCCACGCAGCCGCCCGCGAAGCGCCCTCGGACATTCTTCCGGGGCGTTTCTCGGGTTTCGGACCGCCCCATCAGGCTAATCGCCGCGACGCCACCCAACTCTTTGAGCGCCTCTTCCATTCGCGACTGCCAGCCATCGTCGGTCGATTTTGAAGAATTCTACGACCTCCGGAGAACCTTCTTGGGCTTTCGTCCGGCGCTTGGCCGAAGGACGATCCCGTTCTGCCAAAAGTCCGCGACCGCGGCTGCATCATTGGGTCATAAGGGCATTCCGAGTCGTCAACCCGTTCAGGCGCCTGCTTGATCGCGGCTGCGATCTCTTCAGGGCTCGTAGGGAAGGGCTTCGGAGCTCGAACGGGATTCATGTCGGTTCTTGGAATGTAGATACCAGAAAGTAAGGCGTCAAGCGAGGGCGCAGTGACCTGCGCCCTCCGGGCCTCTATCTTACAGAATGTGGTGCAGTGCGAGACTTGGCTTCCGCGGGGAACCGTAGCCGGGGCTCAGCTCTCGAACGTTAGGGCACGTGGTCAGAACAACGGCAGCGGACTTGGTCCGGAGTGTGGCAAGTGCCCCCGAAGTCATAGCACCAAAAGCTCGTACCTCCGCACGGTGCGTTGACGGAGCGCCCTTGGCAGACGAAGTCGCTGCAGCTTCCGCACAACGGAGGGAATGTCTCCTGCACGGGGGGCGGCAGGAAGGGCTCGATCTTGGGGAGCTGCGGGGTGGTCGACTGATTGAGGCTGCAGAGGAATGGCGATGGCGCGGCGCTCACTCCCGCGGGTGCGGCGGCGTACGCGGGAGAAATCCCGATCGCGCACAACGCCAGGACGAGCACACCGAAGAGCAGACTGGCTTTGAGCTTCATTTCGGCCTCCATTCCGTTGCGAAGCATCTATCTTCAGTGGTGCACGCCGGCCAGGGATGCGCGCCGGCTCAGGGAGGCCGCCGACGAGAGGAGCTGGGGTCGGTGCTCCGGCGCTCGGGGCTATACTTCCTTCATGGCTGAGCCGATCCGCTCCCTGCCGTTCACTTACGACGACTATCTCCTCCTGCCGGAGGATGGTCCGCGCTACGAGCTGATCGAGGGAGAGCTGCTGATGACGCCCGCGCCTCTCATGGGACACCAGCGGCTTTCGAGCCGATTGCACGTGCGGATCGGCTCCTTCGTCGAACGTCATGGGCTTGGAGAGGTGTTCGCCGCCCCGACCGATGTCTACCTTTCGCCGACCAACGTGGTGCAGCCCGACCTCCTGTTCGTGGCCAAGGAGCACCTCGACCGGGTCGTGAGAGCCTGTCTGCAAGGCCCGCCGGATCTGGTGATCGAGATCCTTTCCGACGGCTCTCGCGAGCGCGACGAAGTGGCGAAGCTACGCCTCTACGCGAAGTTCGGCGTTCCCGAATACTGGCTCGCCGACGCGTTCCGGCAAGCCGTACGCGTCCACCGCTTGGCGAACGGCACGTACCGGATGGTCGCGGAGCTTGGAGCGGAGGCAGGCGACCATCTCACGTCACCGCTTTTGCCCGGGCTGGACATCGACCTCGCCGAGCTGTTCGATCGCTGATCGCGCCGCGCTCACTCCTTCCGCCCGGCCTCCTCGCCCGTCTCCTTCTTCTTCCGCCGCTTCCTAGGAGCCCGCGGCTCGATGCCGAACTGGAGCAGGGCGGGGTGCTCGAAGCCGAAGTGGCCTTGGAGGCGCGCGGCGATCACGAGGCGCTTCTTGCGGGCGGCTTGGGCGGCTCGGCGGCGGCGGGTGGTGACGTCCAACAGGTTCGCCTTGGCGATCTGGATCTCTTCCGTGAGCCGTCGCACCTCGTCCGCGAGACGCGCGAGCTCCTCGCGGTCGTCGCTGGCGTGGGGCACGCTCTCGAGCAAGGGTTCGAGATTCTCGACCATGACGCGCCAGCGATCGACCTGGTGGCCGTAGGTTCCGTAGGACATGGCGATTCCCTCCCTGAGACCGCGGCAGCGGGAAAATGATCGTTCCCTGGCCCAGGGAATGGTTCCCTGGCCTGGAGATTCGATCTCCGGGCTAGAGATTCTATCCCTGATCGAGGGAACGGTTCTCCAGTCCAGGGAACGATTCTCTGCGCCAGGGAACAGTTCTCCAGCCCAGGGAACCGTTCTCCGGGCCAGGGACGGGTCATCGCGCCGCAATTGCGGCAATCGCGGCCCGTTTGCGGCGATTACGTTCCGTCTGCGGCGATCGCATCCCGTTGGCGGCCGGAGCGACGGGGTGGCGGTCATCGCCGCCGGAAGTCGTTGGCTTTCTTATGCTTCCGCCCGGGCGGTCATCGAGCTCGCCGGTCTGCCGGGGGATCGGGAACCGCCCCGTTCGGCTACGCGGGTCGG
>DATMZU010000505.1:0-8550 GCA_035607435.1 Thermoanaerobaculia bacterium | reverse complement strand
CCGGAGATCGTGCCGTCGGTCACCTGAAGCCGGCAGCGTTGCAGGTCGCAGGCGGAGAAAAACAGCAGGTCGCCGGTCGCGGTGAGGACCTCGATGTTTGCCTGGTTGCGCAGCAGGCGGATGGAGCCCGCCGCCGTGCCGTCGCTCGCCCAGAGGCCGAGGCCGGGCGTGCGGGCCACGAACAGCACGCGCGAACCGACCCGCACGAACCCGCCCGGGTTCGAGCCGGCGCTGCGAAACATCGGATCGACGTCCGCCACGCGGTACGGAGTGAGCGCCCGCGCGGGAACGTTCACTGCGAAGAAATGAGCCGCGGCGCAGAGTGCGGCGGCAAGGACCGGGCGGTTGATCGTCATGCGGGCTCCCGTTGAAATTCGCTACGGACGGAGCGCCCAAAGCTCGGTGCCGGTCGCGGCGTCGTACCAAGGGAAGAAGATGCGGTCGCCGACCCGGACGAAGTCGCGGAACGGAGCGCTCGTGCGCGATGCGAGACGGCGGACGGTTCCCGCCGGGGTGCCGTCGCTCTCCCAGATCCCGTCGGAGTCCGCGAAGGCGAGCCGGTCGCCGAGGACGGCAAAGGCGCTCGGGCGTTGGATCTCCTGCCCGTCCGCGCGGACGAGCCTCACCGTGCCCACGCCGGTGCCGTCGGTCGCATACAGCCGATCGTCGTCGGCGCGGAAGACGAGGCGGCCATTCCAAACCGAGGGGGTGACCGGGGAGCCCCGCGGGTCGAACCGGAGCCCGGTGCCGATGGCGCCGGGCGCAAGGTTCGTGCCGTCGCTGGTCTCAAAACCCAGCTCGAACGTGGCGCCGCGATAGAACAGGATCACCCGGCTGCCGAGCGCGTAGAGACCCGTCTCGCTCGCGGGCGCGCCGTTCGAATCGATCAACGGGCCGATCTTTCGCGTACCCGCCACCGTCAGGTCAGTGACCCAGAGAGCGGGCTCGGTACCGGCCTCGGACCCTTCGCCCGAGACGTAGAAAGACTTGCCGCCGGCCTGCACGATCTCGCTCGACAGCTCGAAGAACGAGGCGACGAGCGCCGGGTAGACCTCGGCCAGGCGGCGGGTGCCGCCGATCGTGCCGTCCGAGACCCAGGGCTCCAGTCGGCCCAACGGGTCGGCGGCGAAGAATACGATGCGGTCGCCGAGGACGCGGAACGGCCGGCGTTCGGAGTCGCCACCGTCCGGGAACGGCTCCGGGTTCGCGAAGTCGGAAAGCCGCAACGTTCCGGAGGAGGTGCCGTCCGTGGCCCAAAGCTCGCCGCCGTTCGCCTCGTCGTACGCCGTAAAGAGCAGGCGTCCGCCGAGCGCCCGGGCGCTTCCCTGCACCCGAAGGTCATCCCCGGTGGCGCGGAAGGTGCCGTTCGCCGTGCCGTCGCTGATCCAGATTCGTTGAAAGTAATCGATCAGGGCGGCGCGCGTTCCCAGGTCGGCTACGAAGGTTCCGGAGAGAAACTCGAACTCCGCAAATCGGCGCGCCCGAACGGTCCCCGCCTCACTCCCGTCCGACGACCAGAGCTCGGACTCCCGGCCCGACGAGGCAGAGTTGGCGAAGAAGAAGCAGCGCCCCGCCGCGGCGCTCAAGCCGAACGGGAACGAGCCGCCGTCCTGGCTCGGTTCGAGGTCGGCCACCAGGGCCGTGCCGGCCGGCGCCCCGTTCGTCACCCAGGGCTCGGCGCCGTGGGCATCGTCCCCGAAGCGAAAGAAGAGGCGCCCATTGACGACCGTGCCGGGGCCGATGTCAGGCTCGCTGTCGTCGTCGGATCGGGGGGTGAGGCTGCGCGTGCCCGCCGAAGTGCCATCGCTCGTCCAAAGCTGGGTGTCGGAAAATTGGCCCGCGAGGAAAAACACTTTGCCGCCGCCCGCCTGAAAGAAGCGCGGGTTCGCCGAGGTGTCCGGCGTGAAATCTTCGACGATGTGCGTCCCGGCACGGGTGAGATCGCTCACCCAGAGCTGGTCGCCCGCAAACCCTTGGGTGCCGGCGAACCAGATCCGCCGGCCATCGGAGACGGCGCTCGTTTCAGAGAGGGAACGAAGTCCGTCGCAGTCGCCGGGGCAAAGGTCGAACGAGCGCGTTCCCGCGGCGCGCCCATCGCTGGTCCACAGCTCGTAGCCGTGCGCCTCGTCGAACGCGGCGAAAGCGACTCGGCTTCCGGCGACCAGAAAGAACGACGAGAGGCCGTCCCCGTCGAAGGTCGCGAGCTTGCGGGTCTTCCCCGGCGTGCCGTCGCTCGCCCAGAGGTCGGAGAGGAAACCGGTCGGGCTCTGCCGGTCGGCGACAAAATACGCGTCGGTGCCGGTCGAGGCGAAGAACGGCTGCCCCGTGCCGGTCCGGGGCGAGACGCCCGGCAATACGCGCGTGCCCGCGGCCGTGCCGTCGCTCGACCAGAGGCGGACCCCAGTGCCTCCCATGGCGAACGTGGAGAAAAGCAGCCGCGACCCGGCGGTGCCGACCTGGACCGCGCGGCCGACCTCGGCGATCCGCCGCGTGCCGGAGGCTTTGCCGTCGCTGGTCCAAAGACCGTTGAGCGCGAAGAACCAAAGCCGGTCGCGGAACCAGACCAGGTTTTCCGGCACCGAGCTCGAGGGGCCGGGCACGAGATCTTTGACCAGGCGGGTGCCGGCCGGCGTGCCGTCGCTGGTCCACAGCTCGTGACCGAGCGCCGCGGTCTCCCGGACGAAGTAGATCCGGCGCGGCCCCGCGACCACGCTCGCCGCCGAAGAGGAGAGAGGCGAAGCGACGGCGCGCGTGCCGGCCACCGTGCCGTCGGTCGCGAACAGGCGGCAGCGTTGCGCGTCGCAGGAGATGAAGAACAGGAGATCGCCGGTCGCTGCCAGGAAGTCGATCGAAACCTGGTTGCGCGCCAGCCGGACGGTCCCGCCAGCCGTGCCGTCACTCGCCCAGAGGCCGAGCCCGGGGGTGCGGGCGACAAAGAGCGCCCGCGCGCCGACCCGCGCGAAGTGGTCGGGGTGCGAGCCGGCGCTCTGGAACGTGGGGTTGACGTCGGCCACGCGATAGGGGGTGAGCGCCCGCGCGGGCACGCCCGCGGTAAGCGCCACGGAGCCGAGCACGGCGGCGAGGAGAGAGCTGCGGAAGGTCATGCGGTTCCCCTTTCGATCGTTCATTCGGGTCGCAAGGCCCACAACTCCGAGCCCAGGAGGGAGTCGTCCCAAGCGAAGTAGACCCGGTCGGCCGTAGCCGCGGTCTGGAGGAACGATCCGTTCGGCGAACCGGGAAGGTCGATCGGCAAAGTCCCCGCGGCGGTGCCGTCGCTCTCCAGGAACCCGTTCTGAGTGCCGATGACGAGCCGGCCGCCGAGCACGGCGAGGGCGGTCGCCTGGATCGAATGCCCGTCGGCGTCGGCCGCCTGCGCGGTCCCCGCGGCGGTGCCGTCGGTCGCCCAGAGCGCGCCGAAGCTCTGGTTGGAAAACCAGAGCCGGCCTCCGAAGACGACCGGCGGCAGGAAGCGATTGAACGGGGCGGAGACGACCACGCGGGTCCCGGCCGCCGTGCCGTCGCTCGACCAGAGGGCGGAGCCGAGCGAGTTGGACGGGCCGAAGGCGAGCATCCGTGCTCCGAGCGGGAAGAGCGACCAGCCGCTGGAGGTCGGGCTGGAGAGATCGAGCGGACCGACCGACGCCGTGCCGGCGGCGGTGAGATCGGTGCGAATAAGGGACGCGACGCCATCGCCCGGGTTCCCCGCGACGAACCAATAACGCCCGCCGAGCGCTGCGATCGGGCTTTTCGCCAGGGCGAGCAGCGGATCGAGGAACGGGTAGATCTCGTCGATCGGGCGGGTGCCGCCCACGGTGCCGTCCGAAATCCACAACTCCTCGCCGCCCAGCGGAGAGAGGACGGGCGCAACTACCTGGGTACCCAAGGCGAGCAGGACGGGAAAGCCGCCGTTCTCGGGCCGGAACGGAGCAGGGGGCACGAAGTCGGTCAGCCGGATCGTCCCGGCCGCCGTTCCGTCGGTCGCCCACAGCTCCTGGCCGTGGGCGGCGTCCTGGGCCACGAAGAAAACTTTGCCGCCCGCGGCGATCTGCCGGCCGTCGGCGCGTGCTCCGGCGGGGAGCAGAGTCTCGGTCCCGCCCGGCGTGCCGTCGCTCCCGATCGGCGCGAGCGGATCGAAGCTGAAGGGGTCCAGGAAGAGCACCAACCGTCCCCCGGCCTCGGTCGCGACGAGGTTGGAGAATCGTGCGGAATCGGAGCCGGGCGCAAATTCGTGGACCAGTTGGGTCCCGCCGGAAGTGCCGTCGGACGACCAGAGCTCGCTACCATGGACGCCGTCGGCGGCGAAGAAGAAGGCATGCCCCCCCGCGGCGGAGAATGAATTCGGGTTCGAACCGACCTGGTTTTCGGAGTCGAGATCGGCCAGCCGGCGGGTGCCGGCGGCCGTGGCGTCCGAAACCCAGGGTTCGGAGCCATGCTCAGAATCGCTTCCGGCGAAGACGATCTTGGCCCCCGCGAGCGACACCGCATTCAGAAAATCGGTGAACGGCGCCGTTCGTGCGACCGCCCGGGTACCCGCCGCGGTGCCGTCGCTCACGTAGATCACGCGCCCGGAGAAGTCTTCTTCGGCGAGAAAATAGACTCGACCGCCGGCCGCGAGCCAACCGCGCGGATCGGTCGAGCAGGTGCCGGGGCACAGATCGCGCAGCTGGCGGGTCCCGGCGGTCGTCAGGTTGCTGGTCCACGTTTCGATGCCCCGATCGGAGGTTGCGCCGGCAAACCAGATCCGCCCGAGCGCCGAGATCCCGAACCGCCAGCCGCCGCCGCAGAAACCGGCGCAGATGTCTTTGACCATTCGGGTCCCCGCGGGTGTGCCGTCGCTCGCCCAAAGCTCCGTGCCCCGCGCGGGATTGCTGGCGAAGAACGCGGCTTTGCCGCCGAGCGTCGCGAGATCGAGCGAATTGTCCGACGTCGAGAGCAGGCGCCGGGTTCCGGCGGGGGTGCCGTCGGTGGTCCACAGCTCGCGCTGGCCAGCGTTGAAACGGAAGAAGTAGGCGCGCCCGGCCGCGGCCACGATCGGCGGGAAAGAATCGCCCGGCGTTCCGGGAAGGGTCGTCAGGCGCCGCGTTCCCGCGGCCGTCCCGTCGGTCGCCCAAAGCTCCAGGCCCGCGTAGTAGAGCAACCGATCGCCGAGCGGGGTGAGGCCCGAGCCCAAGGTCGAGCTACCGATCCGCCGGGTGCCGCCGGGCAAGCCGTCGGTCGAGAACAGCGCACCGAGCTGGTTCGGGAGATCGGCGAAAAACCAGCCCTTGGCGCGAAAACCCACCAGTCCGCGCGCACTGTGGGCCGCCATGCCGACTTTTCGCGTGCCCGCGGCGGTCCCGTCGGTTCGCCAGAGCCCGGCGCCGCTGCCGGGATTGGCCAAGACCAGCGTTCGCGGCAGGCCGGCGGGAGCCACCGCCTCCAGAGGCGCAAACGCGGCGGACGGCAAGGGGGACAGGCGAACCGTGCCGGCAAGAGTGCCGTCGGTGCCCCAAAGCCCGCAACCGCCATCCCCACAGCGGGTGAAATAGGCCCGTCCGCCGGCTCCGGTGGGACCCGAAAAGATCCTGCTCAGGCTGGGATCCAGAAGAACCGGATCGCCGGCCACTCCGGCCGTTCCCCAGATCCCTCCGCCTTGGTTCGTCAGGAAGACGACCCGCCCAACCAAGGAGACGAAATTGGAGGGCTCCGAGCCCCGGCTCACGAAACTGGGGTTGATGTCGTCCACCAGGTAAGGCACGGCGGCGAACGTTGGGGCGGACGAGAGGGCGGCGGCCAGCGCCAGGGCGAAGCGGATCGTTCTCATGCTCTTCACGGACACCTCTCTTCGGCCGGAGTGTGAACGCCGAATCATTCTCTCTTCCCGTCGTTTTCTTTAAGGATAGGCGGTATCGACGGAGAAATCGATCAGTCCGGGATGAACGACAGGTTTCTGTGCCGGCTCGAGAGGACCGTTTCGACCGCGGCCACGGCGGCTTCGTCGTCCAGGAAACCGCTCGGTCCGAGATCCGCGGCGAGGTCGTCCTTGACGGTGAAATGCGACACCGCGGCCTGCACCAGCCGGGATTCTTCTTCACTTCGGCCTTGGGATTCGAGCAGATGGAGACAGCGGTCGCCAATCCGGCGCGCGCGGTCGATATCCAGGCCCGATTCGTAAGCCGCCAGGCTTTCGAGCTTCGCCACGTAGCCACGGACCTCGGCGCGCAAACGCTCCGGCGCCATCAAGGGCTCGGCGAGCAACTCCTGGAAATACTCTGCCGCTTCCGGAGCCAACAGGCTCAACGCCTGCTCGGCGAGGCTTGACGCGCCTTCCGCTTCGGCCGGCAGGTCGGCCGTCGCCTCCAACCCTTGCGCCGTTGCCGAGGTCAGGCTGTCGAAACCCGCTTGGACCACCTGGGCCATCAGCTTCCTGCGTTCTTCGAGGAACCGCGAGTAGTCCATCTTTTCCCAGCCTTTGGGAAGCGCATGCCAGAAAGCCATCCGCTGGATCTCCTCGGCGGATTTCCCGACGATCATCAGGGGGTAGTACTCCTTGGGCGGCTTCTTGCCTATGTCCGAGTTGTCCGGCCACTCGATGAGCGCGTAGTTCGCGATCTGGTTCGTGTCGCGCCGGCTTTCAGTGCCGAGCTTCTGTAGGTGGGCCTTGGGGAAGAGATGGTGCCGTTCAAGCGTCGCCCGCTTGCCCCGGGCCGCGGGGTCGAGCAGATCTCGGACGCGCAGCGTCGAGAACAGAGCCCGAGCATCGAGCAGATTGAGCGCTGCGTGGTAGGCCGAGAGCGCCGGGCTCCGCGCCGATGAGGAGGTGAGCTCGGTCGGCAGAGTGAAGGTCCAATAGTCGCGCGTGAGCGTCGAGGTCATCACCCGTTCGAGGTGATCGACGAACTGGTCTGCGGTCGCCAGCTCGCGCAGGTCGGCGAGGTCCTGCTCCATCTTGGTCTCGGTCGAATCGGTGTACCGGCCGGTGAGGGAGACGAAGAAGAACCAGCGCGCGATCGTGTTGCGCAGCCGGTGATGATCGACCTTGAAATCGCGCTTGCCGATGAGGAAGAAGGTGTAGGCGTACAGCATGGCGTTCTTCGAGGTCACCATCGAGC
Source organism: Thermoanaerobaculia bacterium (assembly GCA_035607435.1). GTDB lineage: Bacteria > Acidobacteriota > Thermoanaerobaculia > Multivoradales > UBA5704 > DASYKS01. The sequence goes on along the minus strand of DATMZU010000505.1, from coordinate 1,459 downwards.
CGCTCTGGAAGCCCGCCCGCAACAAGCATCTCCAGAAGTCGTGCCAGTTCTGGAGGTTGAGCGTCGCGGCTTGCGCCTGATCCAAAACGGCGAACTGCCGGTCCCGGCGCTCGGGCGAGAAGGACCCGGTCTCCAAATCCTTGCCGCGTAGGATCGAGTAGACGTGCAGCAGTCGGGCGCGCCGGAAACCGAGGCCGACGCTCACCCGCAGGAGGTGATCGGGATCCGGTTCGAGGAAGCGGTTGGACGGCGAGGCCCCCGAATGGGCCGGAATCCGTGCGGATTGGCAGAAGGTTTCAAGCTCCACGCGCTGCGCGTCCTTAAACACCGACATCAACGTCAGAATGAAGTCCGCCTGGTTGAGCGGCGTGCCTTTGCTGTTGATCCGAACGAAGACGTCGGCCACTTGCTCTTCGTCGAGCTCTCCTTCGAGCGCGAGGGCAGTGAACGGAAAATTCGCGAGTTGGCTGACCCGCATGATCGCCTGCTGGCTCGCCCGACGCTCATCGTTCGTCACCTCGCGCACCGCCGCGAGGCGCTCCAGGTAATTGCTCGCCAGCTCGAAGAGGTCGGTGTCCGGTTTCCAGATCACCGAGATGTCGGCGATCCAGGCAGCGTCTTTGCGGATTGCGGCGTCGGCCACCTCGAACGAGCCGTCGATCGGCCGGAAGGCGATCTGAATGTGCTCGACCGAGAAGTCCTGCCGCTTGACCGGCTGACCGCGGAGCACCGCGTAAAGCGACGTCAAGCGCTGCTGTCCGTCGATCACCAGGAGTTGCGAGGCCATTTGCTTGGAGCCTTCTCCGATGGCGTGCCCGCCCGAGCCGGCGTTCTCCCAAAACAGGAAGTAGCCGACCGGATAGCCCCGGTACATCGAGTCGAAGAGATCCCGGGCCTTCTTGTTCAGCCAGACGAACGGGCGTTGGAGATCGGGCAGACCGATGTGACCTGAGGAGATCGCGTCCATGAGACCCCACAGATTCCAGGAGATGTTCTTGAACACCGGCGGCATGGGCGTCCTCCAAACCGTTGAAGCGCGAGAGATGCGACCTATTCTAAGGATCAGACGCGAGAAGAGGCCGCGATTTCGGCCAAGCGCCGCGCGACGCGAAGACTTTCGACGAAGGACGGCTCTTCCGCCGCCCTACCGGCTCTGTAGCCGCGCCGCCACCCGTGCGTACGCCTCGCGGAACGGAATCCCCTCTTCGAGCACCAGCCGATAGGCCTCTTCCGCCGCGGTGCGCGCCACGAACAGCGCTCGCGAGCCGATGCGGTAGAACGAACCGGGCGACGAGCTTGCGCTCCGGAAGGTCGGATCGACATCGGCGACGCGATAGGGCGTGAGCGCGCGGACGGGCGCGCCCGCCACGAAGAAGACAGCGGCGGCGCAGGAGGCCGCGAGGATCGAGCGGCGACGGATCATGCAAGCTCTCCTGTCGGAGGACATACCTTTACTCGG
>DATMZU010000498.1:0-3500 GCA_035607435.1 Thermoanaerobaculia bacterium | reverse complement strand
GAAGTTGACGCCGTCCTGCGTGTACTGAACGCGCTGCGAAGTGGCGCCGGAGACGGTCCACTGGATGGTGACCGTCTGGCCCGGCTGGAACGTCTCGCCGCCGTTGGGGAAGACGACCCGCACCACGGGTCCCTGCGGCGGGGGAGGCGGGGGCGGAAGCGTGGCCACCGTGAAGCTCGCGCTGCTCGTGACGGCACCGGTCTCCGTGACGACCTTGATCGGTCCGGTCGTGGCCCCGGGCGGCACGGTGGTCCCGAGCTCCGTGTCCGAGACCTCCCGGAAGACCGCGACCTGGCCGTTGAAGAAGACGTTTCGGACCGGATGGAGATTGGTGCCGCGGATCGACACCTGGCTTCCGACCGGCCCGCTCGGCGGCGCGAAGCTCGCGATCGTGGGCGTGCGCATCGGCACGACGGTGAAGCCCGCGAGGCTCGCCGTTCCCGAGGGGCTTTCGACGCTGATCGGTCCGGAGGTCGCTTCCGGCGGCACGGTCGCCTCGACGTTGCCCTCGGGGGTGAGGCGATAGGGCGCGGGCACGCCGTTGAAACGCACCTTCGTGACGCTCGCCAAGCTCGAGCCGAAGATCGTCACCTGGGCGCCGACGCTCGCGCTCGTCGGCGAGAAGCTCGAGATTATTGGAGGCGGTGGCGACGTGACGTCGAACGAGGTGCCGCTGGTCGCCGTGCCTTGCGGCGTCGCCACCCGGATCGCGCCGTCGACTGCGCCGACCGGCACGCCGGCGCGGATCACGGTGTCCGACTCGACCAGGAAGGTCGAGGTTTTATCGAAGAACTTGACCTCGGTCGCGCCGTTGAATCCCGCGCCCGTGATCCTGACGTTGATCCCGCTCGGCCCGCCGCGGGGGTCGAAGCCGTCGATGCGCGGCGCGTTGGCCGGAGGGGGAGGCGGCGGCGGGGGCGGAGGGGGCATGGGTCCGGCCGCCGCGATGGTGAACGGCGCGTCGCTCTGGTCCTTCGCCCGCGCTCCCGCGGCGTCGATCGCGACGACCTGGATCTTCGCGGAGACGTTCGCCTGGCCGGCCGGCACGAGGCTCGCCGGGATCGCCCAATCGAAGCTCATCACCGCGCCGACCCGGTCGATCGGCTGGAAGTCTCCGTTGCCGATCGCGTAGAGGATCCGGTGTGTCGTCGCGCCGGTGCTCTTCCAGGTGACGTGGAGCGTCGTGCCCGCGGTCGCCGTCTCGCCGCCGTTCGGCGAGAGCACCTGGACCGACAGGCCGCCGCCCCCGCCGCCCGCCGTCACCGTCAGCTTGCCGAGGCCGTCCTTGAAGTCGTCGACGATGCAGACGTCTTTGTTCGCCCCGCTGGTGCAGGCGTTGGTCGAATTTTGGAAGGCGATCGTGTCGCCGTCCAGGTAGGTGGCGGTGACCCGGTAGGTGACTCCCGCCCGGAAGCCTTTCGCCGCGTCGACGATGAGAGGGCTCGAGAGCCGGCAGTCGCCCCCCGCGTTGACCTTGACCGGCGAGGGATCCGCGCCGCCCGAGAGGCTGTGGAAGCTGTAGGTCACCGCGCTGCTCGGACGGACTCCCGCCGCGGTGAGCGTGATGCTCTGGCCGAGGGCGACGCCGGACGCGCCTGCGGGGAGCTGAAATCCCGCTTGCGGCGGGACGCCGCAGGGCCGGTTGCCGGCGAACAGGCAGTTGGTGCTCGAGCAGCCGCCGCCGTTGGCCAGGTTGCCGTTTCCGAGGCCGCCGGAGCCCGCGCCGTCCTGCTCGGAGGCGTCCTCGATGAAGTGGACGTCGTAGCAGTCCCGGCACAGGCTGCCGCCGTTGCGGCCGGCGGAAAAGCGGTTGTTCGCGAACCGGTTGTGGTGGCTCGGGCTGGTCACCGACTGCGTGAACTGGCTGCCGTTCTGGAGCGGCGTCGAGCCGCGGACCTGGAGGCCGTACTGCGCGCCCGAGCCGTTGCCATCGAATTCGTTGCAGGTGAACGAGCTGTACTGCACGCCGCAGATCAGGTCGAGGCCGGAGCCGTCGCCGAACCGGCGGTCGCCGCCGGTCTTGCCGCCGTATCCGCTCGCGCAGTTGCCGGAGACCGCGAGGTCGCGCAAGGGGGCGTGCGGCACGTCGTCGCAGGCCTGGAGCTTGATCCCGCGCCCCTGCGAACAGCTCGCGGCGTCGGTGCATCCCGGCACGTTCGCCGCGCCGACGATCCGGTTGTCGACGATCGCGCTGCCGCTACCGTCGCCCACCTGGGCGCCGTTGCTGAGCTCCAGGGCGAAGGCGACGTTCGTGAGCACGTTGCACTCGATCTGCGCCCGCGAGTTGTTGACCCGGATGCCGCCGGTGCCGTTCGAGGTGCCGGACGGGATCCGGTAGCCCAAGTCCGCGATCTCGTTGCCGACCAGGATGACCTGCGGGATGCTGTCGACCTCGATGCCGCCCGCGCTGCCGCCCCCCTGGCTGCCGCCGAGGGCGCCGCGGATCGCGACGTTGCGCACCGTGGCGGTCGCGACCCCCTGTTGTTTCGTGCCCGCGGTGTTGTTGAGCAGGACGGCGAAGGCGCCGTCGTTCTTCGAGCAGGCCGAGAGGTCGATGGTCAGGGAGGCGATCGTCGAGGGCGCGTTGGGCGCGTTGGTCCGCGTCCAGTTGATCGCGTTGCAGGTATCGCCGGGCGTCCGAAGCGTCGTCTGGGCCGCGCCCTCGCCGAAGAGGGTCAGGCCGGTGAGGTTGTTGTCCTGTTTCTTGGTCACAACGAGCGGCTTGTCGAGCTTGAAGGTGCCCGCCATCAAGTGCGCGCACTTGCATTTTTCGTTGGTCAGGCACTCGAGGATCGCCGTGCGGTTGGCTTCCCCGGCGGCCTTGGGGGCGAGCGCCCCGCAGTCGAGGTCGTCGCGGAGCTTGCAGGCCGCGGGGCAGGCGAGCGCCGGCGCGGCCATCGAGCCGGCGCAGGCCTGCCGGGCGCGCGCCTCGCAGCTCTGGTTCAGGTTGCAGCTCTGACCCTGCGCGCGCGTCGCCGGCAGGAACAGAAGGGCGGAGAGGCAGGCGACCGCGAGGACGCCGAGGTGCCAGCCGATTCGCCGCCGCGCCGGGGTGCCAGCCGAATCGCGGGCCGCCGAGGCGCCGGGCGAAAAACGTCGAGACGAGACTCTTCCCTTGAAGAACATGGTTCTCCTCCTCGCGCCGCCTCGTCAGGGCGGCGGGTGTGTGAAAGTGGACGTTTGGGCCCTACGTGAGGAGGAGGGATTTCGGATGAGGGGCCGAGAAGTGGCCGAGCGGCCCTCGCCGGCGGCGCCCGCGAGCTTCGGGCCTGTGCGCGCTCAGAGGAGCGGGGCGAGCTGGCGCGCCAGGCGGTCGCCCAGGCGATGGAGCGGCGGGCGCGCGCGCCAGGGGGCGCGCTCGATCTCGTTCGACTGCTCGAGGTCGGTGCGGAAGGCGACGGCGAGCGCTTCGGCTGCGGCCTGGTCCAAGATCACCAGGTTGCACTCGGCGTTGAAGTAGAACGAGCGGAAGTCGAGGTTCGAGGAACCGACGACCGCCA
>DATMZU010000493.1:0-6709 GCA_035607435.1 Thermoanaerobaculia bacterium | reverse complement strand
ACCCGACTCCCCAGAGCCCGAGGGCCAGGGCGAACACCACCAGCAGCGACTTGCCGCCGCCGGCCCGTACGTCACGCCACGCTTTGAGGATCTGGATTCTCATGGGCGGCTCCGTTCGTCGGCAACGACCATCCCGTCGCGAAGCGTCACGACGCGGCCGAACTCCGCGCCGACGTTCCGTTCGTGGGTCACCACGACGACGGTCTTGCCGGCCGCGACTTGGGCGCGAAAGATGGCGAGCACCTTTTCGGCGTTCCGGCTGTCCAGGTTACCGGTCGGCTCGTCCGCCACCAGGAGGGGCGGATCGTTCGCCAAGGCCCGGGCGATCGCCGCCCTCTGCTGCTCGCCGCCCGACAGCTCGGCCGGGAGCTTGTGGGCTTGTGCCTCGATCCCCGTCTGCGCGAGCAGAGAAAGAGCCCGGCCTCGGCGTTCCGCTTTGGGGATGACGTTCACGAACTCCATCGGCAGCAGCAGGTTTTCGAGGATCGTGAGGTTCGGAATCAGCTGGAAGAACTGGAAGACGATCCCCACCGTCCGCCCGCGCCAGAGCGCCAAGGGACCTTCGGCAAGGGTGTGGACCTTCGTGCCGCCGACCTCGACCTCGCCCCGGGTGGGATGGTCGATGCCGGTGATCATGTTCAGGAGCGACGATTTGCCGCTGCCCGAGGAGCCGACGATGGCCAGGTGCTCCCCGCTGGCGACGTTGAGGTTGACGTCCTGGAGCGCCGGGTAGGGGCTGGCGGCGGGGCCGTAATTGAGAGAGACCGATTTGAGCTGGATGAGATTCGACGTTCGCATTCGCGTCTGGCTCCGTAGGGTTAAGTCCAACGAGGCCCGACTTTGGCGGCTCGGTACCGCTCGCGTCGTCTCAAAGGGACGGTCGAGACTCGATTTCTTCCTCCCGGAGCTGGCTGGGGGTCTTCCCCGTGTGTTTGAGCACGACTTTGTTGAACGTCGGCTTCGAGTTGAAGCCCGCGTCGAAGGCGAGGGTGAGGATTTTCTCCTCCCGAAGCCTGGGGTCCGCCAGCAGGGCGCGGAACTCCCGGACCCGGTAGCCGTTCACCAGATCGTAGAAGTTCACCCCCAGCTCCTGGTTGATCACCGCCGAAAGTTGATTGCGGGGAACCTCCAACAGCCGGGCGAGGTCGGCCAGGCCCAGCTCCGGTTCGAGGTAGGGCTTCTTCTTCTCCAGGGTTTCGAGCAGCGCGCTCTTCAAGCGCAGCGCTTCGGGATTCGGGGAAGACGACCGAGGCTTGAGGTCCGGCTCGCCAATCGCAGAGACCGCCGTTGTTTCCGGAGTCTCGGGGATTTCGGGGGTCTCGGGGATCTTCTGCCTCAATCCGCGATAGCCCAGCACCCAGACCGCGGCCGCCGTCGCCAGGGAGAGCCCGTGGCTCAGGACCGAGCGTGGCAGGTGATGCAGCAGCAGAAGGGGCACCGCCCAGGCCACCACGCAGAGAGAGAAGACCACGTAATAGAACCAGCGAAGCCAATCGAGATCGACCCGATCGAGGTTCGAGACCCGCGCCTTGAGAGAGTCCTGATAGCGCCGCAGGATGCGCTTCGTGGGGACCAGATAGGCAAGCATCTGGATCGACAGGAGACCCCAGAGGCCGAGGCTGATCCAGGGCGACCCGCCCCCGTGGAGAGAGAACACCGCCGCGACCGTACCGGCAAACGCGGCCGGAAGAAAATGAAGCGCATGGCGTGCCCGGAGCGGAAACCCGCCTTGGAGCAGCGAGGCGGCATAGGCCGTCATCAACGGCGCCAGGAGAAACTGCAGCGGCTCGAAGAACTGGTGGGAGCCCCCCCGCGGCAACCCGAGCGCCCTCACCAGCACCGGATGCGCCGAATTGAGCGCGCAGGCGAGGATGAGCAACCCCAGGATCTGCCGAGACCGTTGATCCCGACCCTCCTGCGTCATCAGGAACAGAACCAGGAAGATCCCTAAGAACAAGGTTCCGCCCGAGAGAAACAGAAACGTCTGCGCGCGGTCCATGGCGGCGGGAAGTGTAGCCGACGACTTTTGACCAGGCCTTGCCTCAAGCTGTCACGCGAACCCCCGGGTCGCGCACCCCTGCTTTAGGATTCCTTGTATTCTCTTGGCGACTGCCCAATCTTTCGGGAGCGGAGTGCAAGCGCATGGTGAGTCTCTGGGGAATCGGCCTCGCGCTGCCGTGGGTGCTGGCGGCTGCGACACCTACGCCGCCGACGACGGAGGTGGTCTACGAAACGGCCACGGTGGTTGCCCGTCCGGTCGATTCGACGGCGGTCGCCGTGGCGGTCGTCGGCAGGGAATCGATCGAAAGCTCGGGCGCCGCCACGGTGGCCGAACTGTTGCCGTTTCTGCCCGGCGTGTCGATGCTCTCCGGCGGCACCCGCGGCGGGTTGACCGCCGTCCAGCTGCGCGGCGGCGATCCCAATTTCACTCGCGTTCTGATCGACGGCGTGCCGGTCAACGACGGCACGACGCAGGTGGGGGAGGTTTTCAACCTCGAAGGCCTGCCGGCCGCGGGGGTGGAGCGCATCGAGGTGGTGCGGGGGCCGCTCTCTGCGGTGTACGGCTCGACCGGCTTGGCCGGGGCGGTGCAGATCGTTACCCGCCGCGGGGAGGGTCCGCTTCATGGCGAGGTGGCGGCGACCGCCGGTCAAGCGCGCGAGCATCGGCTCGCGGCCTGGCTGGGTGGAGGCAACGCGCACGCCGACGGCTTCCTTTCCGCGCTGCGCGAGGGGGAGCGCGAGCGGATCGCGAGCGAGCGCTTCGAGCTTTCCCAACTGAGCGGCCAAGGGCATTGGAGCTGGAACGAAGGCACCAGCCTGCGCCTCGCCGGCCGCCTCGCTTCGTGGCAGGGCGACGACTACCCCGACGCTTCCGGCGGACCGGTCTATGGTGACGGCGAGTTGCGACGGGCGGACAACGACGAGACGGGCCTGACGCTCGATTTCGCGCGCGAGACGGCCGCCACCTTCCACAAATTCGGCGCCTCGTTCTACCGCCACGATCTCGACCGCACCAGCCCCGCGATTGAGCCGCTGGTGCCGGAGAGCCGCGAGCGGACCCGCTTCACCCACAGCCGCCTCTCCTGGTCTTCGAGCTGGCTCCGGAGCGGCGGTTTGCGCCTGAGCGCCGGGTCCGACCTCGAACGCGAAGAGGGGAACAACGAGAGCCGGCTGCGGTTCGCGCCCGGGCCGGAGGGCGAGGTGCCGGGCGATTATTCTCTCGATCGCACGACGGCCGGAGCGTTCGTCGAGCTGCTCGGCGAGCGCGGCCGGCTGGCTTGGGAGCTGGCGTACCGCCTCGACCGGACGGAAGGAGAGAGGACCGAGCAGAGCCCTCGCGTCGGCGCGTCGTACCGGATCGGCCCGGGAGCCACGCGCCTGCGCGCTTCGGTCGGCCGCGCGTTCAAGCGGCCCGGCTTCTTCGCCACCGCGAGCCCCCCGGCCTTGGGCGGCAATCCCGATCTGCGCCCCGAGGTGGCGCTTGGCGCCGATCTCGGGATCGAGCACCGGATCGAGCGGGCGAACCTGGCGCTCGGCGCCGGGGTGTTCCGAAACCGCTTCCGCGATCTGGTCGATTTCGATTTCGAGACCTTCCGTCACGTCAACCGCAGCCGGGTGGAGGCGCGCGGCGCGGAGCTGACCGCCGCCTGGCAGCCGCCGCGTTCGGTCTCGCTCCAGGCTTCCGCCACCTGGCAGGAGGTGGAGGACGAGCGAACCGGCGCGCCGCTGCGCCACCGGCCGCGCTGGTCCGGCGGGCTCCGGCTTACGGGCAAGCCCGCGTCGCGCCTACAGATCGCGCTCGACCTGCGCTTCGCGACGAAGAGCTTCGACGAGCAGATCCCCGTGCCGGAGCGGCGCACCGTCTCGGGCTACACCCTGCTCGGCGGCGCCATCGCCTGGCAGGCGACCCCCGCCTGGCGTCTGGCGCTCCGCTTCGACAACCTGGCGGACGAGCGCTACGAGACGCTGATCGGTTTCCCCGGAGCGGGCCGCTCGGCGCGGTTGACCGTGGCGCGCGGGTTCGGCGGCGGCGAGGCGCGGCGGTGAAAAGGACGGAAAGGACTCCAGGGACGGAAAAAGCGGCGAGAGGGGAATGCCGGTGAGGACCTATTTGAAGCTCACTCTGGTCGCGATGACGTTCTTCTTGGGGACGTTCCTGCTGGTGGCTTGGGTCGATCTGCCTCTGCTCAACCGACCGGAGCCCTGGATGTCGCACGGGAGTTGGGCCACGGCGTTGCTGGGATTCGGCCTGCTCGCTTCCGACGTGGTGCTGCCGGTCCCGGCGAGCCTGGTGATGGTGGCGCATGGGGCGCTGTTCGGCTTCTTCGGCGGCGCGCTGCTCTCGCTCGCCGGATCGATGGCCTGCGCGGCGCTCGGCTTCGGTCTCGGACGGCGGGGCGGCCCATGGCTCGAACGCATGGTTCCGGCGGCGGAGCGCGCGAAGGCCGAACGGCTGCTGGTCGAGTGGGGCGATCTCGCGACCGTAGCGACCCGGCCGGTGCCGATCCTCGCCGAGACGTTTTCGATCTTTGCCGGAACGACCACGCTCTCCTGGAAGCGGTTCCTCACGCTGTCGCTTCTCGGCAACCTTCCGCCTTGTCTGCTCTATGCCGCGACCGGCGCCACGGCCGCGCGGCTCGACAACGCCTTTTTAACCTTCGGACTCGTCCTCGGTGTGGCCGCGATCGTCTGGTTCGCCGGCAAGCGGCTTCGTCGTACCTCGTCTCCTTCATCCCCACCGGCGCCCGAGGACGCGCCCGAGCGGCTGCCGACCTGACGGCAGAGAAGGGAGGATCGATTGAGTTACCTGAACGTGCCACGCATTCACTTCGGCGGACTCTTCTTCAGCGACCCCGCCACGGCCAACAACTTCCTCACGAGCCGCGACCCGAACGTCCCGCTCACCAACGCGCAGGGCCAATACGAAAGCATCCCCCAAGGCGGTCCGCCGGCCGGCTGGAACGCCCTCGGGGTGGCGCAGCTCTGGCTCGAAGAGGCGCGGGTGCTCGTGCGAAGCCGAAGAATCTTTGTGCGCCCGGCGGAGTCAATTGTGCGCCTTTCGACGGCGTCCTGAGAGGACCAGCAGGGAAAAGTCTCGATGAGCGCCCCAAACTTGAGCCCGGCGACCCGTCGCTCTTGCGGCAGAGCGCCGTCGAAGGAGCAGTGAGGCTCTGTTATCTTTCTCGGGTGCGAACCAAGGTGCCGAAGGATGAGGAAGCCAAGACGACCACCGTCGACGTATCGGATGCCTTGTTGTCGCAGATGGCGCAAGTGATCGTCGAAGAGTTCGAGCCGGAGCGAATCATCCTCTTTGGATCGCATGCCCGCGGCGACGCTCGGCCCGGTTCGGACATCGATCTACTCGTGATCGAACGGGAAGGATTCGGCAAAGCGCGAAGCTGCCCTCCTCTGGCGCGCCCTCGCCCGCTTTCCGGTATCCAAGGACATCTTGGTCTATAGCGAAGAAGAGGCTACCCACTGGAAAGACTATCCGGGGCACCTTTTGGCCCAAGCGTTGAGCGAAGGCCGAGTTCTCTATGAGCGAGAGTGAGCTTCTGGCATTGGCTCGGCGAACATGCCGCCCCTCCTGCGCGCTCTGATCTTCGGTGCCACTCTCGCCGTCGCAGTCGGACCGATCGCGGTCCTGATCGTCCAATGCGGCCTCACGCGAGGATTCGGCAGCGCCGCGCGCTGCGGTCTCGGCGCGGGGCTCGCCGACTTCACCTACGCGCTGATCGCTTTCACGGTCGGTCCCGCGATCTCAGGGCTGCTCGTGGCGCACCGCCGAGAGGTGGAGGTCGTCGCCTCGCTCGTGCTGGTCGGGTTCGGCTTCTGGATGATTTGGAGCGCCCTGCGCGCCCGAAAGGCGGTAGGGGAGGGGGAGATGAAGCCGGTCGCGAACCGGCGCGAGATCGCGACGACGTTCGTGCTGACGATCGTCAATCCGCTGACCGTGCTCGCCTTCGTGAGCTTTTCGGCCCAGCTCGGGCTCGATCCGAGCTGGCGCCAGGCGATCGGCCTGTCGCTCGCGCTCTTCCTCGGCAGCCTGACCATCCAGCTCGGGCTCGCCCTCGCCGGATCGCGGCTGCGCCGCTATGTGACCGATCCGCGCTGGGTGGCCGGGCTCAACGTCGCGAGCGGCGTCGGCATCGTGCTGTTCGGCGCTGCCGGTCTGATATAAAGGCGGACCTCACATCTTCCACAACCGGCACCACCAATGCGGTTCGACCGGTACCGGCAGCTCGGGCAGGTCGCACCACTTGCCGTTGGGCAGGTAGTAGATGCACTCCTGGCAGCGCTGCATCTCTTCGCCGTCGCCCACGGTGTAGTTGGCGAAGCCTCCGAGGTCGAGGCGGCCGAGGAGATCGTTCTTGTCGAGCCGGCGCAGGTCGCGGACGATGTCGAGAAATTCCGCTTGGGTGTTGGGAAACGGGCTCATCGTTGATTTGACGCCGTAGCTCAACAGGCCATCGACCCAGATGCGCACGGTTTCGACTTCGGTCGCGCGCATCATGATCGAGAGCAGGCCGGGGATGACTCGGCGGTCGGCGGCAACGACCATCAGGTGTTCGGGATCGAAGTTGAGCCGTGCCCAGAGGAGGCTGCGCGTCGGGGTGACGATTTCCGCCCGGCGAATCTCGATCGGCTTGGCGTCGCGATGATGCAGGTTCAGACCGCGGGCCGGCCCGTCCGCGAGGAAAAGATCGCG
>DATMZU010000476.1:0-6551 GCA_035607435.1 Thermoanaerobaculia bacterium | reverse complement strand
GCTCGCGCGCGGCTATCTCGACCGGCCGGACCTCACCGCCGAGCGATTCCGCCCCGATCCCTTCGGGGAGACCTTCGGCGCGAGGATCTACCGGACCGGCGATCGCGTCAGGCAGCGGGGAGACGGTTCGTTCGACTATCTCGGCCGCACCGATCACCAGATCAAGGTGCGCGGTTTCCGCATCGAGCCGGGGGAGATCGAGGCGGCTCTCGGTCAACATCCGAGAGTCCACGACGCGATCGTCCTCGCCCGCGAGGTGCCGGGCGCGGGGCTGCGGCTGGTCGCCTGGTACCGTCCGCTGGGGGATTCGAGCGTCGCGGCCGATCTGCGCGCCTTCCTCGCCGCCCGGCTGCCGGAGTACATGGTGCCCGCGGCGTTCGTGGAGGTGGCGGAGTGGCCGATCACGCCCACCGGCAAGATCGATCGCCGCGCGCTGCCCGAACCCCAGCGCACCACGGCTCTGGAGCGGACGGCGCCGCAAACCTCCGTGCAACGCCTGATCGCCGACCTCTGGCGCGAGGCGCTGCCCGAGCTGGGCGACGACCTGGCGATCGAGGACAGCTTCTTCGAGCTGGGCGGCCATTCGCTGCTCGCGGTGCGCATCACCTCCAAGGTGGCGGCGAATTTCCAGGTCGAGCTGCCGCTCAAGCGCCTGTTCGAAGCGCCGACCATCGCCGGCCTCGAAGCCGCGGTGCTCGCCGCCGAATCGCGTCCGGGCCAGAGCGAGAAAATCGCCCGCGTGCTGCTGCGGATGAAGAGCCTCTCGCCCGAGGCGAAGCGGGACCTGCTCGCGGCGGGATAGTCCTGTCCCCCTTTCCTCCTTCGGTTACACTCCTGCGGTGGGGCGTGAGGGGTCCGATTTGCGCTTCTGATTCGTCGTCCGCCGTAAAGCCTCTTTAGCGAGCACCGAGACCGACATCTTGCGCGTACCGTCGTCCACCGACCGGGCGGAAACGAGAACCGTGGACCCGCCGCCGAGGGTGGACTTCGTCCATGCGCCGATGTCGTTCGGCCAGGAGGCGCTCTGGTTCCTGTCGCGCCTGGCGCCCGAATCGCGGGCCTACCATCTGTGCGGGGCGGCGCGGCTGCTCGAACCTTGCGATGCCGCGACCGCGCTGGCGGTGGAACGGGCGTTCGCGGCGCTCGCCGCGCGGCATCCCGCCTTGCGCACGACCTTCGGCGAGGGAACGGACGGCGCCCCCGAGCAGCGGATCGGAAGCGGGCCGGGCATCGCCTTCTCGCACGGCGTGGCGGAGTCCTCCGAGGCGCTCTCGGCCCTGCTGGAGCGCGAGCTCGATGCCCCGTTCGACCTCGAACGCGGGCCGCTCGGCCGCGCGGGTCTGATCTCCGCCGAAGGCGAGACGGTCCTTTGGCTCGCCGCCCATCATCTGGTTGCCGATTTCTGGTCGCTCGCCGTCCTGTTGCGCGATCTGGGGTCGGCTTACGCGAGCGGCGGCGACCGGCAGACGCTTCAAGCCGCGGTGGAAACCGAGCCGCAGCTCTCGTACGCCGAGTGGTCCCGCTGGCAGCGGACGCGGACCGCGAGCGCGGAGGGGGAGCGCGAGCTGGCGGTCTGGCGACAGAGCCTCGCGGGCGGGCTGCCGCATTCCGATCTTCCCCGTTTGGAGCTGCCCGCCGACCGGCCGCGCCGCGCGAAGGTGACGTGGGAGGGCGGCGCGGTCGATGTGCGGGTTTCGCCCGACGCCGTGCGCGCGCTCGGCCGGATCGCGCGGAGTGCGAAGAGCAACCTGTTCTCCGCCCTGCTCACGGCGTTCCAGGCGTTTCTTTCGCGCCTTTCGGGACAGGACGACCTGATCGTCGGCACGCCGACCACCGGCCGCTTCGGCGCGCGGGTGGCGGATCAGGTGGGCTATTTCATCAACCCGGTGCCGGTGCGCGGCGACTTTTCCGGCGATCCGACGTTCGTCGAGCTTCTGGCGCGGCAGCGGCCGACGATTCAAAACGCGCTCGCGCTTCAGGCCTATCCGTTCTCGCGCTTGGCCGAGGAGATCCAGCCCGAGCGCGACCCCGGCCGTTCGCCGATCTTCGACGCGATGTTCGCCTATGAGAAGGCGCGCGGCGGCGAAGGGTTCTGGGGCTTCGCGTTGGGGTTGGCGGGCACCCGGGTGGACCTCGGAGGTCTCGCGCTCGAATCGCTGCGGGTGGAACCGGCCGGCTCGCCGTTCGACCTGTCGCTCGCGGTCTCGGAGGTCGGCGGCGGTCTCGCCGGCTCGCTGCGCTTTTCGAGCGAGCTGTTCGATCGCGCGACGATCGAGCGCTGGGCCGGTGGGCTTACGCGCCTGATCGAAGGGGCCGCGGGGGACCCCGGGCGCCGCCTCTCGGAGCTGCCGCTGCTGTCGGAGATGGAGGTGCGGGAGATCCTCTCCCGGGGCGAAGGACCCGCGGCGCCCAGCCGTGCCGCAGGGGAGACCGGCGACTGGCTTCTGGACGACTACGTGGCGGCGCAGGCCGCCCGCACCCCGGACGCGCTCGCGATCTCCGCGGCCGATGGGCGCTTTACCTACGCCGAGCTGCTCGCCGGCGCCGATCGGCTGGCCGGTCATCTCGCGGGGCTCGGGCAGGGCGCCGAAGAGCAGATGCGGATCGCCGTCTGCCTCGATCGCTCGGCCGAGCTGGTGGTCGCCCTGCTCGGCGTGTTGCGCGCGGGCGCGGCGTACGTGCCGATCGATCCGGCCTATCCGGAGGAGCGCCGCGCGCTGATGATCGAGGCCTCGGGCGCGGCGGGAATCGTCACCCGCTCCGAGCACCGAGGCGCCTGGTGCGACGGTTGGGGAGCGGTGCCGGTCCTCGCGCTCGATGCCCTGCCGGAGGTTCCTCGAACGGACCCCGCGCCACGGCGCCTCCGCCATCCCGAGCAGCTCGCCTACGTGATCTTCACCTCCGGTTCGACCGGTGTCCCGAAGGGTGTCGCGATCGGCCACCGGGCCGCGCTCCATTTCGTCGGCTGGCATGCGCGCTACTTCGCCTGGACCCCGGCCGATCGTGGCACGCAGACGGCGGGCCCCGGCTTCGACGCGATCGGCGCCGAGATCTGGCCCGCGTTGATCTCGGGCGCGAGCCTGCACGTGCCGGCCGACGAGCTGCGCCTGTCGCCCGCCGCGCTGCTCGCCTGGCTCGCGCGGGAGCGGCTGACGATCGCGTTTCTGCCGACCCCCCTTGCCGAGGCGGCGTTCGCCGAGCCGGAGCCCGCGGACCTCGCCCTGCGCTTCGTCCACGTCGGGGGCGACCGGCTCCATCGCGGCGGCCCCGGGCGCTACCGGGTGATCAACGAATACGGCCCGGCCGAGAACGCGGTCGTCACCACCGTGGCCGACGTGGCGAGCGACGATCCGAATCCCTCGATCGGCCGGCCGATCGATGGCGTCCAGGTCTACCTGCTCGACCGCCGGCAAGGGCTCGCACCGCCCGGCGCTGTGGGG
Source organism: Thermoanaerobaculia bacterium (assembly GCA_035607435.1). Taxonomy (GTDB): domain Bacteria; phylum Acidobacteriota; class Thermoanaerobaculia; order Multivoradales; family UBA5704; genus DASYKS01. The sequence goes on along the minus strand of DATMZU010000476.1, from coordinate 3,111 downwards.
GAGCTGGCGGCCGCCGGCCCGGGGCTCGCCCGCGGTTATTGGGGCGACCCGGCGCAGACGGCGGAGCGCTTCCGGCCCGATCCGTGGGGATCGCCGGGTACGCGGCTCTATCGCACGGGAGATCTCGCGCGGTTCCGCCGCGGTGCGGCCCCGGAGATCGATTTCCTCGGCCGGATCGACACCCAAGTGAAGATCCGCGGCCAGCGCATCGAGCTGGGGGAGATCGAATCCGCGCTCGCGAGCGTGGCGGGAGTCCGGGAGGCGGCGGTGCTGGTCCATCAGGCAAGCCCGGGCGGCGCCCGGTTGATCGCGTTCGTGGCCGCGAGCCCCGAGATTCCCGACTCGGCGCTGATCGAAGCGCTGCGTCGCCGCCTGTCCGACGCGATGGTGCCGCGAGCGTTCGTGCGGTTGGAGCGTCTTCCCGCCAACGCCAACGGCAAAGTCGATCGGCGCGCTCTCGCCACGCTTGCCGAGACGGCGGTCCCGACGACCGGCGGCGAAGGCATCGCAGCGCGCACCGAGACGGAACAGCAGGTCGCGCAGATTTGGCAGGAGCTGCTCGGCCGTTCGTCGGTGGGGGTGGAGGACGACTTCTTCACGCTCGGCGGCCACTCGCTGCTGGTGACCCAACTCGCTTCGCGGGTGCGCCGGGTGCTGGGAGTCGAGCTGCCCCTCGGCGAGCTTTTCGCGCGGCCGACGGTCGCCTCGATCGCGGCGCGGGTGGAACAAAAGCTCGGCGAGGGGGAAGCCGTCGAACGGATCGAGCGCGCGGCCAGGCCCGCGGACGTCCCCCTGTCGTTTTCCCAAGAGCGGCTCTGGTTCGTCGATCGGCTGGAACCCGGGAAGGCGACCTATAACGTCGGCTTCCGCCTCACGCTCGAAGGACCGCTTTCGGACTCGGCGCTCGAAGCCGCGCTCGCCGCGGTGGCCGCCCGCCACGAGCCGCTGCGCACCCGCTACGCGCAGCCGGGCGATGCCGCGCAGCAGGAGATCGATCCCCCCTCGTCGAGCCTGCTGCCCTGGCTGTTCATCGATCTGCCGCTCGACGAAAAAGCTTCCGCCGAAGAAGCCGCGCGCATCGCCCGGTCCGAGGGGCGCCGGCCGTTCGATCTCGCCCATGGACCGGTCGTGCGCGCGATACTTCTCCGGCGCGGGCCGGATCTTCACGACGCGATCTTCACCTTCCACCACATCGCGATCGACGGCTGGTCGCTGTCAATCTTCTCGCGCGAGATCGCGGAGCTCTACGGCGCCGCCGTCGAAGGACGCCCGGCGCAGCTTCCCGAGCTGCCGATCGAATACGCCGATTGGGCGATCTGGCAGCGAGGCCGGCTCTCGGGAGAGCGCTACGGACGCGAGCTTTCCTGGTGGCGAGATCGGCTCCGAGGAGCGCCCGAGGCGATCGATCTGCCGGCCGATCGGCCCCGGCCGTCCGTGCCGAAACGCTATGCCTGGCAGGTCCGGCGCCTACTGCCGCCCCAGCTGTCCCAAGCGCTCGCCGCCCGCGCGAGCGTCGAAGCTTCTACCCCCTTCATGATGCTTTTCGCCGCCTGGGCAGGACTCCTTGCCCGCCTGGGTTCGGGAACCGACTTGGTGATCGGCACCCCGATCGCCAACCGCAATCGGGCGGAGACCGAAGGATTGATCGGCTTCTTCGTCAACTCCTTAGCCATCCGCATTACGGCGGAGCCCGCGGGCGGCCACGGGGGGCCGCCCCTACGCGCGCTGCTGGCGATCACGCGCCAAGCGTCGGTCGGCGCGTTCGCGCATCAGGATTTTCCCTTCGAGCGGCTGGTCGCCGAGCTGGGCGGCGCCCGGGGCGGGAACGTGCCGCCGATCTATCAGGTTTCCTTCGCGTTCCAGAACCTGCCCACGCCGGTGATGCTGCCGGGCCTGGTGACGACGGTTGAAGAGCTGGACGGCGGCACGGCGAAGCTCGATCTCGGGCTCGTGGTGACGCCGGTCGGAGATCGGCTGGCCGCGCAGTTGGAGCTGAATCTCGACCTGTTCGACCCGGCGACGGGAGCGCGGCTTCTCGCCGGGTTCGAGCGGATGGCGGCGGAGCTGGCGGCGCATCCGGAAAGGTTGTTGGCGGAAGCGGAGCTGCTCGGGCCGGCGGAGCGGCAGCAACTACTCGTCGAATGGAGGGAAGGGGATCTCGCGCTCGAACCGGTTCTCGTCCACGACTTCATCGCGCGGCATGCGCGCGAGCGGCCCAATGCGTTGGCTTTGGAATCGGAGCACGAGCCGGGGCGGCGGGTTCGCTGGGCCGAGGTGGTGGTGCACACCGATCGGTTGGCGCGGCGGCTCGCGGGGCTGGGCGCCGGGCCGGAGCGCGTGGTCGGCGTGTCGCTCGAACGGTCGGTCGATCGGGCGCTTGCGATGTATGCGGTCTGGAAGGCGGGCGCCTGTTATCTGCCGGTCGATCCCGAATTGCCGGTCGAGCGCCGGGCGCTGCTGTTGGAAGATGCACGGGCGGTGGTGCTGATCGCGCGGGAGATGCCGTCGGAGCTTGCGGGGTCGATCGGGTCGGTCGCGCCGCTGCTTCTCCGTAAGGAGAATGGGTTGCCGGTGGACTCCGGGCCGGAAGAGGATCCGCAAGCGGCCTTGCCGGACAACCTTGCGTACGTCATCTACACCTCGGGCTCGACCGGTACGCCCAAGGGCGTTGCGATCAGCCACAGGCATGCCGCCGGGCACTTCGCGGCGGCGGCCGGTTTCTACCGGATGGACTCGACCGATCGGGTGGTGCAGTTCGCCTCGGCGAGCTTCGACGTTTCGATGGAGCAGGTCGGCGTGGCGTTGGCTTCCGGCGGGACGCTGGTGGTCAGAGGTCCTGATCTTCCTCCGCCGCTGGAGCTTTCGGCCTGGATGACGAAGTGGGGGATTACAAACGCGAACCTGCCGACCGCCGTCTGGACCGAGTGGAGCTGGTCGGACGCTCCACTGCCGAAAGATTTACGGAACTTGGTGACGGGGGGCGAGGCGATGACTCCCGCGGCGGCCGAGCGGTTCCGGCTGCGGCTCGCGGAGAGGGACGATCCGCCGGTCGTCTACAACGGCTACGGGCCGACCGAGACGGTGGTGACGGCGACTTGCTACGACTTGCGC
>DATMZU010000475.1:0-5734 GCA_035607435.1 Thermoanaerobaculia bacterium | reverse complement strand
ATGTTGGCGTTCTTGAGCGAGTTGGCCGAGCGCACCGAGAGATCGAGCTCGTCGATCGTCTTGGCGAGAATCTGTTCGAGACCGGCCGGATCTTCCCGACCGCCCTCGCCGCCGATTTCGCGCAGGCTCTCTTCGGTCTGGATGTAGGTCCCGAGATGCTCCTTGAGCAGGAGCGCCGCGAGCGACACCGCCTCTTCCGGAGCGACCGTGCCGTTGGTCCAGACTTCGAGCACCAGCTTCTCGTAGTCGGTGGTCTGGCCGAGACGCGCCGCGCCGACCCGGAAGTTCACGCGCCGGACCGGGCTGTGCGCCGAGTCGACGGGAATCCAGCCGATACCGAGCGACTCGTCGAAGTTGCGGTCCGCCGAGACGTAGCCGCGGCCACGCTCGATCTTGACCTGCAGCTTGAAACGCGCCTCTTCGTTCAAAGTCGCGATGTGGATGTTCGGATCGATGATCTCGATCTGCGGATCATCGGCCATGTGCTTGGCGGTCACCTTGCCGGGACCCGCGACGTCGATCGCCAGAACCTTGGCGTCTTCGCTGTGGAGCCGGATCGGCACCTGCTTCAAGTTCAGGATGATGTCGGTGACGTCTTCGACCACACCCGGCACCGAGGAGAACTCGTGGAGCACGCCTTCGATGTGGACCGCGGTGATCGCCGCTCCCTCGATCGAGGAGAGCAGACAACGGCGCAGCGCGTTGCCCATCGTGGTGGCAAAACCGCGCTCGAACGGCTGGGCAGTGAACTTGCCGTAGCTCGCCGTCAGTGTTTCTTTTTCTATTTCGACGCGCCGTGGGCGCTGAAAACCCTTCCAAAGCATACTCGCAGGCTCCTTCGCGTAGTGGCCGACCGGTTTAGCGGCTGTACAGCTCGACGATCAACTGCTCCTGGATCGGCAGTTTGATGTCTTCGCGCGCAGGAAGGCGCGTGACTTTGCCCGACACGTTGTCGGCGTCCAGCTCCAGCCACTCCGGAATACCGCGGCCGCGGGCGGTTTCGACGCTCGAGCGGACCAGCGGATTCTTCTTGCTCGCCTCCTTGACCGTGACCGCCTGGCTGGCTTTCACCTGGTAGGAAGGCACCGAGACTTTACGGCCGTCGATCAGGACGTGGCCGTGCCGAACCAACTGCCGCGCCTGGGCGCGCGATCCGGCGAAGCCAAGGCTGAAGATCACGTTGTCGAGACGCCGCTCCAGCATGATCAGGAGGTTTTCGCCGGTGATTCCCTTGCGGCGATCGGCCTCCTCGAAATACGTGCGGAACTGGCTCTCCAACACGCCGTAGATGCGCTTGACCTTCTGCTTCTCGCGCAGCTGCAAGCCGTAGCCCTGGATCCGACGGCCGCGGCGATTGCCGTGCTGGCCCGGCGGATAGGCCCGGCGCTCGATGGCGCACTTTTCCTTGAAGCAGCGGTCACCTTTGAGGAACAGCTTGATCCGCTCGCGACGGCACAGCCGGCAAACGGGTCCGCAATATCTTGCCACGTTGTTTTCTCCTGACGTCCTCTCCTCGACGCTACGAGGAATTCATCTGAGGAAGACGAGGGCGGGCACCCCGGAACGCCCGAGGTTCACCCGCCGGTCCTCTGGCGCGCCTTAGACGCGGCGGCGCTTGCGCGGCCGGCAGCCGTTGTGCGGAATCGGGGTCACGTCCTTGATCGACTTGACCTCGATACCGGAAGCCTGGAGCGCACGGACCGCCGATTCGCGGCCGGCTCCCGGACCCTTGACCAGCACGTCGACCGTGCGGACTCCCGAGTCCTTGGCGCTGTTGCCGGCGCTCTGCGCAGCGACCTGCGCCGCGAACGGCGTGCCTTTGCGCGAGCCTTTGAAACCGATGCGTCCGGCCGACGACCAGGAAAGGACATGTCCTTCCGGGTCGGAGATCGACACGATCGTGTTGTTGAAGGTGGCCTGAATGTGCACCACGCCGTGGGGCACGTTGCGCCGTTCCTTCTTCTTGCCCGCCTTGCGATCCTTCTTCGGAGCTGCTGCCTTCGCCATGATTCTCCCTGGGGGCACACCCGCTCCTCCTTGGAAGGAGCGGAAAGCGCTCGGTCCTTACTTCCCTTACTTCTTCGTCGCTTTCTTCTTGCCGGCGACCGCGCCACGCCGCGGACCCTTGCGAGTGCGCGCGTTGGTCGAGGTCCGCTGCCCGCGAACCGGTAGGTTCTTGCGGTGGCGGACCCCACGGTAACAGCCGATCTCCATCAGCCGCTTGATGTTCTGGCTGATCTCCTTGCGCAGATCACCCTCGACGCGCCCCTCGTCCGTGATCACCTTACGGATCCGGCGTGCCTCGTCCTCGGTCAGATCCTTGACCCGAGTGACCTCGGGGACCTGCGCCTCGGTGAGAATGCTCTTCGAGCGCGTACGGCCGATGCCGTAGATGTAGGTCAAGCCGATCCAAACCTGCTTGTTTTGGGGCAGGTCTACTCCTGCGATGCGTGCCATAGCTCGTTCCTATCCTGACCTATCCCTGGCGCTGCTTGTGTTTCGCGTTCTCGCAGATCACCCGCACTACGCCCTTGCGGCGGACGACCTTGCACTTCGGGCAGATCCGTTTGACCGACGTCCGTACTTTCATCACCCACTCCTTCGTCCGCGCCTACTTCAAGCGGTACACGATTCGACCGCGGTTCAAGTCGTACGGCGAGAGCTCGACCAGAACTCGATCGCCGGGCAAAATCCGGATGAAATGCTTGCGCATTTTGCCCGAAATGTGCGCCAGAACCTGGTGCTTGTTTTCGAGCTCGACGCGAAACATCGCGTTCGGCAGCGGTTCGACGACCACCGCCTCGACCTCGATCGCTTCTTCTTTCTTCGACAAATTTCGCTCCCGCTCGTCTCAGCCCTAGGCCGGGCTTGCGCCCAAAACCCGATAGCCGAAAGGCGTCACCGCGACCGAGAACTCGAAATGAGCCGACAGCGACCCATCTTCGGTCCGCGCGGTCCAGCCATCCGCGTCCATTCTTACGCCGGCGCTTCCGGCGTTGATCATCGGCTCGATCGCCAGCACCATGCCGGGCTTGAGCTTCGGCCCTTTGCCCGGCTTGCCGTAGTTCGGCACCTGCGGATCCTCGTGCAGCGCCGTCCCGATACCATGCCCCGAAAACTCCCGCACCACCGAGTAACCGTTGCGCTCGGCGTGCGCCTGCACCGCGTGGCTGATGTCGGAAAGCCGACCGCCCGGCCGCACCTGCTCGATTCCGAGCAGCAGCGACTTCCTGGTCACGGCGAGCAGGCGCTCCGCCTCCGCCGAGACCGGCCCCACCGCGAAGGTTCGCGCCGCGTCGCCGAAATAACCCTTGTACTGCACCCCGCAATCGATCCCGACGATGTCGCCCGCGACCAGGGGCAGCTCGTTCGGGATGCCGTGAACGATCACGTCGTTCTTGGCGATGCAGAGCGTCGCCGGATAGCCCCGGTAGTGCAGAAACGCCGGCACCCCGCCGCGCGAGCGAATGAACTGCTCGGCAAATCGGTCGAGGTCGGCGGTCATCGCCCCCGGCACCACCCGCTCGGCGAGCTGATCGAGCACGTCATGCACGATCCGGTTCGCCTGATCCATCAACTCGATCTCGCCCGGCGTCTTGAGGACGGTCATTCCGCCCCCTCCACCCCGTCGAGCGCCGCGATCATCTGCCGCGTCACGTCCGGGATCGGCTGGAACCCGGAGATCCGCCGCACCAGCCCTCGCTCGCCGTAGTACTCGACCAGCGGCTCGGTCGTCTCCCGGTAGATGCGCTGACGGTCACGCGCCACCTCGGGCGTGTCGTCCACCCGGCCGCGCGCCACCATTCGCCGCACCAGCTCCTCTTCCGGAACTTCGACCAGGAGAACGTGATCGATGCCGCCGATTCCGCCATTCCCCAGGATGGAATCCAGCGACCGCGCCTGCGGCAAAGTCCGCGGATAGCCGTCGAGCAGGAAGCCGCGCGCGGTATCGGCTTCCCCCAACCGCTCGGTCACGACCTCGAGCATCGTGGCGTCGTCCACCAGAGCACCCGAGCTGGTGATGTCCTTCACCTTGCGCCCGAGATCCGACCCGGCGGCGATCGCGCTCCTCAACATGTCTCCGGTCGAGATCTGCGGTACGCCATACATCTTGGAAAGAACCTCCCCCTGGGTTCCCTTGCCTGAGCCCGGAGGTCCTAAAAGGATCACCCGCAAACGGGCGCGATGGTCATCCCCTTCGCCCACGAATCCTTCCCCGCTTCATGAAGCCTTCGTAGTTGCGCATCACGAGCTGGCTTTCGATCTGCTGGACCGTGTCCATCGCGACGCCGACGACGATGAGCAGCGAAGTGCCCCCGAAGTAGAAGTTGATCCCCATGCCGTTGGTGAACCAGTTCGGCAAAACCCCGTCGAGAGCGCTGCCCACGAACGGGATCTGCTGCACGTGAATGCCGGTGAGCAGGAATTCCGGCAGCACCGTCACCGCGGCGAGATAGAGCGCTCCCACCAGGGTCAACCGCGTGAGAATCCGATCGATGTACTCAGCGGTCCGCTTGCCCGGACGGATGCCCGGGACGAAGCCGCCGTATTTCCGCATGTTTTCGGAAAGATCGGCGGGGTTGAAGATGATCGAGACGTAGAAGTAGGCAAAGAACACGATCGTCACGATCTGGAGCAGGTAGTAGAGGGGAGCGCCATACGAGATGTAGCTCACCATCTTCAGGACCCACTCGTTCTTGACGAACTGGGCGATGGTCGTCGGGATCATCACCACGGAGCTCGCGAAGATGACCGGGATGACGCCGCCGGTGTTCACCCGCAGCGGCAGATAGGTGCTCTGCCCGCCGTAGACTTTTCGTCCGACCACGCGCTTCGCGTACTGGACCGGGATGCGCCGTTGCGCCCTTTCCATGTAGACGATGAAGGCGACGACCACCAGCATGAAGGCGAGCAGGATGATCATGCCGAACACCGACAGCGTCTCGTTCTTGATCCCCTGGATCGAGTTGCCGATCGCGGGAACCAAGCCGACCACGATGCCGGCGAAGATGATCAACGAAATTCCGTTGCCGATGCCGCGCTCGCTGATCTGCTCGCCGAGCCACATGATGAACGCCGTGCCGGTCGTGAGCGTGAGCACCGTGAACAAGCGGAAACCCCAGCCCGGATGCGGCACCACGGGCGCCTGGCCCGAGGTGACCTGCGCCTGCAGCCAAGTCGAGATGCCGAGCGACTGGATCACCGCGATGATCATCGCGCCGTAGCGGGTGTACTGGGTGATCTTGCGCCGTCCCAGCTCGCCCTCTTTGGACAACTTCTCGAGGTAGGGCCAGACCACGGTCAGCAGCTGCAGGATGATCGACGCCGTGATGTACGGCATGATCCCGAGCGCGAAGACCGTGAACTTGCCGAGGCTGCCGCCCGTGAACGTGTTGAAGAAGCCCAGGAAGCTGTTCTGCATCTGCGCCATGAGCTCGATCAACGCATTCGGATCCACCCCGGGTGTCGGGATGTGGCAACCGATCCGGTAGACCGCGAGCAGCCCGAACGTGAACAGGACCCTTTTGCGGAGTTCCGGAATCGCGAAAATATTACGGAAACTGTCGATCACCGCAGCTCCTCGCAGCTCCCGCCCGCCGCCTCGATCTTGGCCCGGGCCGACTTGCTGAACTTGTGAGCGGTCACCTTGAGCGCCTTGCCGATTTCGCCGTCGCCGAGCACCTTGACCCGTTCGCCCTTGCGCACCAGACCCAGCTCGACCAGATTCTCGGGG
>DATMZU010000472.1:0-4561 GCA_035607435.1 Thermoanaerobaculia bacterium | reverse complement strand
TCGACCGACGGGCGAAGGTACGACGAGCTACGGGATGCCGTCGGCCCGCTCTCCAAGGCTTTGCCGATCCGCTCCCGACCGGCTGCGGAAATGTCATTTTTCGACCTTCTCGCTGCGGTCGAAACCGGCACGGCCGAGGCGCTGCGAATCGAGGAATCGTTCAGTTGGGAGCCGCTTCTCGGGGGGCGGGAAGGGCGGGGGTATTTCCCTTTCTCCTTCGAGTTCTGGGAGGAGCCGGCGCCGTGGCGAATGGGCGGCACGGTGTGGAGCCTCGGACAGGTCGCCAGCGGAGGAGAACGCTTTACCGCGGCACTCGTCTGCCGCCATTCCGCGGGCGCTCTGAGTGCCGAGATCGGCTACAACGAAGCGGCCCTGAATCGCGACGAGGCGGAGCTCCTGGCCGAACGTTTCGCCACCTTCCTCTCCTCTCTGATGGCGGCGCCCGAGGCACCGATCGGCTCCTTGTCGATGGTAGGCCCCGAGGAGTGCCTGAAGCTGCTTCGCGAGTGGAACGATACCCGTAGCGAGGATAAGGAGAGATGGCCGGTCCACCGGTGGTTCGAGCAGCAGGCGCGCGCTACGGCCGAGAACACGGCCGTGGTGACGGGAGGGGCGAGCCTGACCTACTCGGAGCTTGACCGGCGCAGCAATCAACTCGCACGTTTTCTGCGCCGGTCCGGCGTTGCGCCCGACGTCCTCGTCGGCCTCGCCGTCGAGAGATCCGTCGCGATGGTTGTCGGCCTCCTGGGAGTCCTCAAGGCCGGAGGGGCATACCTCCCCCTGGACCTCGGCCATCCTCGCGAGCGACTCGAAATGATCCTCGCGGAGGCGCGTCCTGCGGTGGTTCTCACCACGGCGGAGGCTCTCGAACGCCTGCCGGTACCTGAGGAGCGGTTGGTCTGCCTCGACCGCGATTGGGAGCGAATCGCGGTCGAGAGCGCCGAACCGGTGGATGCCGCGGTGGCCTTGGAGAATCTGGCCTACGTGATCTACACCTCGGGTTCCACCGGCCGACCCAAAGGGGTGATGGTCTCCCACGGCGGACTGCGCAACTACCTGCTTTGGGCCACCCAGGCCTACCGAGCGGGAGGTGGGCAGGGGTCTCCGGTTCACTCGCCCCTCGGTTTCGACCTCACGGTGACCAGCCTTTTGGGTCCGTTGGTTGCCGGCGGCGCGGTCGTCCTAGTGGACGAGGCGTCCGGCGTTGACGGCCTTCTGGAGGTCCTGCGCCAGGGGATGGACTTCGGCATGGTGAAGCTGACGCCGGCACACCTTTCGCTGGTGGAACAGGGCCTGGGGGTGGCGTTCGAGGGAAAAGTGCGCACGTTGGTGGTGGGGGGTGAAGCCCTTTTCACCGAGAGTTTCGCCGCCTTGCGCGCCGCAGCGCCGGCCACGCGCGTGATCAACGAGTACGGCCCTACGGAGACCGTCGTCGGTTGCTGTACTTACGAGGTCCCCCTCATGGGAGCGCTGAGCGCCGGAGCGGTTCCCATTGGTCGTCCGATTGCCAATACGCGCCTCTACCTGGTCGACGGGTGGTGGAATCCGGTGCCCCGCGGCGTCCAAGGCGAGATTTGGATCGGTGGCGCGGGGATCGGTCGCGGCTATCTCGCCCGGCCGGATCTGACGGCCGAGCGCTTCGTTCCCGATCCCTTCTCGGACGAACCGGGAAAGCGGGTCTACGTCAGTGGCGATCTCGGCCGCCTTGGGCCGGACGGAAACCTCGTATATCTCGGACGAACCGACCACCAAGTAAAGATTCACGGCTACCGGATCGAGCTCCAAGAGGTCGAGGCGGTTCTTCGTCGCCATCCGCACGTCCGTGAGGCGGCCGTGGTCGTGGCGGGCTCCGGGTTGGATCGCCGGCTCCTCGCTTTCGTGGTTCCGTCCGGCGAAGCGGTGGATATAGCAGCGCTGGCCTCTTTTTTGACCCTTCATCTCCCGGCGTACATGATCCCCGCCCAGATCGGCCAGATCGGTTTCCTCCCCTTGACGGAAAACGGCAAGGTGGATCGAGGTCTCTTGTTGGCCCGGGAGGTGGAGACCGCTCCACGGAGGGCTTTCATCGCGCCTCGGACGCCGGTCGAAGAGCTGCTCTCCGGGATCTGGGGTGAGCTGCTCGGCGTTTCTCGCGTGGGGGTGGACGACGACTTCTTCGAGCTCGGCGGACACTCTCTGCTCGCCATGCGTCTCGTCTCCCGCATCCGTTCGGCCTTCGGAACCCGCCTCTCGCTGGGCTTCGTTTTCAGCGCCCGAACGGTGTCGAGCCTCGCTCGGGCTGTTGAGGCCGAACGCTGGCGGGATCTCGAGATGGGAGCCGGCGCGATCCCCCGAGCCGAGCGGAAGAAACCGCTGCCGGTCTCGCTGCAACAGCGCCGGTTGTGGATTCTTCATCAGGTGAACCAAGGCGAAATGGTTTACCACATCCCGTATGCCTTGCGGCTGGCCGGCGATTTGGACCTCGAATCCCTGAGATGGGCGATCGCCCGGCTGAGCCGGCGTCACGAGTCGTTGCGTACGACCTTCGACAACCTGGACGGTGCGCTGGTCCAGATCGTGGCCGATCCGGCCCCCGTGGAGTGTCCGTGTCTCGATCTCAGCCGCATTCCCGAAGCGGATCGGGAGGTCGAGGCCCGACGTCGGGTCCGGGAGATGGTGCACTGGACCTTCGACCTCCAAACCGGCCCGCTGCTGCGAATTCTCACGCTTCGGCTAGCCCGCAGGGAACACATCGTCGCCCTGTCGATGCATCACATCATCTCAGATGGTTGGTCGATGGAGATTTTCGTGCGTGAGCTCGTAACCCTGTACGAGTCCTTCCGCGCCGGAGAAGAGCCGCGGCTGCCGGAGTTGCCGATCCAATACGGCGACTACGCCGCCTGGCAGCACCGCTGGCTGACCGGGGACGTCCTCGATCGGCACATCGATTTCTGGCGCCGCCAGCTCGCCGAGCCCCTGCCCCAGCTGGAGCTACCGACCGATCGGCCACGTCCCGAATTGCCCAGCTTGCGTGGCGGCACCGTGGCGATCCCTTTCGATGGGGGCGTCTATGCCGACCTGCGGCAACTGGGACAACGTCAGCTCGCCACGCCTTTCATGTTGTTCCTCGCGGGCTGGAACGTTCTGCTCAACCGCTATACCGGCCAGGAGGACATTCTGATCGGGACCCCGATCGCGGGCCGCGACCATCCGGAAGTTCAAGGTCTGATTGGATTTTTCGTCAATACCTTGGTCTTACGCAACGACCTGACCAGAGAGCCCACCTTCATCGATCTCCTGGATCGAGTGCGCGATCGGGCGCTCGACGCCTATGCCCATGACGAGCTGCCGTTTGATCGTCTGGTCGAAGAGCTTCAGCCGGAGCGGCGGTCCGGGCAGACGCCGTTTTTCCGGGTTGCCTTCACGCTGGTCAACCGGCCGCGGGCGGACGTCGGCTTCGGAGGACTCGAGCTCGGGCCGTTCGAGATCGAGGTCCCGATCTCTAAATTCGATTTGACGCTGAGCTGCCTCGAACAGGAACATCAGCTGCTGCTCGAGATCGAACACAGCTCCGATCTCTACGAAAACGCCACCGCCTTGCGCATGCTCGGGCATCTTGACGTGCTTCTGAGAGCCGTCGCCGCCGATCCCGGAAGGCCCATCTCGGAGCTGCCGATACTCACGGCAAGCGAGCTGCGGCAGGCCGTGGTGGATTGGAACGCCACGGCGACGGAATATCCCGGCGATTCCTGCATCCATGAGCTTTTCGAGACCCAGGCTCGTCGGACTCCTGGCCGGCAGGCGGTCGCCTGCGGCGACCGATCGCTGACTTACGGCGAGCTCGACGAGCAGGCGGCCGGGCTGGCCCGGAGGCTCCGCGACCTGGGAGTCGGCCCCGAGGTGTTGGTGGGCCTGCTCATGGACCGTTCGATCGACCTGGTCGTGGCGATGGTCGGCATCCTCAAAGCGGGGGGCGCTTATCTGCCCCTCGATCCGTCATACCCTCGCGAGCGCCTCGCGCTGATGCTGGAAGATGCCGGATCGCCCCTGGTGGTCTCCCATCGGGCGCGACTTGCGGATGTCCCGGACGGAAATTGGAAAACCTTGTCGTTGGACCGGGAGACGGGGGAGGGTCGAGGCGGAACCGTCCTTTCCGGCGCCACCCCAGAGAGCCTCGCCTACGTCATCTACACCTCGGGGTCGACCGGTATGCCGAAGGGCGTAGCGGTGCCTCATCGCGCGATCGTGCGACTGGTCCGCGACACGAACTACGTAACGCTCACGGAGACCGACCGAATCGCACAGGTTGCGAATTCCTCTTTCGACGCCGCGACGTTCGAGATCTGGGGGGCGCTGGCCAACGGCGGCAGCTTCGTCATCATCGACAAGGAGGTCGCCCTCTCGCCACGGGACTTCGCCGAAGTCTTGCGCCGCGAAGGGATCACGACGACGTTCCTCACGACCGCGCTTTTTCAGCAGATCGTCCGCGAGGAGCCGAGCTCCTTCGCAACGCTCCGCGAGGTTCTGTTCGGCGGCGAGGAGGTCGATCCTCGATGGTCCCGAGAGCTATTGGCCGGACGGC
>DATMZU010000467.1:0-19920 GCA_035607435.1 Thermoanaerobaculia bacterium | reverse complement strand
TGGGACGGATAGCCGCTTCCTGCGACCGATCGCGACGTTCAGGACTGGATGGCCGCTATACGGTAGGAATCGTCAGCCGTCGGGACATTTCGGGCTCTGCGGGCGCGTCCCGCGCGATTCGGACGCCGCAGTCCCTATTTCAGAGCGGCGAGCGCTGCTGCGAGCTCTTCCCGGATCATCCGGCGCAAATCGTCGGCTGCGGCCGGCTGTGCGGCTTCCTTGCGCTGGAACGGTGGCGGGGGATTCGGATCGATCCACTCTTCCAGCCGGGCGCCACCCGCTCCGCCTCGGCGAGCGCCACGCGGAAGAAGTCGGACGCCGGCACTTTGAGATAGCGCGCGAGACCGGTCACATGACGCGCTCGCAGTTCGAGCCGGCCATCGAACAGATCGTTGATCCGGCCATGGCCGATCCCCATCGCCGTCTCCAGGTCGCGCTTGTTGCCCGGCGCCGCATCCACCGCCCGCCTCACCACCGCGAGGACCGCGTTCGTATCCCTGTCGCTCATGGAGAGAAACTCTACTTCAAACCGCCCCCATCCCTCACTCCACCCCACCCCTCGTCCGCGCTCGAGATGACGCCACACGAACGTCCGGACCTAGACCTGGCTGTTCGGCTTTCCGAACATCGGCCTCGCTTCAACGAAGCCCTTGGCGAGGTTACGTAAGCCTTCGTCCTCGGAGTACAAAACGGATGCGCCGCGGCTGAGAGCTGTCCCGACGATCTGGCAGTCCGCCTTGATCGCTGCCTTGCTTTTTGCGGGGTCGCTTAATACGGCAGCTATCGTTTCGTCATCTCTCCGGGATCGCCAATCCTAGCCGCGGCAAGGGCGGCCGGGCCATCATAGGGGATCACGATAAAGTCACGAGTAAATTCGTTCCACGCTCTTTGGTGTTCGGCAATCGGCACCCTGAGAAGCATCTCCCCGAAGACTACCGCCGAAACGGCGACTTTATCGCCAGTTTCACCTAGACGTTTCAGGAAATATTCGGCCCTCTCAATCATTTCTTCTTGTCCCGCCGTGCATTCCTTTTTGATTCCCCAGACCAAAATCTGGGTGTCCAGAAAAGCCAGGCTCATAAATCTTGGCTCTCGCGACCGGCGGCTAGCACGCGGTCAACATCGGCCTCTTTGTCCCAATACCTGCCAATGGACTCGCCGAGACGACTTATTGCGTCGCCTAGCTTTGAGTCTTTGTAGGGAAGAATGGAGGTTGCCTTAAAGTCAACCGTCTCTCCGGAAACAGGATCCCACTTTGCAACGCCGGAAAGGCCCACCCAGGAATACAATCTAGGACCAAGAGCCTTGGCGTCAGCTTCGCTGATCTCTCCATGAATGGTCTCGGCTTCAGAAACTCTGAGAGTAAACCGCGGCTTGGCTCCGCCAATCCTCTCCAGATAGCCAAAGATTGAGGTCTCGCTTTCAATTCGGGTGGAAGAGCCAAACTTCGTATCTTGAGTAATCGTTGCCTTGAAGTCCTTATTCGCTAGTGGCGTCGTCAAGTCCGCTTCACAAGAGTGCCTACGGGAAATGGACGATATGGTCTTGACCAACTCCCTCGAAGACTTTCCAAGGCCTAAGAAATCCTGGTCCTCGATGGCGCGGCCAAGAACGAAAAACGCTTCTGAAGCGGCATCCGGCACCGAAGAGACGAAGCCATACCCGGCGCTCAAGT
Organism: Thermoanaerobaculia bacterium; assembly: GCA_035607435.1. GTDB lineage: Bacteria > Acidobacteriota > Thermoanaerobaculia > Multivoradales > UBA5704 > DASYKS01. The sequence continues at coordinate 18,245 of DATMZU010000467.1, read as the reverse complement.
CCTGTACGGAGTTGAGGGATACGATGATCTCATCCTTCGCGAGATCGGGTCGGCAGGTGGAAACCCGCTGCGTTACATACTCCTCCACCTTCTTAACTAGCTGTGACAGCTCGCTTGCAGCAATCCGGGCAGGAGAAATCCCGTCGCCCCTGAAACGCACTTGGAGATGATTTGGGAGTGTCATTTCTGTTGCCTCCCGCGCCTAAGCGAGCTTTGTGATCTTAGCGGAATACTCACCGGAAGTCAGGCACCGGCCCAATCAACCCAGGACTGAATCGCCTTCAGACGACGCCGAACCGCGGCACCCGGGCATCCGCCACCTACTCCCCCTCCCGTCCCTCCACCGCCGGCAGTTGCTCGGCCAACGCCCCGGCGATGTTGACCGCCTTGGCCCAGGCAAATCCCGCGAGGATCAGGCCGGCGAGGGCGAGGGCGCGGCGTCGGTGGGGCTGGAGGGAAAAGCGAGTGGCGAACAGGAGGGCGGCCGCCGCTCCGAGGAACGCGAGGCCTCCGGCGGCGAGAAACGGCTCGCGCACAGGCTGCGGCAGGGTGAAGGCGAACAGCGGGAGGCCGAGGCCGGCGAGGCTGGCGAAGGGGGCGAGGCGGGGGGCTTTCGAGGTGATGGCTTCGCTGGCGGCGAGCGCCAGGGCGGCGAGCACCGCGGCGCGGAGGGCCAGGGGGGGCAACGATGCTTTGCCGTCTCCTCCGGCGAGGGCGGCGAGGGTGAAGGCCTGGGTGACGATCACGACGGCTCCGAAGAGGGCGAGGAGCGGCCAGGCGCGATCTTCCAGGCGGCGCCAGGCGAACAGGAGCAGGAGATCCGCGAGGCAGAGCGCGGCGGCGGTGGTTCCGAAGGCGAGGCTCAGCCGGCTGGCGGAAAAGGGCACGAGGCCGCTCGCGAGCGCCGCGTCTTCCGAGCGACCGACCAGCGTGAGGAAGGCCAGGGCCGCGAGCGCCAGCAGCAGGGCCGCTGCGAGCGCCCAGGAGTGGCGCGTTTCCGGGGCGGTGCGCCGCAGCCGCCAGGGAACGACCGCGTGCGCTCCCGCGGCGAACACGATCAGCGCGAAGCAGAGCGCCGCGATCGAGGATTCGAGCCGCATTTCGGGGGTCGGACGGATCGGGCGAGGGCTTGAAACCTCGGCTTCAGGCGCACTCGGCGCACTGGCCGTAGAGGACCACCTCGTGCGCGTCCAAGTGGAAGCCGGGCGGCGTCAACTGCCGCAACCCTTCCGGACAGCCCTCCAGCTCGAACAGCTTGCCGCAGGCCCGGCAGTGGAAGTGGTGATGGTGATCCTTGCCGGCCAGCTCGTAGCGCGGCGGCTCGCCGGGCAGGGCGACGGGGATCAGCCAGCCCGCTTCGACCAGCGACTTGACCGTTCGGTAGATCGTCGCGGTGCCCAGATTCGGCACGTCCACCGAGGCGGCGGCGAGCACCTCGACCGGCGACAAGGGCCGGCCGGCTTCGCGGAACGCGTTGCGGATCGCCCGCCGCTGATGGGTGTCTCGATCGCTCACGGCTAGATGATAGCCCGGTTGGCCGGACCGTGAGCCCCTTCGATGGGTCGCTCCAAACCTCCCTTACCGCGACGAACTGGGCAGGGGCGCGGCGAAGGTCTGGACCCAGAGCACCCGATAGCGGCTGTCGAACGGGCCGACGGCGAGCCCGAAGCCGAAATCGGTGACGTTGGGCCGCAGCAGGTTCGCGCGATGGCCGGAGCTCTGCATCCAGGCGTCGAGCACCGAGGCGACCGTGACGTGCCCGGCCGCGAGGTTTTCCGCCGCCAGGCGCCACGAATAGCCCTCCGCCGCCAGGCGGTCGCCCACCTGTTTTCCTTCGGGCGACTTGTGGTCGTAGTAGCCGCGGGAAAGCATGTCCTCGGCGTGGTCCTGGGCCGCCGCGTCGAGCCGGTCGTTTTCGACCAGTGGCGGTACCCCCGCCTCGGCACGCAGGCGGTTCACCCCGGCGAGCATCTCGGCCCGGACGGCGGCGAGATCGCCGAGGCCGCGCACCTCGCGGGAGTAGATCTCCTGCTCCGGCCAGGCGACGATCATCAGATAGAGCGGCGTATCGCCGATCTTCGCCACCCCGAGCCCGAGGTCGGAATAGTCGGCGCGCAGCATGTCCGCAAAGCTCGGGTCGCCGCGCCAGTAGGCGATCACCTGGCCCGGATCGCCGTCGCTCGCCACGATGCTCTCCACCCAGCCGTGAGCCGTGTAGCCCGCTTGAACCAGACGGCGCTGCACCGCGCCGAGCAGCCGGGGGGCTTCGGCCTCGCTCGGCAGTCCGCCTTTCCGGGCGATCGCGTCGGCCCGCTCCTGGGCCACCTGTTCGAGCGCCGGGTCGGCGCGCAGAGGCGAGACCCCCGCGCGGGTCCGCTCCGCGTTGAACGCCAGGATCATCTCTTCGCGCGTCACCGCGGTTTGCGGCAGGGCCCGGGAGGGGGCGGCATTTCGGCTCGCCCGCGGAAACCGCCCTCCGGCGGGGCGCACGTCCGATCCGGCGGCCGAGGCCGACCGGTCGTTCGGACGGGAGGAAGAAGGGGAGGGGCAGGCGAACGCCGACGACAGACAAATCGCCAGCAGGAAGAAGCGGCAGGGGGCGTCGTGCATCGGTACCATCCGCCCCCTACCGGGTCGTTCGAGCGCGGGCGCCCTACGGGACGCGCAAAACCTTCGCCGTGATGCCCGGCTTGTCGCCGCCGTTGAAGCCTTCCCAAACCAGCAGCAGCTCGCCGCGCGCGTTGGTCGCCGCCGAGAGCTCATAGGCCGCACCGATCTGGCGCTCGCTGAGCTTCGCTTTCGCGCCGGCCGGCGCACCGCCCGCCAGATCGACGCTGAAGACTCCGTTCGGGAACGCCGGGGTCCACTCGACCCAGGTGGCCGACGGGCTCTTGCCCGGCCGCACGAGGGCGATCGGCGACAGGTGCCAGGGCATGGCGCCGTCGCTCACCTGGCGCTGAACGCTCAAGGTTTGACCGGCCCGGTTGACCGTCTGGCTGTAGATCCTGCTCTTGAGCGGGGTTTCGAACTGGCCCTGCCAGAGCGCCAGGAACGAGCCGTCGGCCAACTGCGCGAGCGAGGGCCGCCCTTGGGCTCCGAGCGTCGTCGTGTTGAGCTGCACCGCGGCGCCGCGCGGCGCGCCGTTCTCGTTGTAGAAGCGGGCGAAGGCACCGCGCCCGTCGGCGTCCGGACCGTCCCAGGCGACCGCGAAACCGCCCGCCGAATCGGCCACCACCGCCGGGTTGTAGCCGAAAGTGCCCGGCGCGCCGACCCGGGTCTCCGCGCCGAGCGCGTTGCCCTGGAAGTCATAGCGGCGCACGAAGATCCCCTCGTTCGCCTTCACCGGGGTGTTGCCGTCGTTGGTCGACCAGGCGATCGCCACTTGGCGGTTGAACACCACGATCTTCGGCCGTTCCTGAAGGTCGGCCGCGCTCTCGTTGACCTTGAACTTGGCGCCCTGGGCGTTGCCGGCCCGGTCGAAGCGCTGCGCGAAGATCTCTTTGTCGAGCACCGTGCGCTTCTCGTAGAAGATGTCCGACTTGAGGTGCGCCGACTCCTCGCTCCAGGCGACCAGGAAGTTGCCGTTCGGCAGGGCCGCGATCGCGGGCTCGCGCTGGGCCTTGACGTCCCCTTCGCCGGGGACCGACGGCAGGTTGACGTTCGGCACCAGGACGCGATCGAGAGCACGGGGCTGTCCGTTCGGGCCGAACGAGCGGGCGACCAGGCCGTCGCGCTCGTTGACCCAGGTGACCAGGAAGCCGCCGTCGTTCGAAAACGCGGCCGCTGGGGTGCGCTGCTTGATGTCGCCGGTCGAGTTGACCCGGATCTCCTGGGCGCCCGCGGCGACCGAGAGCGCCAGGCCGGTGAGGCATAGCGTGATCCCGAATTGACGTCTCTTCATGTCGGTCTCCTTCGACGAAATGGCCCAACCTCCAAAATGCGGACTTTAGGCGCTGTACGGCTCCTCGTGCCGCCAATTCTACTCCGATCCGCTTTCCGAGGCCCGGGCGAAATGCCGGGGGTGCCGCCTCAAGCCCCTTGAAACCAGGGCGCGCGGCTGCCGAACTTCGTCGCGAGGGTGGCGCCGACGCCGATCAGGGACGCGATCGTCCAGGCCCACACCCCTAAATAGGGGACGAATTTGACCAGGCCGAGCAGCAGCAGGCCGAGGGTCGCTGCGCTCGCCGGGCGCATCCGGCGCCGGAACACGCGGGTGAGCAGAAAATCGCCGAGGGCGTAAAACACCGCGACCATCCCCCAGAGCTTGAGCGCGAGCGCCGCGAGCACCACCAGCACGAGCAGCGGCACGCCGATCAACGCCCCGGCGAACGCGCTGAAGAACAGGGCGGTGAGCACCAGGGCGAGCACGCCGACCAGGCCGGTGAAAAAGCCGCGGAACGGCTCGCCTTTGATCTCGTCCGCGGTCGAGATGAGCTGCCGGCCGCAGGCGGCGAACAGGAGCATCAGGAGCGCGGACCAGGCCGCGAGCAGGGCGAGCTTCGCTCCTACGACCACCGTGGAGCGGCTTTCGAGACCGAGGCTGGGACCTTCGAGCAGAGTCATCCAGGCGACCGAGGCGTTGCGGTACGAAACCGAGCGCCCCTCGATCTGGGCGCCGGGCGAAGCGGAGATGGTGCCGCCCAGGACGAACACGTCGCCCGCGATCCGAGCGGTGGGCGCCAGCCGGGCATCGCCGCCGAGCACCACGACGTCGCCCGTGACGCTGCCGGAGATCGCCACCGACCCTTCGATCGCCGCGACGTCGGCCTGCGCTTCGCCGTCGAGGATCAGATCGCGGCCGATCGCCACCAGCTGATGTCGCGCGACGCTCCCTTTTTCCAACCGGAGGGCCACCTGGCCGGAACCCGAGGGGTCCGCGGGCAACGGCGCGGCGCCGGCCGGATGGGCCGCCAGGGCGAGGATGAAAACGGTGAAGAAGAGGGAGCGGATTGGCACGGCGGGGAAGTGTATCGCTTGGCGGGAGGATCGGGGTGACGGTTACCCCCCTCCTGTCCTCCCCCGCAAGGGGGGAGGGACCCGGCTGGTGCGCTTTGCCGTTTCCTGGGGTTCTCTTAAATCTGGGTGGAGGTGCCGATCGTTCTGAATCCTGCGGGCCGACCCAAGTCGTCCCTCCCCCCTTGTGGGGGAGGACAGGAGGGGGGCTCGCCTGTGTGTGTCCGGCCCTACCGCCGAGCCCGCAGAATCCCCGGAGCTTCTTTGCGTCGCCGAACCAGCGAGATCAGCAGGAGGTTCAAGCCGACCACCACGGCGCCGAACAGGATCATGCGCAGCGGCGAGGAGAACGTCTCGCCGATCGCCAGGCCGAAGCCTTTCCAGGTGGCGGTGAGCAGGCCGGCGCCCGCGAGGACCGCCGCCTGGAGCAGATTGCCGATCGCGACCGCGGCGCCGAGCAGGCTCGAACCGGCGCCCGCTCCCGCGGCGGAACCGCCGCCGAGGAAGAAGACGACCGCCGAGGCGGCGAACGTCGCGAGCAGGAAGCAGGCGGCGAGCGGGAAGCTCCAGGTGCGGGGATGGCGGGATTCCCAGCCGGCGGGCGGCAGCGCGGCCATGACCGCGGTGCGGAAATCGGGGCGCACGGCAATCCGGCTCTCGGCGAGCAAGCCGCCGACCCGGGCCAACGCGGCCCGTTCGGTCGCGGGCAGCTCGTTCAATGCGCCAAGATCCAGCTCGAGATCCGCCTCGATCCCGTCTCGAAAGGTCGCGCCGTCCTCTAGGTTCGTCATGATTCGACTCGTCCGCCTCGCCAATGCCGTCCGTCCGTGTCTCGTACGTCCGCGCCCGCCGTCAGTTTCAATCTCATCCCACTTCAATCCTTCAGTCCGTCAGGAAATCAGCCAGCTTCTCCTTGAGCATCTGGCGCCCGCGGAACAGTTTGTTCTTCACCGTCCCGAGCGGCATGTCCTTCAGCTTCGCGATCTCCTCGTACGCCAGCTCGCCAAAGTGGCGAAGCAGGATCAGCTCGCGGTACTCCCAGGGCAGGGCGTCGATCGCTCCTTGGATCGCCCCCCCGCGTTCCTGGTTGCGCAGCTCGCCGTACGGACCGCGCTCCCCCGAGGGGATGTCCCACTCCCGCACCTCGCCGCCCGCGTCTTCCTGCTGCAAGGAAAACAGCTTCAGGCGTCGACGCCGGATCTGATCGATCGCCGCGTTCTGGGCCACCCGAAAGAGCCAGGTGGAGAACTTGTACTGCGGATCGAACCGGTCCAGGACCTGGTAGACCTTGAGAAAGACCTCCTGCGCCAACTCGTGGGCGTCGTCGGTGTTGCGGAGCAGCCGGAACAAATAGTTGACCAGCCGCCCTTGGTAGCGCTCCACCAGATCGCCAAAGCGGTCGGGCTCGCCCCTGAGGGCCGCCGCGACCAATTCTTCGTCGGTCCGGTCCGTCCCTCGGGTCATGGCTGAATACGGGCGTGTGCGAACAAGGTTGCAGGGAGCGGTTCGGCAGGTGCGGCCGGCAGGAATCCGCCGCCTGAGCACCCGGGCCGGCGTCTTACGGTTTCGGGCTCTCCGGAGCCAGATCGGTCCGCAGGCTGAGCACGCCCGCGGCGCGCCCCTCCAGCAGATCGAGCAGGTCGGTTTCGATCCCGTGGGGGGAGGATTCGACGATCCGGCCGACCTCTTTGCCGTCGCGCCGGACGATGATCGTCGGCACGTAGCGGACGTCGGCCCCGGCCAGCAGATCCGCCGGCTCCTTCTTCGCCTCGTCGACCCCGATCAGCTCGACCGCGGCGGGAAACTCGCCGCCCATTTCGTCGAGCGCGCGGAAGAAGCGCGAGACCTCGCGCCGGCTGTCGCCGCACCAGGTGCCCAGGTAGATCGTGATCGAGGCCCCGGGGGCAACCTTCCCCAACGCGCGCGCCGCGGCGGCATCGGGAGCGGCTTTCGCCTCGGCCATCGTCCACTCCGGCGCCGCCTCCTCGACCTGTTCGCGGGTGACTTTGCCGACTCTGACGCTCGCCTCGGGCCGCGCCGCCTCGGCCGCGGCGACCGCCGCCGTGACGGCCGTTTCGGGAGCCACCGGCTTGGAAGTGAGCTGCGCCGCGACCGTCGCGGCGAGGGAAAACCCGGCGAAAGCGACGAGGAGGGACGACGTCAGGGTCCGCATGGCGGCGCAGTCTACCGTAGGGGCGGCCCCCCGTGGCCGCCCGAGGTGAGAGACGAGGCCCGGAACACGCGAGGCCCCCCAAAGCCACCGCAACTCGCAGCCCCGAATGTCCGTGATTCGCGAGGGCGGCCACGGGGGGCCGCCCCTACGCCATCGGGTTGTTCCCTGGGGGCGCCCAGGGGGTTATCGTTTGGCCGGCACCTCGGCGATGCGGACGATCCGGTCGCCGCCTTGGATTTGATCCAGGACCGCGTCGCCCGCCACGACCTTGCCGAAGGCGGTGAAGCCGCCGTCCAGGTGGGGCTGGGGCGAGAGGGTGAGGAAGAACTGGCTTCCCCCGGTGTCCGGCCCCGCGAGCGCCATGCCGAGCACGCCGCGGTCGTAGCGCAGCCGGCCGATCTCGTCGCGGATCGAATAGCCCGGACCGCCGATGCCGTCGCCGCGCGGATCGCCTCCCTGGATGACGAAATCGGGGACCACGCGGTGGAACGTCAGGCCGTCGTAAAACCCCTGCGCGGCGAGCTGCAGGAACGAGAGACAGGTGAGCGGCGCGGCGCGGCAGGTGAGATCGACCACGATCGTCCCCTTCTCCGTTTCGATCGCCACCTGGCGAGGCGCCCAAGTCCGTTCGATGATCTCGCCGTAATCCTCGGTGCGGCGCCCATCGTCCGGCGGCAGCAGCTCGGGCGCCGGGGCTTCCAGCTCCTTGGTGAGAGCGATCGCCGCGCGGCGCAGCACGTATCCCTCTTTTTCGATCACGTACCCCGCCATTTCGAGCGCCGCGGGCCGGTCGGCGGAAGCGGCCTTCACCCGCGCGCCGAGCGCCTTCAATCCCGAGAGGCCGGGCTCTTCCGATTCATCGACCAGCGCCTTGGCGACCGCGGGGCCTAGTGTCGCGATCGGCAGCACCGGATGCTCGCCGAGCCAATCGAGCGCGGCGAGCCGCACCCCTTCGTCCGGATCGGCGAGGATGGCGTTCGCAAGCTTCTCCCCCGCCGCCGCATCGCCCGCCGGGAGAAGCTCCAACCGTGCCGCGGCGACCGCGCCGCGCACCCCGGGGCTCGGGTCTTTCCATAGGGTGTCGAGCGCGTCCAAATCCCCCAGCTTGCCGGCCGCCTCCGCCGCGTGGGCGCGCAGATCGGAGGTCGCGAGGCTCTCTTGCGCCTGCGGGTTCTCCGGCGTCGCGGGCTCGGGAGCGATCGCCTTGGCGATCAGCCGGGCCGCGCGCGCATCTTTTCCCGCCGCGAGCGCCACCAGGGCGAGACCACGCTCCCGGCCGGCCCCTTTTTCGGCCCGCTCCGCGAGGGCGGCGGAGAGATCCGCGTCGGGCAGCCAGGAGGCCGCCGCTTCGATGGCGGTCGAACGCACCCCCGATCGGGGATCGGAAATCAACGCCAGCAGCGGCGCGCGCCAGGCTTCCCGCGCGGCGAGCGCCGCGGGCGTGATGATCTTTCCGTCGGTCAACAGGCGCTGCCCGGCGCGCAGGGCTTGAATCACCGGCGGCAGCTCCGGCGCGGTGAGCAGAGGAAGGAGGCGCGCGAGATCCTCGCCGCCGCCGATCTGCCCGAGCGCCCGGGCCGCCCAGCCGCGGATGCGCGCATCGGGGTCGCTCAACAGGCCGCGCAACGGTCCGGCCGCGCCCGGCAGAGGATCGCGGGCCAGGGCGTAGGCGGCGAAAAAGCGCAGCTCGGGATCGGGCCGCGCAACCGCTTTCGCCGCTTTGCCTCCGGACTTGCCCGTCTTCTCGCCGCTGGTCTCCGCGGTGCCGCTCGCCGAGGCCAGGGCCGCGACGCCCAGCGGCACCCGCTCGTCCTGCTTGAAGCGGAACAGCGCCGGTGTGAGCCGCGCCCAGCGCTCCCGCTCGGGAAGAGGCGCGAGCGCCAGGCCGACCGCGGTGACGTCCGCGCCGATCTTTCCCAGCGCCTCGACCGCCAGGCGGCCGGTCTCGTGATCGGGATCGGCCGCCGCCTGAATCAGCCCGGGCGTCGCCGACTTCGCCCCTTCGTCGTCCATCTCGCCGAGTGCGAACGCCGCCGCCCGCCGCACCTCGGGCTCCTTGGCTTCGAGCATGCCGAACAGCACCGACCGGCCCTCGCCCGAGGGAATCCGGCCGAGCGTGACCGCCAGCTCCTCGCGCAGCCCCGGGCCGCCGGAGGCCGCGAGCTGCACCGTGGTCGGGTCGTAGATCTGGCGATCGACCAGCAACAGCAGCATGGAGCGGATGTCGAGATCGGGAACCGTCCCCGGCCGCTGCCGCGGGTGCGGCGATCCGGTGCATCCCGCGGCGATCGCCAGCAGGAGGAGCGCGAGAAGAAATCCGTCCGGCCGGCCAAGCCGGTGCGGCGGATCGTGCGGACTGGTGTCCATGGAGGGCCTTTCCCTTCCGGGCGGCAGATGGGAACTTCGAGCCGCGAAGCGTTTCGAGCCAGTCTACGTCCGAACGGGGGGCGCCGTTTCAGCCAGGATCAGAGAAAGGGGGGCGGTCTGTTTTGGCGAACCCGCCCCGCGATACAGCCGCGAGGCGGGTTTCGCCGGAGCTAGTGCTGATGCCGGCTCCTGCCGCCGGTCTCACGGTCTTCGTCGGTCCTCGGCGAAGCGTGGCGTCCGGAAGTTTCGTCCAGCTCGTCGCGGGAGCGGTTGCCCTCCGCGCGCTGGGTGCGATCGTCCTTCGTGGGGGAACCGGTGGAGCGGCCGGGAGTTTCTTGCGGCTTGTTCATGGTGTATCTCCTGGAAGTTCGTAGCCGGCCCCATGCCGGTTACGTCATCGGCTCTCCCACCCCAGGGTCGTGGAAGTAAGGCTCGCGTAGTGGATACCGGACCCTGCGATGAAATCGCTCGATGGAATCGAGCGGCGAAGTGGAGCGCCCGAGGGTTCCCGACGCCCAACAGCACCGCTCGATCAAAAGAGGGGCGGTCAGAGCACATACCTCGTCGGATCGAGGCGGGCGCGCACTTGGAGGCCCTCCCGTTCCCGATCATCTCGCCGATCCTCGTAACGATCCTCTTGTTCTTCCTCGGGTTCTCTTTCGGGAACGTCCTCCCGCTGCCCTTCTCGATTCCGATCCTCGTCGCTGCCATCCGCGGGGAACTCTTCGCGCTCCTCTGGGGTGTTCGGCATGTGCGTCTCCGTCTTTGAGTCTAAGGTCCCGGCGGGCGTGCCGGTCGCGACAGCAAGTTTGCAAGGTCAATGCCGCGCGGCCCGCCCGGAGCGCAGGTAGGACCGCGAAAGAACGGGTGGAAAATCGTTCGTATCCGGGGGCAATTTCTTCCGCCGGAGGCCCGGCACCAGGGTTGCAGTTCCTGTCCTTTTTATCGGCGTGCGCTTTGCGAGGTCCAGGATGAAAACCAGAGCACTGGGACGAACGGGGGAACAGGTCTCGATCATCGGCCTGGGGGGCGCCCACATCGGGAAGCAGGACGATCCGAAGGACTCCATCCGCATCATCCGCTCGGCGATCGACCGGGGCATCACCTTCCTCGACAACTGCTGGGACTACAACGACGGGCAGAGCGAGATGCGCATGGGCACCGCTCTGGCGGGCGGCTACCGGGAGAAGGTTTTCCTGATGAGCAAGATCGACGGCCGCACCGCCGCGGCCGCCGCGGTGCAGATCGACGATTCGCTGGCCCGCCTCCAGACGGACCGGATCGACCTCATGCAGTTCCACGAGGTGATCCGGATGGAGGACCCCGACCGCATCTTCGCCCGCAACGGCGCGCTGGAAGCGATGCTCGCGGCGCGCCGGGCGGGCAAGGTGCGCTACATCGGCTTCACCGGCCACAAGGATCCGATGATCCATACTCGAATGCTCGACGTGGCGCGCGACCATGGCTTCCGCTTCGACGCCGTGCAGATGCCGCTGAATCCGATGGACGTCCATTTTCGCAGCTTCCAGCATCACGTCCTGACCCGGATCGTCGGCGACGAGATCGGCGCGCTGGGCATGAAGCCGATGGGCGGCGGCTATCTCTTGAAGAGCGGCACGGTGAACGCGGAGGAGTGCCTGCGCTATGCGCTCTCGCTGCCGGTCTCGACGGTGATTACCGGGATCGACAGCCTGGAGATCCTCGATCAGGCGGTCCGGATCGGTGAGGATTTCGCGCCGATGGCCGACGAGGAAATCGTCCGGCTGCTTGGGCGAACTCGCGAAGCGGCGCGGGGCGGGCGATTCGAAAAGTTCAAGACGGACGTGGAATTCGATTCGACCGCCAAGAATCCCGAGTGGCTGGGCTGAAGCGGTTCTAAGAACGAAAAGCCGGCGATCAGGCCATCCACCTGATTGCCGGCTTCTCTGATTCGAGCCGAAACTTCGTTTGGAGCGGCGCCACGAATATCGGGAGCGAAGGATCACCTCCGCCCCCTCACACCGACGCCCTTCAATGAAGCTGAAGCGGGGGGCCGCTCCACCCTCTATCCCTCCACAAACCAGCGCGCCCGCTAGTTTGGATTGTGGTCGCCGACCTTCAGGTTATCGACGACCTTTCGAGCGCCTTCCGTACCCCGCGCCACTTCCAGAGCTTCCATCCGCTCTTTGTCGGTCTTCACGCGGCCGTTGAGCGTCACTGTTCCTTCGAGCGTATCGACGTCGATGTCGATCGCCGCCACGTCCGGATCGGCGGCCAGGCGGGTCTTCACCGCGGCGGTGATCTCGCTGTCCTTCAGCTGTCTCTTGGCGCCGACGGTGGTGCTGCATCCGGCCAGTGCGATCGTAGCCACCAGGGCGAAAACGCCCAATGCAATCAGGGTCTTTTGGTTTCTCATGGTGAGTCTCTCCTCGAAGACGGTGAAGCGAATTTCCTCGACCGTGCCCAACCCAAAAGCACGGGCCGTGCCAGCCTTCGCGCACAGAGGAAACGGGATTCTCGCCCCTCGCACACTCGCCCCTTTGGACGGAAAGATCTGCCGAGATTTCCTGGCAGAGTTTTCCGCCGGGCGGTTTGAGGAGCGTATGATCCACCTCAATGCACGGCACGATCTCCATCCTCGATCCGAACGAGATTCCCCGTTACTCGGTACCCGAGGCCGCGCACTATCTGCGGATGTCGAAGGCGACCCTCAAGTCGTGGCTCGCCGGCCGGGGCGAGAAGTCCGGCCTCATCCATCGCCCCGATCCGAAGAGTCCGGATCTCTCGTTCTCGAACCTCATCGAGGCGCACGTTCTCCTGGCCCTGCGGACCGAGTACAGGGTCAAGATGAAAGAGGTGCGAACCGCGCTCGACTACGCCCGGCGCGTACGCCGGATCGATCGCGTGTTGCTGAGCCCGGATCTTCGCGCGACCCGAGGCAATGTTTTTCTCGAAAAGCTGAACGAGCTGACGAACCTTGGCAAGGGCGGTCAAGCGGCGATGCCGGAGATTCTCGGGGCCTACTTGGAACGGATCGACTGGAACGTCAAGGGCCTGCCCGTCAGGATCTTCCCCCTGACGCGCCCCGAGCAGCTCGACTCGCCCAAGATTCTCGCGATCGACCCCCAGATCGCTTTCGGCCGGCCCGTCGTCAACCGGAGAGCCATCACCACCTCGGTCATCGCCGAACGCTTCCGTGCCGGAGAGTCCTCGGCCGACCTCGCGGATGACTACGATCTAGAGGTCTTCGAGGTTGAAGAAGCTCTCCGGTACGAGCTCCCCCGAGCCGCCTGAGGTCACCTTCTTCACGGATCGGGATTTGGGGAAAGGGTTCCCTCGAATCCTGCGCGAGAGTGGGCTTGAGGTGGTGCGCTACGCCGATCACTTCGGCGAGCTGAACGTCCCCGACGAAGAATGGATCGCTTTCGCTGCCCGGGCCTCGTGGGTGGCGATCTCTCACGACCGGAACATCCGCTCCGACCCCCTGGCCACCAGAGCCCTGATGGAGAATGGCGGGCGACTTTTCATCCTGCGCGGCAAGAACCTCTCCGGCGCCGAGAAGGCAGAGTTGTTCTTGAAGGCGATGGGGGGAGTTCTTCGAGTCTTGGAGGAACATCCAGGAGCTTTCATCGCCGTCGTCAGTCGCAACACTCCGCGATACGGGGACGAAAGGGCGGAGGTTCGGGTGCGACAGACCTACGAGGAGTGGTCCCGCGGAAAATCCCCTCCGGGTAAGAACCAATAGCTCGACCCAGCGCGCGATTCAGGATGCGCTAGAGTCTTGTTGCCGAGAAGAAGGGTTCCCGGCTCAACAGGGGAGCGCAGCCATGAAGAAGAGAACGCAGAAGCTGATTCTGGCAAAGGAAACGGTCCGAGGCCTCGAATCGGGTGACCTCCGCGAGATCCACGGCGGCACGATCAACAACACGGTATGCGAGGGTTGCTACAGCGGTGGTGTCCCGACCTGCTACCCGTCGTACAACACTTGCGCTACGCGGCTCTGCTAACGGTCCCTCGGTGGGAGCGGGAGGCGGGTCCGGCTCCTGCTCCCACTATCCACCCTTCGCAGGTCTGCACTGGATCTCGGCCTAAGCCTCTTGTTTACCGTTCTTTGTACGCAGCTCCCTGCGACCGCTCCCCAACGTTCCGGCAGCGGGAATCCGGTCGCGGGAAGTAGGTGCACAACGGATTGCACAGGTGCACAGCGTCCGGGCACCCCTGCAATTTTCCAGTGCACCTGTTCACTGCGGCTGTGCACGTGTGCGCTGGCGGATTGCACAAGTGCAAAGTACTGGCGCACCACTGCAAAATCGGAGTGCACAGGTGCGCTGCGGAATTGCACAGGTGCAAAATTCCAGCGCACGTGTGCATTGCGGCGTTGCACAAGTGCACAGATCTGGGGCACCACTGCAATTTTCCAGTGCACCTGTGCAAAACAGCGGTGTAGCTCTGCAAAGCTCGATTACACCTGAGCAAAATCCTGAGGCACCTCGGCGGAGGAAGCACCGACAGGGCCTGCGATGGGGCGGGCCTTCAGCCCTATTTCGGGGTGCGGCTTCGTGTCCTGGGGCTGCGCCCCAGGCTATTTTTGGGCGCGCCTTTGGCGCTCGAACTCTTGTCCTCCGTGGCGGCGGAGAGAATCTCGATCTTCATGAAACCCGGTTGCGGATGTGCGCTTTGGCCTGCTCCCAATCCATGAAACTGGTCTCTCCCGCTTCGATCCGTCGATCTCGGTCGCAGAGAACCTCTTCATGCCAGGCGGGGGATTCCAGGGCAGCGGCGTTGCAGCTCAAGTCCTCCCAGAGGGCCTCCATCGCCTGAAGCTTCTCTTCGATGGACATCTCACTTAAGGGTAGGGCTTGGGCCAGGTTCATGCCGAGATCGTAACTCAAGCCTATGGGGCGGACCTTCAGCCCTTTTCTGCCAGGCGGCTTCGTTTCCTGGGGCTGCGCCCCAGGCTGGTTTTGGGCGCGCCTTTGGCGCTCGAACGGACCATATTTCGATCGCTCGTGACTACGGATCGCGCCTTGGCGCTCAAAACAACTTGTCCTGGATGGACATCGTATCCGTAGCGCTCATGACAACACGTCCCGGCAGGGACGTCGTATCCGAGCGAGTGATTTCAATCACTCGCGGCGGCGCGCCACGGGATGGATCGGCCTCGCAGCGCCGACATTCCCATCTCCGCAACGGAATCCGAGCCGCCCAACCCCAGACCCCTCGCTCTCGCTCGGGGTGACTGGAGAGGGGGTGGCTGAGGATAAACCGGCGGCGGGGCGGGGCTTGAGCCGGGGAAATCCGCCGGCCGCCCCCTCTCCGAACGGAGCATCCTCCCCCGCCCCTGCGGGCGGGGCGTTTTGCCGCTCCTCGCCCATATACTCCCCGTAATGAGCTCCGTCTCTCTTTCCTTCGACGGCCTGCGGCGCCGATTCGGGCGGGTGCGTGCTTTGGAGCCGGCTTCGGGGAGCGTCCAGGCGGGGGAGACTCTGGTGGTCACCGGGGCGAACGGGTCGGGCAAGAGCACGCTTCTGCGGTGTTTGGCCGGGTTGCTGGCTCCGGATGCCGGGACGATCGACCATTTGGAGGCGGGCGCGGTGCTTTCTCCTGCGGAGCGGCGGGCGCGGATCGGGTTCGTGGCTCCGGATCTGGCGTTTTATGACGAGCTTTCGGCGGGGGAGAACTTGGAGTTCTTCGCCAAGCTGCGGGGGTTGCCGGTGGCCCGGGCGGGTGAGCTTTTGGAACGCGTGGGGTTGCCTGCCGATCGGGCGGCGGGGGCACTTTCTTCCGGGATGCGGCAGCGACTTCGGTGGGCTTGGGCGCTTTTGGCTCGGCCGCGCGCACTACTATTGGATGAGCCATTCCAGAACCTGGATGTGGAGGGGGAGGACACCGTCCGTGCTCTGCTTGGCGAGCATCTGGAATCCGGTGGTCTTGCGATCCTCGCCTCGCCCATTACTTTGGAGGTCGCGGGTGCCGTCTCCCACCTCAATTTGGGTCGGTAGCGCGCGGGCGGTCTTCACGAAGGACTGGCGCTGCGAGCTGCGCAGCCGCTATGCCCTGAATGCGATCGCCCTGTTCGCGGTGACCACCCTGGTGGTGACCAGCGCGGCGCTGGGTCCCGCGGGGACCAACAAATCGCTCGCGATCAACGTGCTGCCCGCCATGCTTTGGCTGATTCTGCTGTTCGCCGCGGCGGCCGGGCTGCCGCGCGCGTTCGTCCACGAGGAAGAGAGCCATACGGCGATCGCGCTGCGGTTGGCCTCTCCGCCGTCCGCCCTGTTCGTCGGCAAGCTCGTTTTCGGGGTGAGCCTGCTGCTGGGGATCGAGGCTCTCGTCGCTCCGCTCTATCTGGGCGTCATGAGCCTCGAAGTCGCCTCGCCCGGCCTGCTGGTGATCGCGCTCGTTTCGGGCGGCTATGGCCTGGCGGCCGGCAGTGTGCTGATCGCGGCGCTCGCGAGCCAGGCGCGGGGCCGGAGCACTCTGTTTTCGGTGCTTGCCTTTCCCGTCCTGATGCCGCTCTTGCTGCTGGCGATCGAGCTGACGCGCAACGCCGTGGCGGGCGATGCGGCCGGCCCGGCACTTCCCCAGCTCCTTCTGTATGATGGCTCCGTCACCATCGCAGGACTCATGCTCTTTCCTTCGGTATGGAACCCATGACACGCACGATCTCGCTCGGACTCCGCGCTGCGCTCTGGTTGGTGATGTCGCTCTGCATCTGGGGCGCGTTCTTCTACGCCTGGTCGGACCCGGCCTTCATCGGCCAATCGAGCCGCATTCTGTTCTTCCACGTGCCGATGGCCTGGACCTCGTTCGTCGCCTACTTCGCGGCGGCGGTCTGGAGTGGGCGCTACCTGTGGGGCGGGCGCCAGCCGAGGCACGACCGGGCGGCCGCCGCGGCGGTCGAGTGCGGCGTCCTGTTCGGGGTGCTGGCGACGGTCACCGGCGCGCTCTGGGCGCGGATCGAATGGGGCGCGTTTTGGAATTGGGACCCGCGCCAGACCTCGATCGTCGTCGTCCTGCTGTTCTACGGCGCGTATTTGGCCTTGCGGAGCGCGATGGCCGACCGCGAGATCCGCGCGCGGATTTCGTCGGTCTACGCGTTGATCGCCTTGGTGGTCACGCCGTTCTTCTACTTCATCGTGCCGCGGATCACCGATTCGCTCCATCCGGAGCCGGTGATCAACGCGGAGCGTAAACTGGACGTGGACCCTCGGATGTTCCAGGTCCTGATCGCCTCGGCGTTGACCTATACGATTCTGTTCTTCTGGATCCACAATCTCCGGGCGCGTACGCAGGCGCTCGCCGATGCGCGAGAGGACGACCCGTCGTAAGGGCGGGTTTTTCCTCCGGACGCTGAAAGGGCAAGAAGGGGACACCATGGAGCTCGGCGGACTCGGTTGGATCTTCGCGGTCAACTTGATCATCTGGACGGGATTGTTCGTCTTCCTGCTGCGCATCGAACGGCGGATCGCCGGGCTCGAAGCGGGCGGGAAGGGCCGGTAAAAGGAGGTAGATCATGAAAAGAAATCTCTGGTACGTCGTGGGCGGCCTGATGCTGCTCGCCTTCGCGGGGTTCTCGCTGATGTCGTTTCAGCAGAACCTGACCCCGTACGTCAGCTTCGAGAAGGCGGCCTCCTCGCAGCGGATGGTGCAGGTGATGGGCGGTCTGAAAAAAGGCAGCGCGGACTACTCGAACAGCGACAAGGCCCTGTCGTTCACGATTCTCGAGCCGAAGACCTCGCAGCAGCTGCGGGTGCGCTACCACGGCGTCCGGCCGGGAAACTTCGACGACGCGATCAGCATCGTCGCGATCGGCCGCTACGACGAGGGGACAAAGGAGTTCGAGGCGAGTAAGCTCTTGGTCAAGTGCCCGAGCAAGTACCAAGGGGCCGAGGTCAAGACGTACAGCTAAGCAGGAGGAGGTTCCCCGATCGTGAACGCTCTCACCCATCTCTACCTACCCGGCGCGGTCGCGATCTGGAGCGCGTTGATTTTCGCCCTGGCGGCCGTTTGGGGTTACACCCAGGCGCTGCGGGGCGACGTGACGGCGATCGCGTTCGGCCGCCGCGCGTACGCCTGCTTCGCCGCGGCGATCGGGCTCACCGCCCTGATGCTGATTTTGGTCCTGCTGATGCGGGATTTCCGCGTCGAGTACGTCTTCCAGTACTCGGGGCTCGACCTGCCCGGCCATTATCAGTTCGCGTCGTTCTGGGCGGGCCAGAAGGGGAGCTTCCTGATCTGGCTGTTCTGGGGAACCATGCTCGGCCTGTTCGTCCAGCGGACGGCGGGCAAGAGCGAGGCGTCGGTGATGGTGATCTACCTCGCCACCCTGCTCGGCCTGATCTTCATCCTGGTGCGGGAAAACCCGTTCGTCATGCTGGCGCAGTCGCCGATCGACGGGCAGGGGCTGAACCCGCTGCTGCAAGACGACTGGATGGTGATCCATCCGCCGATCATGTTCATCGGCTATGCCGCGACCGCGATTCCGTTCGCGTTCGCCATGGCCTCGCTCTGGCGGCGCGACTATGACGGCTGGGCCGCGCGGGCGTTCCCCTGGGCGCTGTTCGGTTTCCTGGTGCTCGGCTGCGCGATTTTGATGGGCGGCTATTGGGCGTACAAAACGCTGGGCTGGGGGGGATTCTGGGGCTGGGATCCGGTCGAGAACGCCTCGCTGATTCCCTGGCTCTGCCTCACGGTCTTGGTCCACGGCCTGCACATGGAGCGGACCCGGAAACGCTACCGGCGGGCCAACTACGTCATCGCCTCGATGGCC
>DATMZU010000464.1:0-10930 GCA_035607435.1 Thermoanaerobaculia bacterium | reverse complement strand
GGGTGTAACGACCCGGTGGCCGCGGACGATGAGATCGGGAACAGGATCGATGGAATTCATCGGAGCACGACGAGACTATAGGATCGCCATCTAGAGGAAGAAGAGATGACCCCGGCCAAAAGCCCGGCGGGCCTGGCCCCGCGAACCGATCCCCCCCTGCTCCTGCGAGGCGGCATCGTGCTGACGCTGGACCCGTCGGCGACGGTCCTGCCCGGCGTGGACGTGCTGATCGAGGGCGGCAACATCGTCTCCGTAGGGCGCGTGGAGGAAGTACCGTCAGGGACGCGGATCTTGGACGTCACGGGGTGCTTCGTGCTGCCTGGCCTGATCCAAGGGCATCTCCACCTCGGACAGACGTTTTTCCGCGGCCTCGGCGAAGGACGGCGGCTGCTCGCCTGGCTGCGCGAGCGCATCTGGCCGCTCGAAGCGGCGCACGACGACGAGAGCGCCTACTGGTGCGGCCTGCTCGGCGCGATCGAGTGCCTGCTCGGCGGCACCACCACGATTCAGGACATCGGCATCGGACCGGGAGCCCCGGGATTGCTGAAAGCCATCGCGGACTCAGGCCTGCGCGCCTTCGCCGGCCTGTGCCTGATGGACGGCGGCGACGGGCTCCCCCCCGCGATGCGCGGCGAAACCGACGCCGTTCTCGCGGCGACCGAGGCTCTCGGCGATCGTTTCGAGAGCGCGGGGTCTTTGGGAACGGGAGAACGAAGAGCGCGCCTCCGCTATCTGCTCAATCCGCGCTTCATCCTGACCTGCTCCGATCCGCTCTGGGCGGGAATCCGCGATCTTTCGCACCGGCACGGCTGGCCGGTTCATACCCACGCCCTGGAGCAACGCGACGAGACGCTCGCGGTGCGCGAGATCAAGAACGGCCGTGACGAGATCGAATACTTCGCCGAGCAGGGGGTGCTTTCGACCGACCTGCGCCTCGCGCACGGGGTCTGGATCACCGCCGAGCATCTAAAGCGGGTATGCACCCACAAGTTCAGCGTCGTCCACTGCCCCAGCTCGAACCTGAAGCTCGGCTCAGGGGTCGCCGACCTGCTGGCCATCCGTAGCGCGGGAGTGCCGGTGGGCATCGGAACCGATGGCGCCGCGTGCAGCAATCAGCTCGACAACTTCGCCGAGGTCCGGCTGGCCGCGCTGCTCCAAAAAGTCAAACACGGCCCCGACGCCTTCTCCGGCCTCGACGCCCTCCGCCTGGCCACTTCCGAAGGAGCCCAAGCCCTCAACCTAGACGTCGAGATCGGCACCATCGAACTCGGCAAAGCCGCCGACCTCGTCGTCCTCGCCGCGCCGACCGCCGGCCACCCGGAGCTTTGGGGAGCGCCGCAGGTAGACCCCCACGACCTCGTCGCTTTCGGAGCGAGCCGAGGCACGGTGCGCCACGTGGTGGTCGATGGCGAACTCCTGGTCGAAGATGGACGCCTCACGAAGCTCGACGCCGAAGAGATCTTTCGCGAGAGCGAGCGGTGCCTCGCGGCGCTGATTCGGCGGTCGGGGGTGGTGCTTTGAGCCGACGCGTCGGCGCACTCCCAAGTACGACTTCAGGCCCTCACGCCTTGCGCCGCGGCTTTTGCTTGACGGAGATTGACTTGATGATCGTGGTGCCGCCGCCTTTTTCGAGCGGCGGAGGGTCGGCCTGGGCGATCGCCGCCTGAATCAGGGCCAGGACGCCGGGCGAGCGGAAGGGCTCAGTGCTCGGGAGGCGAATGAAGCGGTTCTGCTTTCCGCCGCCGAGCAGCAGCCCTTCCGGGTCCGGCAGCGTCGCGCCGTAGTAGAACGACAAGCCGACGCCGTTGGCCGCAGCCGCGATCGAGACGATGCAGTCCGAAGCGCGTTCGGTAGTCGAATAGCCGATCGCCAAGAAGTTGTAATTGTCGTAGACCAGCTCGAACGTCGTTGGCAGAAGCTTCCTGACCTCCGCGCGGCATGCCTCGACCAGCCGGCCGACCTCCGGCTCGAACTTCGCGATGAATCCCGCGAGCTGATCGGCGAGATCGGCGCCAGGCGCGCTCTTCAGGCTCGCGGGTTTCATCGCCGTTCATTCTACGAGAAGGCGCGCTGGAAACTGCTCTCGAACTACGATCGCCGAGATGCGAGCCACCCCGGCAGATCGGCGATCGAATCTAACACCACCGCCGCGGTTTCCTGAAAAAGCCCTTTGTCCTCGGGCCGGTACTTGCCGGTTCGCAAAGCCACCGCGATCATCCCGGCATCGCGGGCACCGCGGATGTCGGAGTCGAGGTCATCCCCCACCACCGCAACGGTGGAAAGGTCCATGACTCCCAGCTCCCCCGCCGCGGTGGCGAAGAACGCGACCGAGGGCTTGCCGATCAGCACGGCTTCGCGCCGGGTGGCGTATTCGAGGGCGGCGACGAACGGCCCGGCGTCGAGCTGGAGGCGGCCGTTCACTCTCCAGAATCGATTGCGTTGAATGGCGACCAGCTCGGCGCCTGCCATGAGATCGCGAAACGCGTCGTCGAGCAGGGGAAACGTCCACCCCTCTCCGAGATCGCCCACCACAACGGCGTCCGGCCGCTCCTCCACTCTTTCAAGCGCGGTAAATTCCTGCCAGGAGACCTGGGGAAGCAGCAGCTTGACGCGATGGAAACCGTGCGCCAGCAGCCAGCGCCGCGGCGGACGGGGCGGAGACAATCTCGTCGGCCTGCGCGGGAATCCCCATGCCGGACAAGAGCGCCGCCAACTCCGAGCGCGGCCGGCGGGTGGTGTTGGTGGTGAAGCGAAGCGGAATCCCGAGCCGGCGGATCTCGGCCACCGCCTCTGCGGCCCCGGGAATCGGCGAGTCGTCGAGATAGAGCGTGCCGTCGAGGTCGAGCAGGATCGCGGCGGGAGAGCGGCTCATAACGAGTCTGCATCGTACCTCGACCCAATAATAGAGGGCCTTCCCCTGACCGCGGGAAGGCCCTCCGAGGACGTGAAGCTCAGGCGCTACGCGGGACCTACGGGCAGCCCGGCGCGCCCGTGAAGTGGAACACTGCGGAGGTCACGCCCGAGTAAACGGTGTAGGCGTCGAACCAGTGGCAGGCGTTCGTCGGGCTGCCGCTGGAGATGGTGTTCGACCAGGTGGTATCGCCCGACGGGGTCGCTTGGAAAGGAACCGCGACCCAGGCACCCCAGACTCCCGAGCTGCTGCGCTCGCGCCAGTTGAGCTGCACCGTGCCGGTGCCGTTCGCGGCGTAGCCCGCGGCGGTGAGCGTACCGGCGGGACCCCAAGAGGTTTCAGCCTTCTGAATCCAGGCGATGCTGGTGGTCGGCGTCGGGTTGTTCACCTGGAGCGAGAACGTGTTGCTCCAAACGGAGACCAACGCGCCGCTGTAGGACCGGATGCGGAATTGGTACGGACCGAGCGGCGGATTGGCCGCGCTGGTGTAGGTCGTCACGTTCGCGCCGAGGGTCGCCAGGTCGGAGAACGCGCTGCCGCCGAAGGAGAACTGGAGCGTGAAGCCCTGCTCGGTGGTGCTGTTGTCCGCCCAGTTGAGGGTGAAGCGGTGGGTCGAGGCGTTGTACGAACCGGTCAGGCCCGAAGGCGCCGCGGGGCCGGCCGACGGCGTGGTGACCGTCGCGAGGTTCGAGAATCCGGAGCCGTCGGTGCCGTTCAAGGCCCGGACGCGATACTCGTAGGAGGTCGAGCCCTGGGCGGTGTTGTCGAGGGCCAGCGTGTTATTGGCGCCGACCGTCGCCACCGTGGCGAACGTTCCCGAGGGCAGGGTCCTGCGATGCACCTCGAACTGCGTCTCGTTGTTGCTGTTGTCCGTCCAGGTCAGGCGGACCGAGGTGGCCGAGAGCGCCGTGGCGACCAGGCCGGTCGGCGCGGCGGGGGTCGTGCTCGTGACGTTGATCGTCCGGCTGTACGGAACTTGGAGCTGGCGCCCGAAGGTGTCGCTCACCGCGGTGGCGACCAGCGTCTGGTTGCCCGAGCCCGAGAAGCTGCGCGAGAAGGTCGTCGAGCCGGCGGGCGGGGTCACCACCGTGCCGCCGGTCCAGGTTCCCGGCGCCATCGATAGGTTGACCGCATTCGGGTATTTGTAGCAGGGCCGCATCTTGACGGTGTAGGTGGCCGTGGTCCCTTCTGCGACCGAAGACGGGCCGAGGATCATCGGCTGGAGCGCGGTCGAGCCGCCGGTGCCGAGCAGGTCGCGCCAGGCGAGGAAAGACTCGTGCGTGCCGGCATAGCGCACCCGATCGGGAAGCGCCCAGCCGCCCCAGCCGTAGGCGAGCTGGTAACCCCAATAGAGATCGGCCACCAAGGCGCGCACCGTCTCGTTGTCGCCGTCGCCGTCGGCGTCGCCGCAGGCGTTGCCGAAGTAACCCCAAATCCCCGCTTTGGCGTAGGCCTTGAGGCCCCCTTCGACGTAGGCGAACTCGTCGTCGTAGAGCGCCACGCGCAGCATGACGCGGGCATGGGCCTGTGCGTTCAAGTCCACCGAGACGCTCGCGGTCGGTCCGGTAAACTCGAACTGATCCGTGAAGTCGTCGGTGCCCGAGCAGTCGTCCGGCGTGCAGGTGTAGGTGAAGGTGCCGGTGGCGGAGGCGTCGAGCCCGGCCGCGAGCTGCGCCGAGACCATCGCCTCGAACTTCGCGCCGACGAAGATCGGCAGGGTGAAGACCAGGCGCACGGGGACCGGACCGACGCTGAAGCTGACCTCGCCGAGCTTCGGATCGTCCACCAGCCATTCCTTCTCGTAGACCGCGCCGACGTTGGCGGTCACCGACAGCGCGCCGCTGCCGCTGATCGAGGCGCTGCCGCTCGCCGTGGCGCTCACAAACCGGAAGCCGATGGGGACGCCGAAGCACTTGTGAATCTGGTAGGTGGCGGCAACCTGGACCTGGGCGGTGACCGGCAGATCGAGATCCAGGCTGCCGGAAAAAATTCCGCCCGAGAACGGATAGCTCTTGTCGAGAAGGTTTTTGGTGAAGGGCCAGCTGCGGTTGCGCGTCTCGGTCTTCCAGCTGCAACCGAGAGATTTCTCGCCGATCGGTTCGTCGGCGTACTGCTCGTAGCCGGCGGGGAAGGTCGGCTGCTCCAACGCCTGGAGCATCTCCTGCGAGAAATAGATGAGGTTCGACTCGCTGGTCGAAGGCGGCAGGGAAGAAAAGGCCGCGGACAGCAGGTCTCTCTGTCCTTGAGACACGGGGAGGTTGGCGACCCCGCCGGGGCTCACCTCCCAGAGCAAGGCGTTGTTGCCGCTCCGGCTGTTCGGATCGGCGTCGATCAGCCGCCAGCCGGTGCCGGAAGAGACTTCGCTCGTGGTGGCGGGCGTCAGCGCCTGCGCTCCGAGCCGGCCTCCGGCCAGCAGTCCGACCGCCAGAAGGAGAAACGTCATCAAAGTTCGAAGGTGTCGCGATGGGTTCATCTCACAATTCCTTTCTGATAGGGCAAGCGCCGTATCGGCCTCTTGTCCTCAGGGCGGAAATGGAAGAGAAACCGCATCAGGCCCGAGCCGGCGGATTTCCGGCTCGGGGAGGAAAGCCCGGCTACTGCACCACCGCCAGCCGCGTGATCGGCGGCAGGCAGCGACTCTCGTCGCAGGCCTGGTAGGTGAGCATCAGGCGGGCGGCCTCGGTTTCCTGCAACAGCTCGCCGACGATCTCGACCGTTCCTTCGTAGATCGAGAGCGGCCCTTCGCCGTAGGCCATCTTCACTTCGCGCCCCTCCGGATAGACGACCTCTTGGAGGCGCGCGCCTTCCGCCTCGATCAGCGTGGGGACGAGAAACTCCGCGCTCGCCGGGTTGGCGTTGACGTGCCATCCCGGTTCGATCGTGAGGATCAGCGCGAACTTCCGCCAGCCATCGACACGCGGTTCGGACAGCTCGAACTGCGGTTGGACCAGGCGCTCGGCCTGGCTCGCCAGCTCTTCGAACGAGGGGCCGACCGGCTCGTCGCCGGGAATCTCCGCCGAGAGGCGCCAATAGCGGCGGGCGGCGACCGCCGTCGATTTTACCCCTTCCGGATGCTGGGAGACCAGCGACGCGACGCTCGCCAGAGCGCTCCGCGCCGTGTCCAGATAGGTACGGTCGCCGGTCTGCTCGAACAGGCCAAGCAGGTTGTCGATCGCGATCGCGTTCGAAGCCGGAAGCGCGCCGTCGAAGACGTCTTTCGAGCGGAACAGCACGTCGTCGCTCTCGGCGCTGGTGTAAAAGCCGCCGGTGGAATCGCCGAGCCGGGCGATCTGCTCGGCCGTCAGCTCGCGCGCATGCTCCAGCCAACGCGCCTCGCCGCTCGCGGAGTGAAGGGCGAGCAGGCCGTGGACCAGAAACGCGTAGTCGGAGAGAAACGCCGGGATTTTCGCCACCCCGCCGCGCCAGGCGTGGTGCAGCGTGCCGTCCGGCCGCATGTTCTCCAGTACGAACTCGGCGGCGCGGGCGGCGGCGGCCACCAGCGACGGCTCAGCCAACAGCTCGCCCGCGACCGCCAACCCCGCGATGGCGGTGCCGTTCCAGTCGGCGAGGATCTTGTCGTCGGTCGCCGGGCGCTTCCGCTCCGCGCGGGCCGCGAACAGCTTTTCGCGCGCCGGGACGACCTCGCCGAGCAGCTCGGCCAACGGCATTCGGCGGCGCTCCGCCACCTCCTCGAACGACAGAGGCTGGTGGAGCACGTAGTAGCTCTCTTCGAAGAACGGCGGCCGATCGAAGCCGTAGAGCGGCGCCAAAAACGGCGTGTCCTCGCGGCCGAGGACGGCCTCCAGCTGGGGTCGGGTCCAGACGTAGAACGCCCCTTCGTGGCCGTCGGTCTCGGCGTCGATCGCGCTCCAGAACGCCCCTTCGGGCGAGGTCATCTCGCGCGCCAGGAACGCCGCCGTCTCGCGCACCACGCGCGCCGCTTGCGCCCCGCCGGTGCGGGCGTGCTCGCGGGCGTAGATCTCCAACAGCAGCCCGTTGTCGTAGAGCATCTTTTCGAAATGCGGGATCTTCCACTCGCGGTCGGTGGCGTAGCGATGGAAGCCGCCACCGATCTGGTCGTAGATCCCGCCGCGCGCCATCTGGTCCAGAGTCAGAGCGAGCATCGGGCCGGCGGCCGGCATCTCCCCCGCGACCTCGGCGAGCAGGTGGAGGTTCGACGGGCTGGGAAACTTCGGAGCGCCGCCGAAGCCCCCCCACGCGGAATCGAACCGCCGCGCTTGCGATTCCGCGGCGCGGAGAGCGCCCACCGGGGCGGGAGGCGCCGACGCCGGGGCGTTTCGCTGCTCCAGGTAGCGGCGCATGGCGCCTTCCATCTCGACACCTTGCGCGATCACGTCGTCGCGGCGGGTGGCCCAGGCTTCTGCGAGCTGGGCGAGCACCGCGCGGAAACCGGGCCGGCCCTGGCGGTCCTCGGGCGGAAAGTAGGTCCCGGCGTAGAACGGCAGCAGGTCAGGGGTCAGAAACACCGAGTTCGGCCATCCCCCTTGGCTGGTGAGGATCTGGGTGGCGGTCATGTAGATCTCGTCCAGCTCGGGGCGCTCCTCGCGGTCGAGCTTGACGTTGACGAACTTCTCGTTCATCAGCGCCGCGGTCTTCGGATCGGTGAACGACTCCCGCTCCATCACGTGGCACCAGTAGCAGGTCGAATAGCCGACCGAGAGGAAGATCGGCTTCTGCTCTTCTTTGGCGCGCGCGAGCGCCTCCGGCCCCCAGGGGTACCAATCGACCGGGTTGTGGGCATGAAGCAGAAGATAGGGGCTCGACTCGCGGGCGAGTCGGTTGGCGGCATGGGAGGCGGCGGATTCGGTCATCGGGTTCCTCTCGGCGAGAGGGGGCATTGTAGGCGAGGCGGCGGGCGAGGCGACCGGCGGCGCTCGGCCTTCGCGAATTATTCGGCCCGCAGTACCGTCACCGGCGAGGTGCGGGTCGCTCGATAGGCGGGCACGATCGTCGCCGCGAGGCCGGCCGCGAGCAGCAGGCCGGCGGCGATCGCGAGCGCGCCGAGGTCGAACGCCGAGGTGCCGTACAGCAGGCTCGACAGCTTTTCCGCCGCGACCCTCGCCAGCAGCGCGGCGAGGCCGACGCCGGCCAGCAGCCCGAAGCCGATCAGGAACGACGATCGCTTCGCCACCAGGCGGATGATCCCGCCGCGGCTCTCCCCCAGCGCCATGCGGATGCCCAGCTCGCGCCGCCTTGAGACGACCGCGAACGCGAGCAGGCCGTAGACGCCGATCACTGTCAGGAGCAGGGCGGCGCCGCCGAAGAACCGAGAGAGGATCGAAGCCAGGCGCGAACGGAGTAGCGAGTTGGCCACCTGCTGTTTCATCGTCGCGATGTCATCGACCGGCACGTCCCGGTCGAGCTCGCGCACCGCTTCGCGCAGGGGCCTCGCGAGGCCGGCCGGATCGCCGTTCGTGCGCACGACCAGGAACGCGAGCGACGAACCGGTGGTGGCGAACGGCACGTAGTAGGTGGGCTGCGCCTCGTCGGAGAGACTCGCGTGGCGCACCGGACCGACCACGCCGATCACCTCGACCGCGGCGCCGGGGCCTTCCGCGTCGTCGTAGAAACTTTTGCCCAAGGGAGAGGTCCCCGGCCAGAGCGCCCGGGCGAGCTTTTCGTCCACCAAGGCCACCCGCGAGCGCGGATTCTCCTCGGCCGGGGCGAACAGGCGGCCGTTGACCAAAGGGATGCCGAGCGCGGAAAAATAGCCGGCCGAGACGCCGCGGATCCCGGCGGGCAAGGGAGCCGCCCCGGCATCGCCGCCGACCGCGCGCACGACCGTGTATTCATTGTCTCCCACCAGGGGCAGCTGGGTCACCAATCCCGCCGAGGTGGCGCCCGGCAGGCCGCTCAGCCGCTCGGCGAGAGCGCCGAACCAGGCCGCCACCTGAGGGCGATCGGCGGCGATCCGCTTCGGCACGATCAGCGGCGCCGTGAGCACCCCTTCGGGGCGAAAGCCCGGGTCGATCCGGTCGATCCGCGCGAGGCTCCGATCGAGCAGCGTGGCAGCCGTGAGCACCGCGAGCGCGAGCGCCACCTGCGCGATCACCAGGCCGGCGCGCAGCGGCTGGCGCTCGCCGCCGCCGCTCCCTTTGCTCCCTTCCTTGAGACGTTCGACCACGTCCACCCGGAAGGCGCGCAACGCGGGCGCAAGCCCGAAGATCAGGCCGGTCAACAGCGCGGCGGCAAGGCCGAACGCCAGCGCCCGGCCGGAAAATTCGACCCGCGCGATGACCGGAAAGACCCGTGCCGGAATCGTCGCGAGCAGCGCGTGGAGCGCCCAATCGGCGAGCACCACGCCGACCGCGCCCCCCAGCAGGGAGAGCAGCGTGCTCTCCACCAATAGCTGGCGGACGATCGCGCCGCGCCCCGCGCCGAGCGCCGCGCGCAGAGCCATCTCGCGCTCGCGGGCGAGCGCCCGGGCGAGCAGCAGGCTCGCGACGTTGGCGCAGGCGATCAGCAGCACGAGCGCGGCGGTGATCGAGACGAACAGCACCATCGGCCGAAACCGGCCGATCAGCTCGGCGCGGATCGGCGAGGCCAGAAGTCGAAAGCCCCCGTCGGCCGGATAGGACTCCGGATGTTCGCGGACGAACCGCTCCGCGATCACCCGCAGCTCGGTCCCCAGCGTCTCGATCGACGCGTCCGGCGCGAGGCGGGAGACGATCGCGAGGCCGCGCGCGGTGCGCGGCGGCAACGCCGCGAGGTTCATCGCGATCGGCACCCACAGCTCCTGGTTGGGCACCAGCGCCCGGAAGCCCTTC
Organism: Thermoanaerobaculia bacterium; assembly: GCA_035607435.1. Taxonomy (GTDB): domain Bacteria; phylum Acidobacteriota; class Thermoanaerobaculia; order Multivoradales; family UBA5704; genus DASYKS01. The sequence goes on along the minus strand of DATMZU010000464.1, from coordinate 1,231 downwards.
GGCATCACGCCCACGACCTCGTACGGCTTGTCGTCGAGCAGGATCTTGCGGCCGAGCACGCCTTTGTCCCCGGAAAAATGCCGCTGCCAGAGCGCGTAGGAGAGGATCGCCACCTGGTTCTGGCCGAACACGTCTTCGGCGACCGCGAACGTCCGGCCGATCTCCGGCGGTACTTGCAGCAGGTCGAACAGGTTCGCCGAGACGCGGCCGCAGTTGATCCGTGTGGGCTCGCCCTCTCCGGTCAGGTTGAGGGTGAGAGGAATCAGCGCCGCGCTCTTGGCGAGCGACTTCGATTGCGCGACCAGGTCCAGATACTCATAGCCCGAAAGGGGCGACCGCTCGATGCCGTCCTTCTGGAACTGGCCGTAAACCACCACCACCCGGTCGGCCGCGGGGTACGGCGCGGCGCGCAGGATCAGCGTGTCGGCGAAGCTGAAGATCGCGGTCGCGGCGCCGACGCCGAGCGCCAGGCAGAGGATGGCGACCCCGGCGAAACCCGGAGAGCGGGCCAGGCCGCGCGCCGCGTGCCGGATGTCCCTCAGCAGAGATTCCATAGTGTCAGGCTCCGGGCGTTCGGCCCCAGGTCTTCCAGAAAGACGATTTCGCGGGTGGCGGGTGAGGGCGTGGCACCTCTACGGTCGATAAGTGCCGGGACCGGCCCCCAGCGGGACCGCGAGCCGCGGACCGGGCGGGAATGATACTCTTACCAATCGCCGCAGTTGGCGCAGCACCTGCCGGAGGTCCTCGGCATCGAATCTTGACCCTTCGGTCTACGGGAGGAGATGTGGCTCGTCAGAACTACCAACACGGGAAGCGCCAGCGCGAGCTGGCCAAGAAGCAGAAGCAGGATGAGAAGCTCCAGCGCCGCCTGGAGCGGAAGAACAACCCTCTCTCCGACGACCCGAACGCTCCGGCGATGCCGGAAGACGGTATGGAGCCGATCGAGGGCGAAGAGTCGGACGCTCCGGCGGACGCCGACGCCGAGCCCGAGGGCGTGGCGTAACCCTCCGCAGCGGCGTCGATCGAATCCAGCCGCCTCGGCCCCGGGAGCCTACCTCCCGACGGCGTCGAGGCGCGCCGCCGCCTCGGCGAAGCTCCGGCGAAACTCTCGTTCCATCTCGGCTTTCCGCGGCTCAGGCAGGAAGGACACCTCGAGACCCGCGAGCGAGAAGCCAACGAGATCGTCCGCGCCGTAGCCGAACGCCCGCGCCAGCCGGATGTACTCGGTCGC
>DATMZU010000460.1:0-5615 GCA_035607435.1 Thermoanaerobaculia bacterium | reverse complement strand
TTCCTCGTTGGCCTCACGCTCGGTCTTCTCGGGCCGTGGGCGAATCCCGCAAGAGCAATTAATCCGATCTGCGGCGATGAGATCTGCGCCCTCTCCGAGACGGAGACGTGCCCCCAAGACTGCGGCGTCGATCCCTATCCGTGCTACCCGTTTTTCCAGTGCAGCCGTCTCTACAGCACGTGCGTCTTCTACAAGCAAAATACTGCCAACAAGTGCGTCTACAACTGCTACTATACGGAGACCTGCGTCGACGTCAACTCGTGCGAAGAGCCTTATGAAGCCAGCGGCGTGCAGAAGTTCAAAATCGGCCCGTTCCCGCCAAACCAGTGCCCGTTCGGCGAAGCTTCGATCGCTCTGACGGGAACGCCTGAATAAGGCGCAGGGCCTCACGGCGGAGCGCCGCCCTGGCCACCTCGGCCAGGGCGGCAGGGTCTCATACCCCCGGCATTGCACGGCCCAAAGGCTTGATCAGCGTAAAGAGAAGCACGCCCAGCGCCGCGGCCAAGCCGGCGACGACGAAGAAGAAGGTCGAGTGGGACCAGACGCTCCAGTACGAGCCGATTACGCCGACCAGGTAGCCGCCCAGCGAAATCGAGAGGAACCAAGCGCCCATCAGGAAGCCTCGGGCTCGCTCGGGGGCGACTTTGGCGACCAGGGCGAGGCCCATGGGCGAGAGCATCAGCTCGCCGGTGGAGAGCAGGGCGTAGGCTCCGATCAGCCACCAGGGCGAGACGCGGCCGACGTTTCCTCCCGCCAGACCGGCCCGCCCCATCACGATGAAGGCGAGGGCTACGAGCAGCATGCCGATCGCCATCTTGGCCGGCGTGCCGGGCTCTTTGCCTCGGCGCGCGAGGAAGCCCCACAACCCGAGAAGCGGGAAAGTGAGGACGATGACGAAGAACGGGTTGATCGCGTTCGATACGACTCCGGATGCGTTCGAGGCATCGAGCATTCCAAGGGTCAGCACCTTGAGCAGGACCGGCACGACGGACGAAGCGGTCCAATCGGTGTTGTCGTTGGCGAAGTAGGTCCAGGTGGCGCCGTTCTGGTTGTAGGCCATCCAGAACACGATGACGATCGCGAACACCGCGAGCAGCGCGAGCACCCGGCGCCTCTCGGGCACGAGCTCGATCGGCGCGCGAACCCGCCCCGGCTGTTGTGTTCGGGCTGAGGCGACGCCGCCTTTCTCGGTCGCCGCGAGATGGCGGCGGAAGATGGTAAGCGTCGCCACCGAGATCGCCATGCCACCTCCCGCGACGGCGAACGCCACGTGGTATCCTAAGCGGCTTCGCACGACCTCGGCGACCAGCGGTGCCACGAACGCGCCGACGTTGATCCCCATGTAAAAGATGTTGTAGGCCCGGTCTTTGAGCAGGCTCCCTTCGGGATAGAGCCGGCCGACCATCGCCGAGACGTTCGGCTTGAAGAATCCGTTGCCGATCACGAGACAGGCGAGCGCCACGACCATCACCGTCGCCGAATGGACCGCGAGCAGGAGATGGCCGATGAGGAAGAAGACCCCACCGAGCGCCACCGCGCGCCGGTAGCCGAGCTTTCGATCGGCGAGGAAACCGCCGACCAGGGGACTCAAGTACACGCAGGCTAGATAGAGCGCGTAGGCCCGCGTCGCGCGGTCGCGCGCCCAGCCGAAGCCTTGCACAGGATCTTGAAGGTACAGGGTGAACATTGCGAGCATCGAGTAGTAGGAGAAGCGCTCCCACATCTCGGTCGCGAACAGGACAGCGAGGCCCACCGGATGGCGCTCGCGCACCGCCGAACCGGCGTGCGCCGCGGCAAGAGGCGGGGAAATGATTTCCAGGGTGGGGCTCTCGGCTTGCATCGTCGGCTCCTCCGCGGGCCGGCGTGCTCCTCCGCCGCCCGAAACCATTGTCGGGCCGCGCCGCCGCGCGAAACAGCCGCATGGATCGGGGGTTTTTGCGTCAGGAGAGGGCGAAGGGGAGGGCGTACCCGCATGATCGTGCAGGTAAATCGCGGTAGGGGCGGCCCCCCGTGGCCGCCCTGGGAATCGCGCGAACCGACCGGGCGCGCACCACAACCCAGGGAATCGCGTGGACCCGCCGGGCGCGCACCACAACCGAAGGGCGGCCACGGGGGGGCCGCCCCAACTAGATCAAACCCCGCCGGAGCGCCTTCGCCACCGCTTCGCCCTGGGTGTGGACGTGGAGCTTGCGGTAGATGTTGCGGATGTGAAACCGAACCGTATCGGGCGCGATGTGAAGCGCGACGCCAAGACCTTGATAGCTCGCTCCCCCCGCGAGCCCGTGGAGGATCTCGCGTTCGCGAGAGGTGAGGAGCGCCTCGCCGTCCGCCGCCGGAGGCGTGAAGGCCGCCTCGACCGGCACCATTTTCTGCGGCCGCTGCGGCTCCGCCCCGCCGCGCTGGAGCACCTCGACCACCATCCGCGCGACGTGCGAGGTCATCGGCGATCCTCCCGCCGCGGCTTCGCCGATCGCTTCGAGCAGCCGCGCGGGGGGAGTCTTCTTCACCAGGTAGCCGCAGGCCCCCGCGCACAGCGCTTCGAACACCAGTTCGTTCTGCTCGTAGATCGTGAGGACCAGGACGTTCAGATCCGGACGCAGCGCCCGGGCGCGTCGTATCCCTTCGACGCCGGACATGCCGGGAAGCCCGAGATCGAGCAGCAGGACGTCGCAACCGAGCGCTTCCGGGTGGGCGAACAGGCTTTCGCAATCGCCGAAGGCGCCGGAGCATCGAAAACCGGGCGTGCCGTCCACCAACGCCGCGAGCCCCTGGCGAATTGTGGCATTATCTTCAACCAGGACGACGTCGACCATGGCGTCGAAGGCTACCATCTCGCCTGGACGCGCCGAGGGTTCGCACGTTGTCAAACTACACCGGCAGGTTTCGCGCTCCGCAAGCCGTCGGCGCGAGCCGGGAGGTTCTCATGCGTCTCCACGCTTCGGCCGTACTCCTCCTTCTCATCCTCTCCTTGCTCGCGGGCGCAACGCCCCTCTTGGCTCAGCCCGCACCGGCTGGGCCGGCGCTCCAGCTCACTTCCGGCACTCTCTATCAGTCTCAAGGCGTTGCTAGGCTTGCCGCCGATCCGAGGGGCGGATGGGTCCTCGGCTGGCCCGACCACGTCTTGCGGCTCGACGGGTTGGGGCGGCCCCGCTCCCTGCCGATCCCTCTCGGCCATGGGTCTTTCACGGAGGTTCCGTGCGTGGCCCCGAATGGGGGCGGGTTCACCGCGATCCAGGGGTCCCAGGGGCGTCGCTACGACGGCGCGGGCCGTCCGGTCGGCCTGCCCTTCTCGATCGGAACGGCGGAACACCCCGGACGCTGCGCCATGATGGCGGCGGACCGCGGAGGCAATTTCGTCGTGGTCTGGTCCGGTGAAGACGAGATCTTTGCGCAGCGATTCGCCGCCGACGGCAGGCCACGCGCTCTGCCGTTCCCGATGCCTCGCCCCACAGGCTCGGCCGACCGGCGGCGTAGCGTCCCGAGGGTCACCCGAGCCCTCTCGGGCGAGTTCGTCGTCACCTGGCAGGAGTATCAGGCGGTGGGGAGCAGCTCTATTCACCAGTTGCTGCTGCAGCGGTTCGATCGCGAGGGAAACGCGCTCGGAGCGCCTCGTCGGGGCGACGCGGGCTACCTTTTCGATTCGCCGCCCGTCGCACTGACGAACGACGGCGGTTTCGTCCTCCTCTGGCTCGGATGGCCCACCCAAGACCAGAGCCGGCCGATCGTCCTGCGCTACCGTTTCTTCGATCGGGAGGGGCGACCGGGCGGGATACACGCCTTGAGCCTCGACCCCGACAGCACGACGCCGGCCCTGGCCGCGGACGGCCGCGGCGGATTCGCCGCCGCATGGCGGGGCTCGAACGGGCGCCTCCTGCTGCGAGGGTTCGATGCGCGGGGACCGCTGGGCCCGCCGCTCGCCTTTCGCGAGACGAGGCCGATCGAAGGCGTGCCCTTCGCGCTCGGCAGCTCGGAGCACGGCGACGTTCTGTTCGCCCGCGCTCGCTACAGTCCAGAGTCGGAAGACGTCGCACTCGGTCTCGAAGGGCAGCGGTTCGTGAACGGCGGCTCGGCGGGAGCTCTCCGCCTGGCGGGCTCTCGCGCCGCTTCCGAAAAGAGCGGGGCGCTGCAGCTGCGGGTCGAGCGTCGGGACGGCAACCTCGGGGCGGTGAGCGCCACCCTCACCGTGACCGGCCGGACGGCGGCGGTCGGCGACGACTTCCTCCTGCCGCAGGCCACGGTCAGCTTCGCCGACGGCGAGTCCGCCGCGCGAACCGTGACCCTTCCGCTCGTCGACGACGCTCTGGCCGAAGGCGACGAGACCCTCAGGATCGCGTTGCGCGATCCCACCGGCGGTGCGGTCTTGACCGCTCCGGCGCAGTTGGAGCTGGAGATTCGCGACGACGACGCTCCGCCGGTGCAACTCGGAAACCTGCTCCACATCTCGGGCGAGGCGGAAGAACAAGGACTCGGCTATCACGCGGAACCTCAGCTCGCCGGGCTGACCGGCGGCGGATTCGTCGTCGCGTGTGAATCCCGACAGGACAACGACTACCCCGCCGGTTTTCTGGCCGCGTACTCCCCGGACGGCGGCGAGTACGATTCGAGCGTCGGCAGCCGCGCCTCCGCGCTCACCCCTGTGGCGGAAGCCGGCGGCGGGTTCTCGGCCACTTACATGGCATGGACCCATGGCGACGGGGAGGAGTTCCCGGAACCCTTGGGCCCCAAGGTCCGGGAGTGGAGCGCCACGGGAGTCGCTCTCGGACCGCCGCGCGATCTGCCCTGGCTGCCGGTGACCCTGGCGCGAGGCTGGGAAGGGAGCCGGATCGCCCTGCGCCCGGTGGAGACCGGGTACTTCGAGGTCGAAGTTCGCCTGCAGCGCTTCGGTGCGGAATGGCAAAAGCTCGGGCGCGAGATCTCGCTTCCGTCGTCGCACGCCAGGAGAGGCGACGTCGCCCTCGCCGCCGCTCCGTCGGGCGCCTTCGTGGTCGTGGCCTTGGGATTGCCCTCGACGTCGGCCGCCGGGCTGTACGCCTATCTCTACGACCGGCGGGGAACCCTCCGGGCCGGGCCGCTCCGGATCGACGGCGGCGAGCTCTTCGCCGGCCGGCCCGCCGTGGCGATGCGGCCCGACGGCGGGTTCGTGGTGGCCTGGCGGGGCATCCGGGACGAGGAATTCACGAGCGTCTTCGTCCGCCTGTTCGATCGCAAAGGCATCCCGCGAACGGCGCCGCTCCTGGCCGGCGGATCGCTCGTCGCGGGGGATCAAGGAGCGCCGAGCGTGGCCGTCCAGGCCGACGGGCGCTTCCTGGTGGCGTGGCAAAGCGGCCCTCGATTGCACGACGGCCCGGCGACCGTGCTCGCACAGGCTTACGCGGAAAACGGCGAACGCACGGGCGACGCTCTGAGCGTGGACTCGGACCGGGAGGTGCCCCAGATCACGCCGCACGCGGCGGTCGCAGAAGCCGGCCGTTTCGTCGTCGTCTGGAGGCGCTTGAAGACCACCGGCGAAAACCGTCGAGACAGCATCCGGGCGCGCCTGCTCGATCTGCCTCCGCTCTAGCCGATCGGGCCGCGGAAGCGCACCGTCGTGCCGCGCCCGGGCGCCGATTCGATCG
>DATMZU010000454.1:0-5781 GCA_035607435.1 Thermoanaerobaculia bacterium | reverse complement strand
CTCCTCTCAGGTCACCTGCTCGGGAGTCGGGGCCAGACTCACGGGCTGGGCGGCCTTGAGAGAAATAGCGGTTGCAAACAGGGCAGCCAGGGCAGAAATCGATACTGTTCGCATGACCAAGCCTTTTTCCTTACCGCTGCTGCACCCGCAGTCCCGGCGGCGCTTGGAATCGGTGAGAGGGGTCGCCTCAAGGCAAGCCCTCGCCGGTCGGCGCCAGTCCTCCGTTCCAGGCCGTATCGCGCAGCAGGTCCTCCCAGCTAACGTCAGCGTGAAGGACGTTGAATTCGCTGCCGATGAAATCGATGTTGAGGCGTGCAGATCGTTGGAAGAAGGGCTCGTCCTGTACTTCCACGCCCGGTCGAAGGGGCGGTAGGACGTAGACGGCGATCCAAGGGTTCCCAGGATCGATGCAGTCGAGTTGCCCGCTGGTCTCGCAGAATGGGAACGCATCGGCCGTGCCGTCGAGCAGGCGGCTTCGGTCGTTAACGCGGATCCGAAAGAGAAAAGGGATCCGCCCTTCGCCATAGGTACAGGTCCCGTTGTCGTTGCAATGCGCCGAGTACAGGAAGACGTCTATTCGATACGTGAAGGGCTCCATGCCGCGGTAGAAGACCGTCTTGAAACGGTCGCTCGAACAGCCGGGCGAGCCCGGCGGGTCGGAAAGGCAAGCCGTCGGCCGCACCGTGCGTGCGAGGATGGCAAACACCCGCTGGTCGAATTCCGTCACTTCGCCATGGCAGGGCGTGAGGAGATCGTCCACCACGAGCCCCCGTCCGGCGCCGTCGGCCTTTTCACGGCCGGGCTCTCGCTGGGTTGAGATCTTCAAGGGAATCGTGGGGGTGTCCGGATTGGGGACTTCGGGGGCAAGATCCATTCGGATCAAGAGGTTGCCGTTCCCGCTGATCGGCACGTCGAGGTTCGAGGCGGTGTCGCGGCGCACCAGCGACGCTTGCGGGAGGACAGACCTGCGGGGATTGAGGAAATCGGCCTCGGCGCGGAGGATGAGATCGAACGCGAGCTGGTTCTCTTCGCGGGAACGGTCCCCGAACTGCGTCACGAAGTGCATCTCGTTCGTGCCGACCAGCCCTTCATAGGCACCGCCCTCGGGCGACGAACGCCAGAGGAACAAGCTCGAACCGTTGTAGGCCACCGAGAGCCGGTGGATCAAGCGCCCCATCTGCCGCTCTTCGCAGGTCACCTGTTCAGGCGTCAGGGCCAGGCTCACGGGTTGAGCGGCCAGCAGCGCGCGCGCAGCGGACAAGACAATCAGGGCAACGCTCGGAACTGATTTCATGGCTGGCCTCTCCTGCATTACCGCTGCTGCACCCGCAGGGCGATGTCGAAAGCATACGGCGGCGATTGGATCACGCAGCTCCCCCCGTTGCAGGTCTTCCGGTGGCCGTCCCAGGCGATCGCCTGGGAGGCGGTCACCGATCCGGTTGCCGGAGTGATCCACTGCAAGTCGAACGTGCCATCGGTCGGGCCGAGGTCGAGGAGCGGCAACGAGTCTTGATACTTGTTCGACGGCCAGATGCGGGCGTCGTAGCCGTTGCGGCTCAAGAACACGGGTTGGCCATCCAGCCCTCGCGGGCACCCGTTGACGGTGAAGTCGACCTCGGAGTTCCCGGTGCCCCGGCTCATACAGCGGACCGTGCTGTGGTGCAAGTAGAGGAGGAAGAGGCGCTTGGGATCGGTGAGCGAGGTCTGGAGAGAGGCCCAATAGCGTTTTGAGACGCGAGCGGTATCCAGAAATGCCGTTGTGCCGTCCGGGTAAGGATTCAAGCTCACCCAAGCCGGAGCCCGCGATGAGAACAGCTTCTTGCCCTGCTGCTCGACCAGCGGGAGGAGAAATCCGCGCAGCACTCCCAGGTGGCGGCGGATGTCCCCCGGGGTATTCGGGACGCCGCCCGAGAGGTAGCCGTAATGGTCGTGGATTCCTCCCTGATCGAAGAGAAACTCCCAGGCCTCCGCCCGCGCCGGCTCGGGCAACCCCTGTTTGAGCACTCCGTCCACGTGGGCTCGCGTGCCCGTTTTGCCGCCGAACGGCGTGATCTTCGTCTCGTTGAAGCCGAACGGGCGCTGGCGCGAGCCGTACAGTTGCACGAGCGTGAGAGCGCCCGCATCGAGTTGGCGTGAAGTCCCATTCGGAAGAGTCGGTGCGGGATCGGTCGTCACGGTCGTGTAGTGCCCGTTCAGAATGTCCACGTTCGGGTCGTTTACATACTGATTGGCTCCAAACCGGCTGAATGGTTGAACCGCGACCAAATGCCCGCCGGAGGCGAGCAAGGGGTAGTGGCCCTCCTCGTCCATCGCGGTGCGGATCATCGCCTTCTGCCAGACGGCCACCGCCACGGGATCGACCGACTCGGGTTCCGGTTCGTTGGCGATCTCCCACCAGACGTTGTCGAAGCACCAGAGCTCACGGACCGTCCAGGCGATCACGTTCTTCTGGGCCTCCCGCATCCGCAGGTTCATCTGCGCCTGGGGCGTGCCGCGGGGGTCGTCGACCACCGCGTACTCCTCCTGCGAGAGCTTGACGGTTTCGAGGCCGTTGGCTCCCGGCAACTTGCCCTTGCCGCCCCAGGGGCCCGTGGTGAAAAAGTCTCCTTCGAATGGCGCGAAGAAGGTCACCTCCACGAGCATGTCCAGGTTCTGGGCAAAGGCCACGACCTGTCGGAGGCGGGTGAAGAAGAGGCCGTTCGGCTTGTCCAGCCGCCAGTAGGAGTAGGGACCGGAACGGCAGTCGGGATTGGAGCCGTCCGCGCAATAGAGGAACGGCACGTTGTTCGGGGTCTTCTCCCCCGCGATGGCGACCCAGAGGCGGAGCTTGTTGAGGCCCGCGTCGTGAGCGGCCTTGAGCGTCGCCTGGTGGTTCGTGAAGTTGCATTTGTCGGCGGACAGATCGAGATGGCAGCCATTGTCGGCGGAGACTCCGACGAGAAGGCGCGTCTTTAGTCGATACGAGAGATAGCGCGGGAAGCCGGGGTCGATCTTGGCCGGGGCGATCGTCCGTGTCTCTGTGGCGCAACCGCTCGCCGCTCGCTCCGGCGACGCGCCGAAGCTCGGATCGGTCCCGATCAGGCTCGGGTTTTCGGCGTAGAGCTCGGGTGCGTCGAGCGCAAGAGGGTCGCCGTCGTAGGGGAGGAAGTCGTCGCCGAGCGTCCACTCGTCGGGCGGCAGGCTGGGATCGGTCGAGGTGCCGGGATCGGTGCCGATCTCGGGCGGCTCCTCGCCTTTGCCGATCTCCGGGGGCTGGGCGGCGAGGGGCGGCGCAATCAGGAAGGCAAGGAGGGCAAGTGGGGCCAGGGCGAGAGGGCGGGGCATTGCGAGGGTCCTCCCGAAATTCTGTGCAAGCGCGAATGCGAGAGGATCATAGCGCGTTCTCATAGCGCGGCAGCCAGCCCTCGCCTTTGGTCCGCGGATAGCTCTTCGCCCGATCCCTCTACTCCCGCCCCTTCCGCAACGCGGCGAACGCCTCGCGGGCCTGAGCCGCCGTCGCGATCTCCTGTTTCGCCGCTTCGAGGAACAGGCGGACGGCGGCGCGCCCGTCGCGGGGGACGCCCTGGGCTTTCAGGATGACTTCGACCTCGAAGGCGAGCTCGCGCGTCTCGGCGGTCCGGCCCGCGTCGAGGTAGAGCGCCGCGAGCTCGAGCCCGGCGCGCGCGGCGTCGAACGGGATTTCAAGGTCGACGAATTCGCCCATGACCCCGGCGAGCCGCTCGATCGCCTCCTCGGGCCGCCCGAGCCCTTCGAGCGCTCGCGCTTCCAGCCAACGCACGCGCAGCAGGTCGAGCGCGAAGCCCAGGTCTTCAGCGAGGGCGCGCACCTTCGGCAGAAGGGCGAGCGCCTCGGCGAAACGTTTCAGGTGGAGGAGGTTGACCGCCTGATTGAACCGCAGGACGCACGCCAACCGGGGCTCGCGCGCGGGATCGATCCGCTGCGCAGCCTCCTCCAGAACGGCCAGCGCCCGCTCGGGAAACCAGTTTTGCTCCAGTGCGAATGCCTTCTTGAGAAGTAGCCTGCCTTGCCCTTCGTCACGGCTTTCGTCGATGGCGCGGTCGAGGAGCGCGAGGGCGTCGTCGAGCCGCCCCTGCTGAAGACGAAGAGAGGCTTCGAGGTCGAGCCGCCGGGTGCCGTCGAGGAGGCCGTCGGGGTCGCCCCCCTGGCCTTCGGTCCAGAGCCGTTCCGCGCGGCGGAACTCCGCATCCGCCCCAGGGAGGTCCCCGGCGACCCGGCGGGCATTCCCCACGAAGGCCGCGACGAGCGCGAGCAGCAGCGCCCGGAAGAGCGGAGGCACTGCGGCTCGCTCCGCGACCCGCTCCGCGAGCGCGGCGAGCGCGAGCGATTCGCGCGCCTGGTGAGGAGCGGCGAGCCGGCTCTCTTCGCCGAGCCGAAGGGCGAGCGCCCACGAGGCGTACTCCTCCCCCTCCTCCACCAGCCAGCAGCGGTCCGCCGCCGCGAGGGGACGGAGCCTCTCCCACAGCTCGATCGCCCGCTCGCGGTCGGCGGCTTGCGGGCGTTCCGGTGCCAGGGGCGCGGGAGGACCCACCGCTGGAAGGGCGGCGTACGCCGCGAGGACCCGCGGGGCGAGCGTCGCGAGCAGGTCGTCGAGAGGCTCCGGCTCGGAAGCCGGCGTCGGGGCGGAGCCTCGTTCGGAAGCGCGGATCTCGCGCCGCGCGTCGCCGATCAGCGCGAGCAGGCGCTCCCAGCTCGCCCAGGAGAGCCCGACCGTGCGGCAAAGGCGCACCTGATTCTCCAGCCGCGGGGCGCGAAGCGCCCGCTCCCAGCGGGAGACCGTTCCGGGATCGAATCGGCAAGCGCTCGCGAGCTGCTCCTGGCTCCAACCGCGGAGCAAGCGGAGGAAACCGACAGCGATGCGAAAATCCTCGAGATCGGCCATCATCCCCTCCACGAAACGGCGATTGGCCTTCCCAGGAGGCCAGAGGGAGGGGAGATTTCCCCCCTCCGGCGCACCATACTCCGCGGAAGGGCGCGCGAACCGGCCGTATCGGCCGATCTCGACGCCACCCCGCACGAGGAGCCCGCCATGCCCCGAACCCCCCAACTTCGCACGACCGCATCACTCTTTCGTCCCGCCGCGCTCGCCCTATCGGTCTTCCTCTGGGCCACCGCTCCGGCGGCCGCCCTACCGGCGTGGGACCTCGAAGGTTGGCTTACTCGGTTGCACGGCGCGCTTTCGGCACTCTGGGCCCAGAACGGCTGCGGCCTCGATCCGAACGGGTTGTGCGGCAACGTTGCAGCGCCCGTCCCGAGAGACAACGGTTGCGGCCTCGATCCGAGCGGGCACTGCGGCGAGGCGTTTCTCGCCGCGCCGAACGGTTGCGGCCTCGATCCGGACGGACACTGCGGAACGGCTCCAGTCACTAGGCCGAACGGTTGCAGCCTCGATCCGAGCGGCACTTGCGGGCCGTAGCGGGCGAAGCGCTTCGCTCGTCTTATGGCCACGCTCACGGCTCCGCCTCTCGGCCGACCGGCCCAGATAGGCCCTCTCGCTCGAGCCGGCGGAGCAGCTCGCGGGCCGTATTCGCCGTCGCCCGCTCCGCTTCGAGCGCCTCGACAAACAGGCGGAGCGCGGCGAGCAGGTCGCGCGGCACCCGCTGGGCTCGGAAGAGGGGTGCGAGGTCCTGTGTCAGGCGGCGCGCCTCGCTTGCGTGTCCCCGCTCGAGCCGCAAGGCCGCCAGCTCGAGAGAGGCGAGCGCGGCGTCGTAGGCGATGCTGCGATCGGCGAGGTCGCGCCGGACCTGGTCGAGCGTGGCCTCG
>DATMZU010000432.1:0-3394 GCA_035607435.1 Thermoanaerobaculia bacterium | reverse complement strand
CCCTCGCCCCGGGAAAACCCGCCGACGTGACGATCTTCGACCCCGATCGCGAGGTAACGATCGATCCCGAAGCGTTCCGCAGCAAGGGGAGGAACACCCCGTTCGGCGGCTGGAAGCTGCGCGGTGCGGCGGTCGCGACGGTGGTGGGCGGACGGCGGGTGGTGGTGTAGGGCGCCTGCTCAGTTCGGCTGGGTCCCCGTGATGCCACCGGCGAGAGGTTCCCAGCGGGTCCCCACTTCCGGCCACAAAACCAATCGGTAGGTGACCTGCACTTGGTCGACGACATGATCGCCGGCCCGATGAGCGCGGCTCTCGCAAACGTGACCCATGAAAGGCGTTTGGTAGGGTTGGGCGCTGAAAACCTTGTAGAGACCCGAGTGCTGACAGATCGCCTCGTAGCCGGCGCCGGTGAATTCCAGATCCACAGAATAGGAATAGCGCCGAAAGAACTCGGTGGAGCCTGCGGCCTCGCGGGAGACGTCGTTCAACCCGACCTTGGCGATCCGGACGACCGCCGTCGTTCGATACAGCTCGTCCAGCCGAGCGCGCTGCTCGGCCTCCGTGGGAGGCGGTGGCGCAACGATCACGCGCGGTGTAAAGGTCAACGTTCCTTGCACCGGTTGGAACGGCCCCTTGTCGGCGTAGTGATAGAAGCTTCCGAACACGCCCTTGACGCAAGCGGCCAAGGCATCGCTGATCGCCCCGGTCTTTTCGAGCGCCACCTGATACCGCCCCTCTTGAGGCGGCGGTTTGACGGTGAAAGTGATCTCCCCTTCCGGTAGGGGAATCTCCGACTGGACATAGCATTGGTTCGCGCCGCTGCGGAGACCGAGCGCGAAGGTATCGCCTAACTCTCCCGCGAACTGAAGGTCGTCGAAGTCGAGCCGGACATCGCCGACCGGCAAGCGGAAGGGGAGGTCCGGGGTGTCGGCGGGTCTAGGAAGGGGTGTCGGCGGCGGCTCTGCCTCCTGCGCACGCGGGAGCAGTAAGCAGGTGATGGTCACCAGGGCCAAGCCGACAATACCGAGAAGCAACGCACGAGACTTCCAGAACGGGCGCATGGCGGGGAACCTACCCGTTGTGCCTTCGCGGCGCAATGCCATCAGTTCTGCGGCTCGCGGTCGAAGGTCTTCCGCACCTTGTTTGGTTGAGAGCGCACGACGCGCTGTCGAGATGCTGAATCCGGGGGAATCCCTCGGGTTTCCGGAGGATGTCGATGAAACTCAGTCTCGCCAGAATTCTGCTTGCCTCGCTGGCCCTTTCCGCGATCGTCTTTGCCGCTGCACCGGCGTCCGCTGTAGAAGGCGAGAAGGCCCCCGCTTCCCTCGACCAGGTGTTTACCAAGCCGGCAACGTCTTCGGTTCCGGCGCCGATTGACGGCCAGAGTCAGCCGTTCATTCCGCTGGCTTCCACCTGCTCCAACCTCTACTGCCAGTCGAACAACCACTGTCGGCAGATCTGTGGCGATCCTGCGGTGATCTGCGATTTCTTCGTCCACCACTGCGTCCTTCTCTGAGGCCTTCGATCTTTCGAAGCGCGCCACGGTGACGGAGAGGGGAGACGCCTCGACGGCCAGCACGCGGATAGGATCGTGGTTGGGGACTGAGGCGTCTCTACGTCATTCCGCCCTCGGTAGACGTACTTCGATCGTCGCTCCGCCGAGGCGCCCTTCCACCGCGCGGACGTTTCCTCCGTAGCCTTCGACGATCGCTCGGACGATCGCGAGCCCCAAGCCGGCGTGGGGGCTGGTGGTTCGACCTTCAGGGCGCGAGGTGAAGAAGCGTTCGAAGACGCGCTCTCGATCGGTTTTGGGGATTCCCGGGCCTTGGTCGGAGATTTCGACACCGACTTGCGTGTCGGTCGAGCGGAGGCGCAGGGCGATCCGGCCGTTCGGCGGCGAGAAGCTCGCGGCGTTGTCGAGCAGGTTTTCGAGCGCCTGGGCGAGGCGGTCGGGGCTGGCCCGGGTCCATAGCTTTTCGTCGGGGGCATCCAGCTCGAAGCTAAGGGTGGGGAAGCGGAGCTTGAAGCCCGCGACGAGTCGGGCGACGAGGTCGCGGAGCGCCACCCGCTCGGTCGGTTCGGCTTCGAGGCGGGCGTCGATCGCGGTGATCTCTCCGACGCTGCCGAGCAGGCGTTCGAGGCGGGAGATTTCGGCGAGGGCGAGATCGGAGAGGCGGCGGTGTTCTTCGGCGGTGCCCTCTCCGTCGAGCAGTTCGATCGCATTGCGGATCGCCGCGAGCGGGTTCTTGAACTCGTGGGCCACGTCGGCGGCGAAGGATTCGATGAACCCGAGGTGTCCTTCGAGCCGTGCGGTGAGCGCTTCGAGGGCGCGGGCCAGCTCGCCGATTTCGTCCCGGCGCTTCAAGCCGCGAAAGCGGCCTCGTAGCCGGCCCCGACGATCGACCAGGTCGGCGGCTTGGACGGAGAGCCGCGCGAGCGGCCGACTGATGGTCGTCGAGAGCACGATGGAGATCAAAACCGCGGCGCCGGTCGAAGCGAGCAGAATCTCGAAGATGCGCAGCCGAACGGCGTAGAGCGAGCGCAGCACGCGAACGGTCGATTGCGTGACGACCACCGCTCCGATCACTTCGCCGCTCCCGCCGACTCCGCGTACCGGGATGGCGCTGTGCAGGGTGAGCGACCGCTGGCCGGGCGAGCGTTCCACCCCTCCGCCGTAGCGGCCGGAGAGAGCTGCGGCGAGCGCCGGCTTGAGGCCGCTTTCTCGCGGATTTCTTCGGGCGACGCCGTTCTCACCGCCCCGTCCTTCGAGCAGCGGCTCGGCGAGACGGAAGAGCGCGGCGCCCAGACGGTAGATGGGATTGCGGCGCTCGGGAGAAGCCCGCGCCGCCTCGCTTCCGGGGTCGGACGAATCGCTGCGATCGGCGGTCGGCGGCATGGGCGGCGCGGTTCGGCTCGAATCCGCGAGCGGGACGCCGTTTGCACCATAGATCCGCAGCCGGCTTTCGGTCCGCGCTTCGAGGCGGGCGAGCAGCGTCGTGGCGTCCTCGACGGTCAAGGTCTCGCGACTCCCTAGCGCCGCGGCGAGCAGCCGCCCTTGTTGGACCATCCCTTTCTCTTGCTGGGTGAGCAGCTCGCGCTCATAGAGGTCGAGATAGAACAATCCGGAGACCGGCAGGAAGACGAGCAGCAGGTTGAACAGGAGGAGCCGGGTCGAAAGGCGGAACGGCAGAGGCGGGCGCATGACTACGGCTCTCGCAGGCGATAGCCGAGGCCGTAGACGGTCTCGATCGCCTCGGCCCCGGCAGGATCGGCTTCCGTGAGCTTCTTCCTCAGGCGTTTGATGTGGCTGTCGATCGTCCGCTCGCTCACGTAGGCGTCGTAGGGATAGCCGTCCTGCATCAGCTGGGCGCGGGTCTTCACGTGGCCGGGGTGT
>DATMZU010000422.1:0-2397 GCA_035607435.1 Thermoanaerobaculia bacterium | reverse complement strand
CGCGGGAACGCGCGGCAGGGCGTTGGTCGAGGGCGCAACGAGCGTCGGCATTCAGGGCCGGCCGGTGGAAGTGCGGGCCGAAATCGTTCAGCTCCAGGGCCTCTCGGCGCACGCCGATCAGGGCGAGCTGCTGCGCTGGGTGGCCGCGCTGCCCGGGCCGCCGGCCCGGATCTTCCTCAACCATGGGGAAGATCCGCCGAGAAAGGCGCTGGCGGCCGCTCTCGCCGAAGCCGGCTCGGCGCGCCCGGAGCTTCCTCTGGCGGAGGACCGCGTGCCGTGGTAGATCCCGAGCGGCCGGCCGCTCCAGCGCGGCGCCCGGGTCCGTCGTTCCCGCGCCGGATCGCCACGTTCTTCGGTCTGTCGTTTCGCCAATCGAACGACGACTCGATCTTGCTGACCGCGTCGGCGCTCGCCTTCGTCACCGTGCTCTCGCTGATTCCGCTGCTCGCGGCACTCTCCTACGTCGGCGCGAGGGTATTCAGCCAATACCAGCAGAAGAGCTTCGAGGTCTTCGTCAAGATCCTCCCCTACGCCGAAAAGCCGATCACCGACAAGCTGGCGGAATTTCTCGCCCAGGCGCGCGCCCTTCACGGTTTCGGCGTCGCGGCCTTCTTCATCACCGCGATGATGGTCTTTTCGACGATCGAGCGGACGATCAACAAGATCTGGAACGTCGCCCGCCATCGGCCGATCCGGGTCCGCATCGCCACCTACCTGCTGCTCATGTTCTGGGGACCGGCGCTTCTGGCCGCCACGTTCTCCAGCCTGATCCTGCTGCGCCAGAGCCCGGCGTTCCGCCAGCTGGTCCAACGCTCGGTGCTGCTCGGCGTGCTGCCGTTCGCCGCGGCCCTGGTCGGCCTGGTGATGCTCTATTGGTTCGTGCCCTACACGCCCGTCCGGTTCCGCAACGCCCTGGCGGGCGCGCTGGTCGCGGCGATCCTGCTGGAGCTGCTGCGCTTCGGTTTCGGTCTCTACGTCGAATTCTTCCGCAACGTCAGCGCGGTCTATGGCAGCTTCGCCTTCGCGCTGCTGTTCATGATCTCGATCGAGCTGACCTGGGCGATCATCCTGTACGGAGCCGAGGTCGCGTACACGGCGCAGCATTTCCCCGTTCTCTCGCTCGGCCTCTACCGCCAGCCGCCGATGCAGGCCGCCTGGGTGGGGCTCGCCGCCGTCGCGGTGATCTCCGGCCGGTTCGTGAGCGGCGCGAAAAGCCTGTCGGAGGACGACCTGGCGGCACGGCTCCGGATCTCCCCCTTGGAGCTGAACCGTGTCCTCCATCCGCTGCTCACTCACGATCTGCTGCGCCGGACCGAAGCCGGCGAGCCGGGCTATCTGCTCGCCGCGGACCCGCACGAGATTACGCTCGATCAGATCTTCCAGGCCTACGATCACCGCGCCCGGCGCGCCGTCCAGCCGCTGCCTCAGGATCTTCGCCATCGGCTGGAGGCCCTGGTCGCCGGTACCGCCATGACCCGGGGCCAAGCTCTCTCCAAGGCGACGATGGCCGACCTGCTCCAGAGCGACGAAGAGACGCTCCAGCTGATTCTCCCCACGGCCCTCGCCGGAACCGACGCCTGATCGGGGCGAGTGGAACCCCCGCTTTCGCTAAGGCTGGCGGTGGGGCCAGCTCGACCTTATGTAGGGGCGGCGCCCCGTCGCCGCCCTCGACCTACCCGGGCGGCCACGGGGGGCCGCCCCTACCGGGGGCCGCCCCTACGGAATGTCAGAATCCTTACCGCACCCGATTCAACCTACGGGGACGGTTTCATCCTACGAGGCCCGCCGCCGGTAGGTAACTAAAGAAAACGGGCCGGGGGTTGCCCCCCGGCCCGCTTGGAAACGCTGGTGGATCCGATCCCTTACTACGGGATCGTATCGTGGCTGGCGGCGCAGGCGCTGTCGAGCTGGATGGCGTCATACCCGACGCTGAACCGGCCCGAAGCGTCCATCACTACCGTTACCCAAGCCTGAGCCGCCGCCGGATCTTCCGGCGGATTGGAACCCGCCGCAGCCACCGTGGTGTTCAGGTCCATGAAGATCCAGCCGAAGTCGAACGACACCGGGAAGTCCTCTCCGTCAACGGCCGTGCGCTGCGCCTCGGCCGGGAACGGAATCAGGAAGTCGCCCGGAGGCGGCGGCGAGAACGGCGGAACCTGCTGAAGCTCCGGGGTCTCCATCTCGTCGAAGATCACGATCTGCTCTTCGCCGAGCGGGAACCACGACGGAGTCGTGCCGCACTTGAACGCGTTCTGATCGACCTTCGAGTCGCGCCACACCAGGTAGTCCGTACCGCCGGTGAACGCTCCGCCGTTGATGTAGCGGGCGGCGAAGTTCGTCGAGAGCGGCTCGCGGTTGTCCGCGGCCGTCCAGTTCACGTAACGACCATAGAAGGTG
>DATMZU010000413.1:0-2442 GCA_035607435.1 Thermoanaerobaculia bacterium | reverse complement strand
GCTCGCGGAAAAACGTGACCAGTCCGGCGGCACTCTCTTTGGTCTTTCGCGTGAGACCGAGGATCGACACCACGAGATCGAGCGATTTGCCCTTTGCCGTTTCCAGGAACGCGGATTGATACGCCTGATCGATCTGCACGTAGACGGTCGCGATCTCGCGGCCGATTGCCTCGGCGATCGTTCGCACGACGCTGCCGACCGTCAGATCGGTGAGCGGCGAGCGCGAATCGCGCCGGTAGTAATCGACGTAGAAGCTCGTCTCGTCGTCCGGCCGATCGCCCCCTTCCCAGACCAGCGCGTTGTCCCCTTCGCGATAGAGGAAGTCGATCTCTTTCAAAAAGGTATGCCGCGCGCCCTCTTTCGTCCCCGTCACGCTACGCACGTCGCGCGCCGGCTCGGCCAGGCGGTAGGCGTCGGCCTTGACGTCGAACTCGATGGGCTCGTTGACGACGCCGCCGACCAGCGCGGTCAACAGGTCGTCCACCACCTCTTGGTAGGGCCGTTCGATCAGATGGACGGTGTCCGGATTCATTGCACGCTCCCTTGGAAACTGAGCTCTTCGAGCGAGAGCGGAACGGTAAGGGTAAGGATGTCGCCGGTCGTGACCGCTTCGACCTCGACCGAGATGTCGATGCGGGTGGGATCGGTACGACGGGTGGTGACTTTCACGTCGATCACTTTCGCCACCCGGGGCTCGGACGCGAGCGCTTCGAGGGTGTAAAGCTTCGCGCGGTCGCGGTTCGCCTCGGTGTTCGGCTGCCCCAGCAGCTCGTAGAGGCGCGAGCCGTAGCGCGAATGGCCGAGCTGGGCGAGCTCGCCCACGGGGGTGAGGAAACGCAGCAGCAACGCCTGCTTCAGGTTCTCCACCCCGTCCAAGCGTGCGAGATCGACTTCGCCGCTTTCGGCGCGGACGTCCGTCGAAAGGTCCGCGCCGCGCTCGCGGGAGAGCTGGCGCTCGCGGTTGACGATCAGTTTGAGGTCGATGCCGAACGGGTCGCTCACGTTTCGTTTCTCTTTCCCAAGTCTCTTTAGAAGTCGGCTTCCAAGTCGGCCCTACGGTCCCCAGATGTCGAGCACGAACGTCGCGGCGGGCGGGGCACCGATCACCAGGGTGAGAGGCCCCAACAGAATCCGGTCTCCCGCGCGGACCAAAGCCTTGCCTCCCACCGTGACGCCGGTGCTCGCGCCCAACGGTCCGATCACCAGCGGATAGGGCACGCCGGTTACCGAATTCACCATCGTGCAAGTTGATCCCACGGTGGCGAGCGGCATGCCGCCCGCGGTGAGGAACGGAGGTGGAATCATCGCGATCACACCAGTATCGGGCGCTCCAGCGGCCCCCGGCGTTACTACGACTGCGCAACCAATCGTCACAGGCGGTCCGGGCATGATTTCCCCCTAGGGCGAGAAGCTGGTGTTGCCTTGGATCGTGACCATCGCGCCTTTGAGCGTGGCACCACCGTTGCCTTGAACGGTGGCGCTGCCGCTCGCTTTGAGCGTCGCGGTGGCGCCCGAAACGGTGACGCCGCCGGTCGCCTCGATGCTCACGCTGGCGCCTTTGATCTTGAGATCGGTTTCCGCTTCGATCGATAGGTTGGTGGCGGATTCGATGGTCACCGTGCCGTCCTGATCCATGGTGATCGTGGTCCGCCCGGCGGTCACCGTAACCTTTCCATCGCTGCCGCCGCCCGGCTGGTCAAGCTTCATCTCGGTTTGGCCGGCGGTGGCGCTCACGTGATCGTCGGTCACCTGCACTTTGATCTTCGGCGGCATCTCGAACAGCAGCTCGCGCTTCGGATCGGAATCGGTCTTGCGGATGGCCGCCTTGATCGTCTTGTCGTCGTCCTCGTCGAGCGGCAGGCGGAAGATCACCTCGTTCAGATGGCTCACCGGCGCGCGCTGACGTTCGTCGTAGAGCCGGCCGATGACGATCGGCTGGTTCACGTCCCCCTTGTCGAACGCGAGCAGCACGAGATCGCCGACGTTCGGCGGGGCGACCGAGCCGATCCGGTCGGTCGCGATCGGCACTCTGCGCAGCAGCAGGCCGCTGTTCTTCAATTTCACGTCGCAGGCGTAGTTGTCGGAGTCGCCCCCCTCCTCGTGCGGCTGCACCGCATCGACCACCCCCAGCTCCGCGATGCGCAATCCCGCCAGCTCGGCGCGGACGATCTCCTGCAAGGTGCCGATCAGGCTCATGGCGCCACTCCCCCACCGCCTACGGAAGTTGCCGGATCGCCCGGGATCTCGATCGAACGAAAGCCGATCTCGGTGGTGAAGCCCCCCGCCTTGGTCAGGCGATGGCGGACGCGCCGCACCTGGAAGAACGTGTTGAGCGATTCGTCGGCGAGACCGCGCAGGCGGATCGAATCGCCCAGCCGCACCTGCGGCCGGCCGAGCGTGAGCGCGCGGCCGGTGAGCGCGTTCCGCTGGATCTTCCGCCAG